>JABEVK010000142.1 GCA_013044245.1 Spirochaetales bacterium | reverse complement strand
GGAAAGAGGTCGCTCCCCGCGCGGGGAGCGACCTCTTCCCTGTGCCGTTTGGAGCCAGCAAGAGATTGTTTCAATCCACGCTCCCGCGCGGGGAGCGACCTATACATCCGCCTGGTCGAAACGGTGATGAGCGGTTTCAATCCACGCTCCCGCGCGGGGAGCGACCTGCATAGACAAGCCCACTGGGTTTGTCTATGCAGTTTCAATCCACGCTCCCGCGCGGGGAGCGACTCTCCGGATACAATATCATTACAAAGTAACATTTTACAAGGTATCTTTTGCGATCCAAGGAGAATGCCAACCCTAATTGTGTATTAGATCGAAAGTTGCCGCTTTAAATCTTTCCTGGTTAATAAGATAGTCACCCCGCGATCCCCTTGGGCTTTTCTGTCTGATTGGGGTTCGCGCTATATAATCATAGGCCCTTCAATGTCTAGCGAAGGCTTAGCGCCTATGTGTTCAACTTTCCTTTCCCAATTGCTTCCCAAGAAGTAATAACGAAGACTATCAGTTGTCGGTTCGATAATGGATTCAAGTTTGTTCTTGAGCTGAACCCACTGTGCCGGTTCTACTATGCACTCAAAAACACTGAATTGTACACGCTGACCGAAGTCTTGGCATGTCTTCGCAATTTGGCGAAGGCGCCGGTGACCCGTAGGTGTAGAGACATTAACATCGTAACTGACAAGGACAAGCATTTCTACCTCCAGAAAAAAGGCGGATAACCATCCAAATCACCTCGAAGATAACGAGCTAACAAATTGGCTTGCAGAAAAAAAAGAAGCCCTATGGGAACCGTTTCACCCAAGAATGGATGGGTAACCTCTTGCTGCTTTTTTGTTTGATACTCTACTAGCAAAGTTTTCCTTGTTTCGGTGTCCATACTCACCGCCCCGTTCTCGGCAAAAGTAAAACCTTTTCTGGATACTTGGCGGCGATTTATAATGGAAAGGACGAGACGATCGGCGAAAGAGTTTCTAAATTCCTCGATCAGGTCCAAAGCTAAACTGGGTCGACCAGGTCGATCTCGATGCAAGAAACCAACAGCAGGATCCAACCCCACAGTTTCAAGTGCAGATCGCATATCATGGGTGACCAAAGTATAAGTAAACGACAACATCGCATTTATCGGGTCGAGTGGAGGTCGCCGATTTCTCGCAACAAAAACAAAGTCTTCTTTTTGGTCGAGAATAAGTTCATTGAACACGCTAAAATACACAGCTGCTGCCTGTCCCTCAAAACCACGAATCGTATCAATATCTTCAGAAGAACTTACTTGCTTAGAAATATCTGAAAGAGTGACGACTGCCTTGTGTACAGCGTCTGATGTGAGCCGGTCGGAATGATCCCGAAGAAAGCGACTCAAAACCGTACGAGCATTGGTGATTTTTGCTACCACAATTGGCGCAGCAATATTTCTACTTGCAACGGCATCGTCTGAACGACGGTATTGTTCCTTGCGTAGGAGCACGTTACCGTTCTGAGGTCCGTTCACAGCCGCCAAAAAACGACCATTCTCGGTTAAATAGGTCACAGTAATCCCTCGTTCGGCACAAAAACCTAAGAGAAAAGGAGAACATAAAACATTTCCAAAGCAAACCAAACCTTGAAGAGTGTGTATGGGAAGTTGAAGGACCTTTTTCTGATCCTTTTCAACGACCACAGTTTCTCCTTCTTTATGGACGTAAGTTCCTTGGCTGGTGATGTAAAGAGTATTCAAAAGCTTACGCATTTGTTTCCAAATACTCCCGGACAGAAACACCTGTAGATTTAGGGAGACACAAGTCGATCAACGAACAGCGGTCACATTTGGCATGCACGTAGATTGGCCGAGGAGTACGTTGCGATTCCAACAGTTCTCTGACATTGGTCGCGGTGGTAACGGTCGTCTGACGCAGTTCGCCAGTCATTTCCACTCGCGTCCGTCGGTGATCTTTCAAGTAGTAGAAATGCCCCTCTGTCACTACCACCCCCATCATTTCCTCCAGGCAAATGGCTTGCGCACAAAGTTGTACACGGTCCATATCGGTCTCTTTATTAGTACCACGCTTATATTCAACAGGAACTACCGATTCATAACTCTTGTCGGAACGCACCTGAAACTCAACCACATCGCAGATACCGGACACACCCAAAGCCAGGGAACGAACGGGCATCGAATATTCTGTCCGACTCATACGTCTACGTTCCCGATGCTCCTCGTCCACTCTTTCGTGCAAGACAGTTCCTTCCGCAGTGAATCGATTTTCTTCCCAGATTTGTTCTACATGGATCAGTGCGCATTGTCGAGGACAAAAGAGGAAGTGTTGAAGCGCAGACAGGGGGAACAGTTCGTCTTCGATGAACAATATAGAGCTCCTTTTCCCGATTCAGAATCTGCCGACTGTATGCAACGAAGATGAGCATATCCAAGCATCGTCCGCAGAAAAGCTGTCAAAGAAACATCAGTGTTGGTTGGTCCGATCTGGGATGTCCAAAACAAGGCCTTGTACCGAGAGATCCTCGTCGAGATCGTCCCAATGTAGCCCACGTCCACCGCCGGAGATTTCGAAGGCGATTCGCTGCTCCGGCGAGGCTGACAGTAGGGGCGGATAGGGACCCCAATTTGGCGTCCGTCGTCGAGTTTGACCCAAATATCATCGTCCGTGAACCATACTTTAACCGCGACGGAGTCTTTAACTGAAGTAGGCATTCAAGGTCCCCCTAATTAAACCAACCTATTCTTCGACTTTCCCCAAAATCACCCTTAGCTCTCTAGCAGAAAAACCATAATTTTCTGCTAGCTCTGGCTTTGGTTCAATCCAGATCTTGGCCTGCGCACCACCCTTTCGGACATAAATATGGATCGGCTCGACAGGAATACCTTCGTTGCTGAAAAAGAAGAACTTGTACCCATTGTACTCGAAAACTCTGGGCATTTCGTGACTTAACCAATTTTTCTCAGCAGTTTGACCCCGGCCGGTGTCGCCCCTTCGATTTGCACCTTGTAGTCTGTGAAACTGCGGGCCGGTTTTGTAGGTTCCACGGCACTCACTTTGATAAGATCAAACAAGGTGTGAGCCTGTGCGTTACCTAAAGCCGTATCATGTTCAAAAACGTACAATCCCCTTGCTGACATCATGCCCCTTGCCGCTGAGCGGTCATGTTCGAACATATTGGCCAGTGCCTCCCAGAACAAATCAAGGTCTTCCTGACCAAAGCCTGTCTGGGCCGCCAAATGTGCGGAGATAAAACCGTGGGAGCGGTACAAGCCGTAGGGGATGGTGTACTTGCGGCCCATTGTTCGGTTGTCTCCTCCCTGGGCTTCAGCTTCTTTTTCTGTCGCCACAGCCATCCTAGTAATGCTATGTTCTAACGTCACCACAGGATCAATGGATCGTCCAAACGTCATCTGAATGGGACCTCGTACTTGGCCTGCATTAGCTCCAGTCGACATTACCGCACCAAACGATCGTACGTCATAGAACTGTTCGCACATTTTTATCCTGCCGCGCTGAACTTCCCCTCCTTGAGCTTCTCCCTTCGAGTTCCTTTTTTTTCCGTCTTCTGATTTTTTGGGATCAGCCTCAAGATCGATACCCAACTGGGTATATGCATTAAAAATTGAAAGATTCAGAATCGCTTTTTCTCTTATGAAGATGTTGAATCCGTCAGTAGCTGGCTTTGCAATTTCGACATAATTTCGGACCTTTCGTTTTAGGCAAACATCGGTTACAAGCCCAAACCCTGTCTCAGCATCGATGCGAGGAAGGTTCCCAGCGTCGGGATCTCCGTTAGGGTTGCCATCCTGGACATCGAACAGATAGACAAAATCGTAGCGTTTAGTGATGGGCTGTTTCATACTTGGTCTCCTTTGGATTCTACATTTTTTGTAAAAAAAGATTGGCGCTGGTGGTAGTAGCCGATGGCGAACTTCGCTTGTTCGTCCATCGCGAGGTGGGAAGGCATTCGAGTATCGAGACCATCAAAAATCTCGGCCAAACGTTTCTCATGATTGATCACCTGCCCTTTGTTAGACAGCTTTGCCAGGTGGTGATTTTTCAGTTTAAGTAGCTGAGGAAACACCGCAACAGGATTCGACGAAGCAGCTCCGTAGAATCGCTCACGAATCGTCGCACCGATGTTGGGGTTGGCGTCTTCCTGGATTCTTTCCAGGACGGCGAAGAGTCGACCCAGGAGGTATCCTGGGTCAGAATTAGATGGATCGAGGGACACTGTCATCTCCTTTTCGTTTTTGTGGTTACGCAGGCGAAGCTTGCGGTTGATGCATGCCTTAAGGATAGCGGCACGAACACGAGGAACGCTTTGTTCAGCGCGAATTCGCCTTAAGCATTGATTCTGAAAAGATTCGGGGTAAGGTGCATTGCTTAATATTGCCCGTATAACGTTACCTACAATGTTGGGAGGTATATTGTCGGATTTCCAGTCCAGCACAGTTGCTCCCAGCAAATACATGAGACCCATTCTTTGCTGGTCATGTTGGGGCGCCACAATTTCTAAGTCTGCCAAGTGTATTCTCATGTTCTCCGCAAATTCACCCACGGTTCCTTGGTGCCAAAATCTCACTGAGATCCGAGCAGCATTGGGAGCTAGTCCAAGGATATAAAATCCTGCCTGGCTTTCCTCTGGCGTAATTCCCGTAAGAATCGATTCCAACTGTTGTTTCGCATCGGCAACACCTTTATTGGGATCGTCTTTCTCTTTAGGCGGCTGTGCAAAGAACGACTTAACCTGCTTTTCGATGCGCGCAGCTTGCTTCTGAGTCCAGAAAACGGTCGAGGCATCACCGAGTTGAAGGCGGTTATCAGAGCCTTTCAAAAGGAGCGAATTTAGCGCAGTTGTGTAGGCGAAGGTCGCACTGTTGCTCATCGGTGCATTGAAGTTCTGTTCTTTTCCAAAAGAGCAGAACGGCGGTAAATTGTAAGAGACTAATGCCGCTCCAGATGGTTGCGCCCCCCAAACGCCTTTGATAGCGGGATGAAGTCGGGATATGTAGCTCTGTTCACCTTTGACTAAGCATAAGCCACGAGGTCCTGGGTATTCTTTGAGATTTGAAAGGACATCCTTCAGAATGTCCGTTATCGGGTTATCGCCCTCTAGACGAAACGTGAGATTTAAATTTCCTTCTAATATTTCTTTCCATTCGTGTGAATCCCCACTGGTATCTAGAACCTGCTTCAATGGTCCAGAATACAAAAAGCGCGAAAGAGCCTTGATTGCAACTATTTCTTTGTTGTTATAAAGAATTGGCTTTAGCCGTGTCAAAAACGCATTGTGGCGTTCTGCGCTGTCATTTCTATTTCTGGGATTGGCACCCAAAACGTAATCAGGGCCATCCCACAGCAGGTTTGCTTTTATGCCGGACGTTTTCTTTTCACCCTGAGGGACCAAGAACCGCTTTGCAACTTTCTTCTTCCCGTCCAACGTTCGGGTGTCTTCAAGCCGAACAAATCGCCCTTCTCGATCAATCACAATCAGGAAAGGAATCTCCTTCCACTCGAAACCTTCTGGCGCCATGTTATTTGCAGGGTCGGCGGACATTCTCTCGTAATAATCATATAACGCCTGCAGGATCATCGTCGTACCTCGTCGCTATCCCAGTGCGGAACGATCACGACACCTTTTTCGATTCGAGCTCTGAAGAAGACGGGCTTAATATCGTTTGCATTGCCAAAATCTAGGTCATAGAGCATGAATCCTAAATCACGAGTTTCATCCACAGGGGGTGGTTCAGCCCCCAAATCGTCCACCAACCGGAACGAACAAGCGAATTCCCGTGTTCCCAAATACGGTTGATGGAAGCACTGACCTTTTCGGGCACGCCGTTCGAACATGGCGTTGTACTTGGCTGGGTTTTCGTTCCCATTCTCGTGCGCGGTTGCGAGAAGATTTTGGCTTTCCTCGTCAGTTAGCCAGTCCGGGATCGGATTATGAACTTTTCCACGGTCGCGTAGCGGTATGAATTCTAAGTTGGCGTGCAACCGATAAGCTACCTGGCGAAGGAAGAGACCTGCTCTTTGCTGCCGTTTGTCTTCAATGAAGATCGGGGTACCAGTGGCGATAGATCCCACCTCGTTTCGCCTCACCGAGACCCAAAGAATCGGGTTGAGGACTTCAATCTTGGTTATTCGCCAACGAATAGCAGGTTTCCAAAAGATCGCTTCGAAGACGCCTCGGGCGGCAGAAGGAGTAATGACGTCATAACTGACACGTTCCACCTTCATTTCTGGCCGTGTGAAACAGGCAAAATCACCAGATACCTCCAGGCAGAACGTCTTGTTGAAATATTCCAATCGTCCCTCCTTTCTAAATTATGTTGTCCACAGCCCCCAGACGGGGGCTTTCAACCCGCAAACCAAAAACAGGGTCATAAAGATTCAAATCCTTTCCCTGAGTACACAGGTCGGTCTGAGTAAACACATTGTCAAGGTTAACCACAGGACGGAGGAATCCTTCCTCAGTCAGTACCTGTGCCGCCCGCTTCGGAATGGTTACGGTGAATCGCTGGATTCGATGCAT
Organism: Spirochaetales bacterium; assembly: GCA_013044245.1. GTDB lineage: Bacteria > Spirochaetota > Spirochaetia > JABEVK01 > JABEVK01 > JABEVK01. Next base: position 12,324 of record JABEVK010000142.1, on the reverse strand, counting down.
TAAGTCACGATACGGTCCGGTGTGTTCGACCTCGTTAACCAAGGTTCTTCCGTTGTCATAGTGGACAACCACTGACACTTGTGCAGAATCGTCGATCAGGTTGAATCGTGCGGCCGCCGTCCTAAACTGAATCTGAGCATGAATGGCATCGCGTCCGCCAAGTAGACTCATGATTCCTTTAGTATCGAAGCTATGCTGTTGGCGATAAAATGCCGCAAAGTAGTATTCGAAGACTTCGGGGTCGAGCCTCGCCGCCAGGTCGGGATGGAGCTTGAGCGTCTCCTCTCCAGCTATTTGCCCCCATCGGAGAAGTCCAGGAGGTGCGTCATTTGGAGGCATGAAGACCACAGTGCGGCCCAGGGTACCCTGGTTATTCAGTTGCCCTTCGCGGTTACATCGTCCCGCCGCCTGAGCGATAGAGTCAAAACCCGCCATGGCTCGATAGACGACAGGAAAATCAATGTTAACTCCTGCTTCCACCAACTGCGTACTGATGACGCGAAGCGACTGACCCACTTTGAGCTTCTGTTTGATGTTGTCTATGACAACGCTTCTGTGTTCAGGGCACATGAGCGCCGAAAGGTGAATCGTTCCCTGAGGCATCAGTTCAAAAAGCTCACGGCAGTCCCTTCTCGTGTTGACTATACACAAAACCTGCTCTTCGGCGCACAGATGTTCAGCAACCTCGTGCCACGTGACCCGGTCAGACGAGCTTTCGAGACGCTGGATTTCTACGCGGCTTAGCCGTCGGGCCAGTCCTTGAGGATCGGACATTAGCTCACGAACCGCCGCCTTAGCGAAACCCTGAAATACCGCCTTTCCTGATTGAAATTCCCCCGTGAGCGACGGTTGCGTGGCCGTACTAAGAACAACTGAACAACCAAACATTTCAACTAGGCCCTTGATGGAAGAAACAATGGGGTCTAGAAACTCAGGAGGTAGCATCTGGGCTTCGTCCAGGATGATGACCGAGTCAGCCAAATTGTGAAGTTTTCGGCAAGCTGAAGTCCGTGCCGCAAAAAGAGATTCAAATAGTTGCACGTTGGTTGTCACTATGATCGGCGCATCCCAATTCTCTGAGGCTAATTTTGCTTGCTCGGTTTCACAGCTGGGATCCACATTACTGTGGTGTTCAAGAACAACATTTGCTCCAAAAACGTTTCGGTATTCCTTTGCGGTTTGTTCGATGATGCTCGTGTAAGGAATCGCAACAACCACTCTACGTTTATTGTATTTTATGGCATGATCTAAAGCAAACGCCATCCCTGAAAGAGTCTTTCCTCCGCCAGTAGGAACTGTCAGAGAAAATATTCCTGGCGTCCAGACTGCATGTGCACGGCATTGGCCCAAGACCTCGCTTCGTAACTGATTGACGGGGCTTTCTACTGCACTGGATTGTTTCTCTGTTATAAAGCGATCAAATCTATCCCTGAGCTGGATCATCGTAGGGATTTCGATGGCTCTGGCCCTGTACAGAGTCGCGTTTTTGTATCGCTCTGTATCGAGGAAATCAGCATCCACCAGGCAGGAAAATATCATGCGAATCCAAAGATGCAGATTTTTCTGCGGTTCAGTCGTCTGGCATAAGGTTTCAGGAAGCGTCGCCTCGAGCAGATCTGATGGTGGTTTACCCCTAAGTGCATCATCCAAGTGGTCAAACTCTCGTAATTTCGGCTCTAGAGCTCCTCCGATTCCCATTTCATGATTCCAATCCGGAAGCCCTGTATGATGCCCAGCGATCAGGTAGGCAAGTACACGACCGAACAAATATCCTTCTTCTCCAGCCTTTTGCAATGCGTGCAACGCCCCCACGATGGCATGTTCTTTTCCTGTGTGACCGTCGGCTAGCTCTAATTTTTCATAATCCCCTGATTCTCTGATATAATTCTGAAATGCAGGCTTGTACTTTCCAAGATCATGCCAAAGGCCAGCCAACCAGCCCCAATCCCCATTGCCCCACTTGTCGGCAAAACTCTTTGCAAGCGCAGCTACGGACTCAAGATGCTCTCTCAAGCTTTGCGGCGCCTTTCCCTCAGCTGTGTGAGCCCACATTAAAGATTCACTTGCATTTCTTTCAAGCATTTTCTTATTTCTTAATCCCACAATAAATGCTGTCTAACTCTTTCACACAAAAGTCCAGGTGAATTACCAGCGTATGCAAAAACAACAACCAAGAAGGTTCACAGACGACACCACTTCACATTACCATTAATTCCACCATCAATAATACAGTATTCTTTGATGTACAATTATAGTCAATAGCTTTTTTGTTTTTCTTACCGGAACAATGCTTAATCCACTATGTGAGGATGGCAACTGACCGTAGTCGGCCCCCAAGTCTCACTAATACCCCTAACTAGACAAATTTCCTTTTTGATTGACATTTTTGAACATCAGGGAAATAATTTCCTTATGCAGTTGTTCGTCAAAGACGTCGCCTCTATTTTGAGCGTTTCTGAAAAAACGATTTATCGATGGATCCAAAAAGGTTCCATCCCGTTTTACCGCATCAACGAGCAGGTGCGCTTCAACCGTGCCGAGATTCTAGAATGGGCTACCAGTCAACGGATGAAGGTTTCCCCCGAAATCTTTGCCGAGTCGAGCGATGCGTCGCTCTTGCCGTCTTTGACCGAAGCCCTCAAGGCCGGGGGGGTTGTTTACCGACTCGAGGGCAATGATGGACCGTCGGTGCTCAAATCCATCACCGATGTTTTAAACTTACCCGATGAAGTGGACCGGCAATACCTTTACGAGGTCTTTCTGGCCAGGGAATCGTTGGGCTCAACCGGTATCGGTGACGGCATTGCCATCCCTCACGTTCGTAACCCCGTTATTTTGCACATTCAAAAACCAACCGTTACCCTGTGCTTCTTAGAGACGCCCATCGATTTTGGTGCCATTGATGGCAAACCCGTCGATACCATGTTTGCCATCATCAGTCCCAGCGCCCGCGCCCACCTTCATCTTTTGTCGCGGCTCGGTTTCGTGCTTCGTGACGAAGGGTTACGGCAGGCTCTGCGGGAACGAGCAACACGAGAAACGCTGTTTAGTCGCGTTGAAGCGTGCGAAAAGGCTATTCCGCAACGGGCTGAGAAACCCTCTGATCAACGGTCTGACGTATGATTTTTCTCGCGGTCATCGTGCTAGCAGGCCTCTCGGGACTGCCTCGCCTAATTTTTCACCGAAGTAGGTTTATACCCCAATTAATTCTGCTGGGGTTAGCCTGCGCGGTGGGCCTGGGTTTAGCCGTGATGCAATTGCTGGGCCAGAGCTTTCCCTGGTCTCCCAGTCTTGATTCGAACCTTCTGCACCTTGATCCCTTAACCGCCTTTTTTTTGATTCCTGTTTACGTGATGGGTTTTTGGGGCCTTTTCTATGCCCAAGGGTATTATGCCAACCAACCTTCTCATAAAGGCGAAGTTTCACTCGGAGTGTTTTGGGGTTTGGCGATTGCCGGAATGGCGCTGTTACTTGCCGCTCAGCAGGCTCTCGTCTTTTTGGTAGGCTGGGAACTGATGGCCTTATCGGGCTTTTTCCTCATCAATTCGCCCGACACAACCCCCGAAGCTCGTAAGGCCGGCTGGTTCTACCTCTTGGCCACCCACCTGAGTACCCTAGGTCTGATTTTCTTGTTTTTATTATGGAAGCACTTTTCGGGAAGCTTTTTGCTGGTGCCTTTGACCAGCTCTGCCTCAGGTGCTGGTCTGACGCTATTCTTTTTAATTGCCCTTTTGTCCTTTGGACTAAAAGCGGGCCTGGTTCCTCTGCACATGTGGTTGCCCTCAGCCCACGCCGGTGCGCCCACTCCTGTTTCCGCTTTGCTGTCTGGCGTTCTCATCAAAATGGGCATCTACGGTTTAATCCGTATGCTGTTTTTAATCCCCCATCCCCCTGCACTCTGGGGAACCACTCTTTTGGCAGTGGGCGCGGTGAGCGGTGTCTTTGGGGTTGTCAAAGCTCTCGCTCAGCACGATATCAAACGCCTTTTGGCCTACCACAGTGTCGAGAATATCGGCATTATCGCACTCGGCCTGGGCTTGGCCCTGCTAGGAAGGACTTTTCATCAACCCCTTTGGTACACTCTGGGACTTGCAGGGGCGCTGTTGCATGTTCTGAACCACGCCTTATTCAAGTCACTCCTCTTTTTAGGGGCGGGTACAGCGGTCAAAGCCGCAGGTAGTCGGCACTTGGATGCTCTGGGAGGTTTACTGACCAAGCTCCCTCTCACGGCCGGCTTGTTCTTTCTCGGCGCAGCAGCAATCACGGGTCTGCCTCCCCTCAATGGCTTTGTCAGCGAATGGCTGATTGTCATGGGCTCACTTTCAGCGCTTTCAGGACCAGGGGCCCTTAGTCTGGCCACCCTGTTAACCGTAACCGCTTTATCGATGATAGGCGCGCTGGCTTTGGCGTGTTTTGTCAAAGTGACCAGCTCAATGTTTTTGGGCTCACCCCGAAAGCCCGAGGTTGTCAACGCTGGCGAGAACGCCCTAATGACCACGACGTTATTCGTCCTGGGCGGGCTTTGTGCATTGATTGGCCTCTTTCCCTGGGCGAGTGCCCCTCTGCTAGACCCCGTAACCGCACTTTTAGCGCCCGGCTTAGCCCGGCCTCTGGCTGAGATTGTTCCGTTGAACACCTTAAGTCTTTTCACAGGAGTTTTAGGTATCCTTCTGCTGGTGGCGACCGTGTCGATCAAGGCATTTCGCAGCAATCCCCGCGTGTTAACCTGGGACTGTGGGTATGCGCAACCCTCGTCGCGAATGCAGTACACGGCGTCTTCTCTAAGCCGACCGTTGCGCCTTCAATGGCGTTGGCTTTTACGCCAACCGCCGCGCCGAGCATTTCGCCTACCGCGCTTTTTCATCGCCTTACGCCGTTTACCTCAGGGGCTCACCCAGCAGTACGTTCTCTACGTCTTTCTCGCCGCTTTGCTTTTTTTAGCGACCCAGCTCCCCTGGGCATCCATTGTCACCCTGGTGAAAGGTAGTCAGCCATGAGCCTTTACTCGTCCTCGCTCCCCCTCGTTCTTTGGGGAATCGCCCTCACTGCCCTTAGTGGCTTTGCCAGCTTTCTTCCTCTGGCCCCGCACCGCACAGCCAAGCTCACCGCCGCAATCGCTCTCATCGGAGCCGTTATCGCATTAGCTGGCACCCTGCTGAGTCTAGGACAGCCGCCGGAACTGCTAACTTGGCAAATTCCAGGGTCGCCGGTGTTCACGCTAGGTCTGGATGCCCTGACCGTGCCTTTTCTTGTCCTGATTTTTATCATCACCCCTGCCGCAGGGCTGTGGGCGGTCGGCCAAGGGCCGTTTACCCCCTCACGAGCCTCAGAACAACAGCTTCAAGTTTCGTTTGGGGTTCTTGCCGCAGGCATGGCCCTGGTTACCCTGGCACGGGACGGACTGTCCTTTATTTTATTCTGGGAAATCATGGCCCTAGCCGCATTTTTTGCCGCCACTGCCGAACATCAACACCCCGAAACACGGCGCTCCGGCTGGGTCTACCTGGTAGCAACGCACGCGGGGACCTTGGCCTTGTTTCTACTGTTTGCTCTGTGGAAAGCCTCAACGGGGAGTTTCCTTTTATCGCTGACTACGACGTTAGAACCGGCAACGATGGCCACCCTGCTGACGCTGGGCGTCATTGGCTTTGGTGTCAAAGCGGGGCTCGTGCCGCTTCATTTTTGGCTCCCCGATACCCACGCCAATGCGCCCAGTCACGTTTCGGCAGTCATGTCGGGGGTCATGCTCAAAATCGGGTTGTATGGCATTATGCGTCTTTTGCTTTTGATGCCTGGTCTGAGCGCCGCATCGGGCGAAGTCTTATTGGGGTTAGGAGCGTTAAGCGCCCTAAGTGCGGTGTTTTTGGCGCTGAACCAGCGGGACTTTAAGCGATTTTTGGCCTATTCCAGCGTCGAGAACATCGGTCTCATTGTCATGAGTCTGGGCCTCGCCGTCACCGGCAGGGCAGAAAATCGCCCCGATTTGGTGCTTTGGGGCCTAGGTGGGGCGCTATTTCACGTTCTCAACCACGGGGTCTTAAAGCCTGTACTCTTTTTGTCTTCAGGAAATATTCTTCACGCTACAGGGACTCGCGACATAGAAAAGCTAGGGGGAATACGCCGAATTTTACCTTGGACCACGTTGGCTTTTGTCGTTGGCGCGGCTGGCCTTGCAGGGCTATTCCCGCTGAGTGGCTTTGTTGGCGAGTTCCTCATGATGAAAGGTTTCTTTTTAGCATTCGGCCAAGGAACGGCGGTACTTACGTTAGGGGCCGTCATTCTCCCGGCGGTGGGAGCCCTGGCCCTAGCCGCTTTCGTCAAAGTAACAGCCGGGCTGTTCCTGGGCCAACCCCGCTCAGCCTTACCACCCGTCGGCCAAGAACATGGCAAAGGGGTATTATTGGTTTTAGCCGGGCTTGTGGTGGTGTTGGGGGCAAGCCCTATTCTGCTTCTCCCGCTGGTGGAGCCCGCGTTGGCCTTATTTCAACCCGGGTCAATCCCGCTGAGCTTTCCGATCGTGCCGTGGCTGATCGTAAGCCTGACGTTGCTTTTTACGATCGCTGTTGTTCTGATGTTTCGGTACCGAAAAAAGGGTCCCACCTGGGATTGTGGCTACGCTTTGCCCTCTCCACGAATGCAGTACTCAGCCGCATCGGTCAGTGCCAGCCTGACCGGATGGACTCATGCCCAAGCCGATAAACGCGGCGAGACACCCAGCTACCGTAAGCAAACACGTGACCCTGTTCTGGATTTGTCGCTTTTTCCTCTCGTACGCCGCATCGAACACGCCCTGGGCCGGCTCCACCGACTTCAAAGGGGCAACATACAATTATACTTGGCTCAAATTTTGCTTTTTGTGTTGATTCTACTGCTGGGGAGTTTCGGAAAATGACCTTACTTGCACCCCTCCTTCATGGTCTGACCCTTTTACTTGTTCCGCCCTTGTTGCTGGGCACTGTGAACAAAACAAAGTCGTGGTTTGCCGGGCGCCAGGGCCCACCGCTCCTTCAGCCCTACTACGACCTTGTAAAACTATTTCGCAAGCAAACAGTACTCAGTACCACGACCTCGTGGATCTTTCGGCTAGCACCGTTCGTGTTGCTGGTTAGCACGGCCTTTGCGGGGCTTTTTGTCCCTCTGTTTAACTTCGCCGCCCCTTTAAGCTTTTCAGGCGATTTCATTCTCGTAGCTTATTTGTTCGCGCTAGGCCGATTTTTTACCACACTAGCGGCTCTCGACACCGGCTCAGCCTTTGAAGGGATGGGGGCATCGCGCGAGCTGACGTTTAGTTTCTTGACTGAACCAGCCTTGTTTCTAGGGTTTTTAACCCTGGTCAAGATTTCAGGATCGCTCGAAACCAGTGGTTTTTTGCTAAGCCCCCTTTTGCACTACAACTCCCAGCTCACGGCTCCGTTGATTCTGACCGCTCTGGGACTGTTTTTGGTGTTTTTAACCGAAACTAGTCGTTTGCCTGTGGATGATCCGGCCACCCACCTCGAACTGACCATGATTCACGAGGCGATGATTTTAGACCATAGCGGCCCGCTTCTGGGTGCGGTGGAATATTCCTCAGCGATGAAGTTTCTCATTTTAGGATCTCTGGTCGTACATACCGCTGCTCCATTCCCCGCTGACTGGCCCGGGGGCTTTGCCCTGCCGTTGGCCGAAGTTCTCGTTCTGGCCGTGTTCGTGGGTGTGCTAGAGTCAGCCTTTGCCCGCCTGCGACTAAAACGAGTCCCGCTTTTTTTAACCGGTGCTGTACTTTCATGCGGCGCAGGATTTCTTTTGATGATGAGGTGAGTCGTGGCATCGTTTCATGATCTGATCAATGCTGTCTTAGTCATTGTTTTAGTGCTCAACTTGTTTGCGTTGGGGTCAAGCCGCATCTTGACCGTCATCCGCATTGCGGCGGCTCAAGGGGCCCTGTTATCAGTTTTGCCCCTGTTGAACCCGTCGGCAGGGTGGCCCAGCTTGGCCGCTTCGGCAGGTGCCATCGTTTTGAAGGGGTTCGTGATTCCTTTCATGATGGGGAGATCTCTCAGAGCCGCCAAAATCAAACGAGAAATTGAACCGTTTATTGGCTTTTTTCCCTCGGTACTCCTTGGGGCCGGCGCCACCGGGGTGGCCTTACTGCTCTCGACACAAATACCGCTCGAGGCAAGCCAAACAGGGACCCTTATTGTTCCCGCCTCGATCGCCACCATTATGGTGGGCTTTTTGATTCTCACCACTCGCTACAAAGCCCTGACACAAGTGATTGGCTACCTCATTCTTGAAAACGGGATTTACGTGTTTGGCCTGCTGTTGGTTGAAGCCCTTCCCCTCGTGATTGAGCTGGGCGTTTTACTTGACCTCTTTGTGGGTATTTTTGTAATCACGATCATCACCAACCGCATCAACGACACCTTTGCTTCGATGGACACTCGACGCTTGGCGTCGTTGAAGGAGTAGACCATGGGCATCATTCTGATTCTGTTCCCTCTGCTCTTGGCAGGAGTAGTGGCCCTGTGGCCCTGGGAACGTCAACGTCCCCTGTTTTTGCCGTTGGTCAATACCGTGACGCTGACCCTTAGCATTATCTTGGCTTACAATCCCTCCGGGGCGGTTTGGGGAGATTGGTTGCAGTTGGATGCCGTAGGTACGGTCATCCTTTTGGCATTGCAGGGCTTGGCTTTCGCCTTATCTTTTTATGTGGTCGGATACCTCCGTTACCGAAAGGAACGGTCGAACCGGGTGTTCACGGTAAGCTGGCTGGTGTTTTTGGGGCTAGCGTCTCTGGTCGTTTTGGCCCGTCACCTGGGGCTGATGTGGGTGGCGATCGAAGGAACCACACTGGCGACAGCACCACTGATTTATTTCAACCGAACCAAAGAAAGCCTTGAGGCGACCTGGAAGTACCTTTTGGTCCTTTCGGTGGGTATCGCCTTGGCACTCTTGGGCACCTTCTTTTTGGCTTATGCGGCGTTCCAGGTAGGGTTGCCTCCCACCTTGGACTACCCGACCTTGATAGCCGAGGCTCACCGGCTTTCACCTGCGTGGCTGAATGCCGCTTTTTTGCTCCTTTTGGTGGGTTATGGCACCAAGATGGGACTCGCACCCATGCACACATGGAAGCCCGATGCCTATGGTGAAAGCCCAGGAGCCGTCGGGGCTCTTTTAGCAGGCGGAGTTACTAGCCTAGCCTTTCTGGCAATTTTGCGAGCTTACGGGATTGTCGCGGCGGCAGGCCTAGCTAGCCATTTTTCGGCCCTCTTAACCGGTGTAGGGTTGTTTTCGATGGCGGTGGCGGCCTTATTTTTGCTAGGTCAAAAAGATTTGAAACGAATGTTGGCCTATTCAAGCGTGGAGCACATGGGAATCTTGCTTTTGGGTTTAGGAACCGGAGGCGCCGCTTTGTATGGCATGATGTACCATGTCTTCACTAATGCCGCAACCAAGGGGGTACTGTTCCTGACCGCGGGCAACATTCACCGCTCGTACGACAGCAAAAAGATTGACGTTGTCCAGGGAGCTTTACGCCGACTGCCCCTTTCAGGGGCGGTGTTTCTTCTCGGCTTTTTTGCGATCACCGGGTCACCCCCTTTTGGTCCGTTCTTTAGCGAATTTTCGATTCTGACGGCCGTCGTCCAGCAGGGCAATCTTTTCATAGCCATCGGCTTTCTTGCCCTTTTATTCTTTGTCTTTTTTGGCATGGGTAAAACGGTTCTTCATGCTCTGCAAGGCCCTATACCGCCTGGCACTCCCCAAACACCGTACCGCGAAGGCGTGTTAACCGCCGGAGTTCCCTTACTTCTGATGGTGGTGGTCCTGGCTCTAGGGGTATTCCTGCCTCCCGGGGTCCAGCAATGGCTACAAAACGCGGCATCGGAGCTAGGAGGTCATTTATGAATCCCTGGCAAGACTTCACCAATGCCGAAAGTTTGAGCCAAGAGCACGTGCCTCTGCTCCGTCCCGACGATTTTTTTGCTTCAGTAGACAAGCTGTTAACATCGACTCGTGCTGTGGCCTACTTTGCCCGTCCTCTGGGTGACTCGCAGGAACTCACGGCAGTTTTCGCCGACGATGCCGCCAACCGGCTTTTAACGGCACGCACGCTGGTGACCGAGACTCAGATTCCTCAATTATCAGACCGACACCCCCAGTTGCACCGCTACGAACGCGAACTCGCCGAATATGGTTTGCTTTCGGCCCCCAACCTGCCTCGACTGCGCCGTCCTCCGCTCGTCGGTGATTCTGAAGAGTTTCACCCCGTTCCGGGTGAAGACGTTCACGAGGTTGCCGTCGGCCCTGTCCACGCTGGTGTAATCGAACCAGGGCATTTTCGCTTTCAGTGCCGGGGCGAAACGGTGTACCGCCTCGAAATTGCCTTGGGCTACCAGCACCGAGGTCTAGAAGCCGCCTGGGAGGGGGGCCCCAACGCCCGAACACGACACTATGCTGAAACCTTGGCCGGGGACACGACAATTGCCCACACATCAGCCTATGCCCGTGTCCTCGAAGCGCTCTCAGGTACCAGAGTTCCCCTGCGAGCCGAAGCCCTGCGGGCCCTCGGTTTGGAGCTGGAACGGTTAGCTAACCATGTGGGCGACCTGGGGGCTTTGGCAAGTGATACGGGGTACCTCCCCACGGCAAGCTTTTGTGGCAGAATTCGGGGGGATTTTCTCAATCTCACCGCTCTCGTCTGTGGTAACCGCTTTGGCCGAGGGTGGGTCATCCCAGGGGGTGTGGCCTTCGACCTGGATAAACCCCGAGCGGCAGAACTCCTTAAACGCTTAGACGTTTTGACAAAAGAGACTACCGATGCCGTCAACCTCCTTTGGTCAACATCCTCAGTTTTAGCACGAATGGAACATATCGGTACCCTCACCCGCGAGCAAGCCCTGACCCTGGGCCTAGTGGGGCCGGCCGCCCGCGCCTGCGGCCTGGTGCGCGACGTTCGCTTTGACCAACCGGTGGGAATGTACCGGTTTCAACAGATTCCCGTGTCGACCTACGATACTGGCGATGTATTCTCGCGCACTTACGTCCGCTGGCTCGAAATTCAAAAATCGTTGACCTTTGTCCATGATTTAGTAAAAAACCTTCCTTCAGGTGCCTTGAGCGCTCCCGTGGGTGCCCTGAAGCCCAACCATCTGGCGGTGGCTCTTGAAGAGGCTTGGCGGGGCGAAGCCGCCCACGCCGCCTGGACTTCCAGTGACGGCAAACTGGCCAGGTACAAGGTGATTGACCCGTCCTTTCATAATTGGACGGCCCTGGAATGGGCGCTTAAAGGTCAGGAAATTTCTGATTTTCCGCTCTGCAATAAAAGCTTTAACCTTTCGTATTGCGGACACGATTTATGACAGGAGTCTGAGATGCTACGCTCACTGCTCACACGTTTGACCCAAGGACATAGAACAATTGGTTACCCACGGCAGGCTCCCCCTGCTCTCTCGGACCGTTACCAGGGCCGCCCTTACGCCGACACTTCACGCTGTCCCAACGGCTGTCAGGCCTGTGTTCAAGCCTGCCCCGTGAACGCCCTTCATACCAACAACGGACAGCTTGAGGTTGATCTGGGGGCTTGTCTCTTCTGCACCGATTGCCAGACGGCTTGCCCCGAAAAAATTCTCGAGTTTACCCCCGAGTTCAGAATGGCTTCTCGCGACCGAAAGGGCTTGGTCGTCCCCTTAGCAGAAAAAGGAGCCATTACCCCCGAAGCCTTTTCCCGCGAGATACGACGGTTATTAGGCCGCAGTCTCAAAATCCGCGTGGTGAGTGCTGGCGGGTGTGGCGCGTGCGAAGCCGACGTCAATGTGCTGTCGACGATAGGCTGGGATTGGGGGCGTTTTGGTATTCAGGTAGTCGCTTCACCCCGGCACGCCGATGTCCTTTTACTGACAGGCCCAGTTACCAATAACATGGAGCTGGCAGTGCAAAAAACCTACGCCGCGATGGCCGAACCTAAGCTGGTCGTTGCCGTGGGTTCGTGTGCGATCGCCGGGGGACCTTTCGCGGGCCACCAAAGTGTCCGAGGCGGTGCCGAACAGGTGCTGAAAGTCGACTTGTATATTCCCGGCTGTCCACCCCATCCTTTAAGCATTCTTGAGGGTCTTTTACAATCGTTAAACAAAATCAAGCATTAATTTAAACTAGGAGGCCGCATTGATTATCCTCGGCTATATTTTTTCATTATTGATTGGCGTAAGTCTCGGTCTGATTGGTGCCGGTGGCTCCATTCTTACAGTTCCGGTACTCGTGTACTTGATGGCCATTCCGCCAGTCTTGGCCACCGCATACTCACTTTTTATCGTGGGCACCACCGCTCTCGTGGGCTCGTTTGGT
>JABEVK010000141.1 GCA_013044245.1 Spirochaetales bacterium | reverse complement strand
TTGGTACTTTCTAATCCATCTTGCTCGCGTGCTTAATCGTACCGTGGCTTGATCAGCTTTCCCATCTTTTTCGCGCCGTTTGACTTAACGATTTCACCAAGCACGTGCTACAATAAGGGGCTGAGGAAAAAGTGAAACCTTTTCATCTCTTTTTGATGTTTTTTTTAGTTAATAACCTCTATTTTTTCCACTTTTTAGGTGTCAAAGAGTCGGTGGAAGGGGGGCTGTCGTACCGAGACTGGCCTCGCTTTGTCCGGCTTGGTTTGATCCTCTTAGGAACCACCCTCGTGGTGTGGGTTGTCAGCAGGTTTGTTCTGACCCCTTGGCACCTTCCCTTTTTAGAAACACCTGTGTCCGTTTTGGTCTTAGCCGTGTTGTCATGGCTGGTATATTTTCTGAGCCCCCCGCCAGCCGAAAGTCAGGACCCGGGACCGTGGTCTGCTGTCATGAACTCGCTCTTGCTCGGTGGCGCTTTGGTCATTTATGGCTCGGCAGAAACCTGGCTTGATATCGTTTTCAGTGTTTTAGCCGTAGTTTTAGCCTATGCGGCCACGTTCTTGTTCTTTTCTGCTTTAAAAACCCGCCTTTTGCGTGAAAAAATCCCCGTCCTCTTTCAAGGTTTACCGTTACAATTGACGGTGAGCGGTTTGGTGGCGCTGGTCTTAGCTTGGACAGGGAGGTAGGGATTGGAAGGGTTGCGCTTTCTTCTCGGTGTTATTATTTCTCCACCTTCAGAAACCTCAGATACCGAGTTAGAAACTTTTTATCATCAGTCTTTGAAGCCCTTGCTCAGCCTGACTTTTCGCTTTCCTGATGTGCCCCTGACCTTGTATATTTCTGGTCCTTTTTTGGAATGGCTTGAAACTCACCACACCGAATTTATCACCGCACTGGCCGAGATGATTCGTCGAAAGCAGGTAGAAGTTCTGGGGGGAGGGTTCTATAGCCCCTTGCTCCCCTTATTGCCACCTTCGGATCGCATCGGACAGATCGAAGAACTAACAACAACGGTTCGCCGCCTTTTAGGACGCCGTCCCCGGGGAGGTTGGCTTCACAACACGGTATGGGACCCCTCACTCGTTTTGTCGCTCACCGGCTGTGGTCTCGAATACACGTTTCTTGACGAAGAAGATTTTGTCCGTCTAGGTGTATCCTCGACCAAAATTGGAATTCCGTGTGTTACCGAAAATCAGGGTCGAATTTTAACGTGCTTTCCCGTCAAATCCACCTTGGCTGAGCAGATCATGAAAGGCAACCTTGCGGCGTTAGACCTGACGATACGCCAAAGGTTTGGTCATGACGATTCGTTGTTGTCGGTGTTCTTTTCGCTTTCGAGCTTGCAAGAGGTTCCTTTTTTTCACGAAGCCTCAGGGTTTGAGAACTTTCTCAATATTCTTCGTTCCGGCTACCCCGGTATGCTGTGCGTCAACCCGTCAAGCTACCTCAAGCGTGCTACGGTTATGTATGATCGTGTCTTTTTTGCCTCGACCGATTATGCCACCCTGTGTCGCCATGTTGGAATCTCGCCCCCGGCCTATGCTGAACGCCAAAGCTGGAAGCAATTTTTAACCGATTTTGATGATTCGAACCGCCTTTACAGCAAAATGGTTCATACCCACCTCCTAGTGTCGTCTCTGCGGGGCGATAAGTACAAGAAAAAAGCCGCTTTGGAGGAACTTTGGAGGGGCCAATCGTTACGGGCCTACATCCCTGACGGTCGTTTGGCACGAACCTGTCGTCAAAAGGCTTTTCAGTCCTTGATTTCAGCCGAGGTATTAGCTCGCGACAAGACAATCTTTTTGTCCTCGCTCACCTCACTTGATTTTAATCTTGACGGTTTAAAAGAATTTCTGTTTCAGGGCACGCGCTATAACTTATTTATTAACCCTGTGGGGGGAGTTGCCTTTGAATGGGATTGGCTGGAACGACCGTGGAACTGGGCTGATGCCGATCATTTAACGCACCGTAGTCCGGCCAAGGTGTTTGTCGATCGTTTCTTTCATGAAAATGGTGAAACAGGGGAGTTTTGGTCCAAAGAATTCCGTCTTGTCGATCTGAACCGGGAACAGCGTCTTTTGACCTTAGCGGCCGTCTCAACACTCTCGGGACCTTTGGGTACCGTTCATGTCCGAATCAAAAAATCCTTTAAGTTTGAAGAAAACTCGGTAGAGTTGACGATCGAGCTTGAATTGCTTTCCGGCCCCGAATGGTCGGGCTGGTACGAACAAGATTCGTACCTCTACTGTGGCCAGGCTGATAGCGGACTCTTTCGTTATGACCCCCAAGTACCCGGTGAGGCTCAACTGATTGACCTGCCTCGTGGGCTGAACTTCAATTGGACGTGGGAGGCAGGCGAAGCCCCCTTGTTAGAAATCGTGAACCACACCAGCTCTGCTTTGGCTGGCGACTATGTGGCCCATCGGTTTGCCCCCCGGTGGAAAATCAACCTTGTTGTGGGGACTCCCTGGATCAACAGGGTAACGTGGAACCTTTTGGAACGATCTGGGGACGAATTCTTTGCCGGAAACTAAAAAACAAAGCTCACGACAAATGGCTTAAGAGTGCTGTCAGCCACCTCTGCTTAAGCCGAGAATTGATCGACTGGGCCGAGGCCAAAGCTAAAACTGCCGCATGAAAATGTCCTAAATACCCGTAGGCTTGCGCTAAATAGAACTCCATCCTGTCAAAAACAGCAGGAACGGGGTGTTCTTGCTCAAGCTTACTAACCTCGATTACCAACTTTTGCCAATCCTTTAAAGGAACATAAGCCTGAACTAGCAAGGCGAGCCGGCGTTCGACCCCGGGAGATTTTAGAACAACCTGGTCTTCACTGAGCAACGAAGGCTCGGGGAGCGGCAAGGTTATCGATCCTTGAAAAGGGGCCAACCATTGCTTTGAACGGAGGCTTGGAGAAGTGATTGGTGTTGGGTTTTGAGGCAGGTGCAAGGCTTCGCCGGTAACCGGGTCACTAATCCACCCTCGCCACGGGAGCGAAAATGGCCTCGCGTCCACAGAATCAGCGAGAGCAAAACTCACAGTCCCCAAAAAGAACAACAGATACACAGCACGCATACGAACATCCCCTTTGACAGAATTTATCTTACAGCATAAATTAGCTCATGTTCATAGCCCTTGCCTGCGATTTTGGCAACGAAGACACCAGAATCAAAGCCGACCGCATTTTGCAGGAATACGGCTTTCGAAAGGTTCAGCGCAATCTGTACGAAACGAACACGCTCAACGACAAAAACTTGGCCCGCCTTAAGCTTGAACTTGATAAACTGACCGATCATTACGACTCTTTGCGCTTTTACCAGTATCCTGTCGAGGATACTTTGGTCGTGACTTCGTTAGAAGAAAAGCGCTGGAAGCGGATGCTGTTAAAAACCTAGGAGATTGCCATGCTCGAAGACCATCAAACGAAACTGTTTAACCTAAAAACAGAAATTTTAGACACCTGGAGGCGTCTTTGACCCGGATACCCTCCGCCAGCAAATAGAAGATCAAGAAAAACTCACCGATAACCCCGAGTTTTGGAACAATCCTGCCGAGGCTCAAAAAATTATGAGCGGACTAAAACGGCTTCGAGCCCGGCTTGACCCCTGGGAGGCTTTGGTTCGCGAAATTACCGATCTGGAAGAGCTGTTTAGCCTTGCTCTCTCTGAAAAAGATCAAAGCCTCGAAACCGAAGTCGCTTCGGTGCTGGGTGGACTTGACCATCGGTATAGTGAGCTGCGAGTGCTCGAATTGCTGTCGGATGAAGCCGACCGCATGGATACCTTTTTAGAAATTCACGCCGGGGCAGGGGGAACCGAAGCCTGTGACTGGGCGTCAATGCTTTTACGGATGTATACCCGCTGGGCCGAACGCCGCAAGTTTACGGTAGAAGTTGTCGACCTTTTAGAGGCGGAAGGCGGGGTTAAATCGGTCACCCTGCAGATTACCGGCGAATTTGCGTACGGGTACTTAAAGAATGAAAACGGGGTTCACCGTTTGGTGCGAATTTCGCCCTTTGATGCGGCGGCACGGCGGCATACGTCTTTTGCTTCGGTCGCTACCCACCCGGTGCTCGACGAGTCCATCGATGTGGATATTAAAGATGATGATATTCGCATCGACACGTTCCGCGCTCAGGGCGCCGGTGGACAGCACGTTAACAAAACCGACTCGGCGATTCGGATTACCCACTACCCGACAGGAATTGTGGTACAGTGTCAGAACGAACGGTCGCAGTTCAAAAACAAGGCCACTGCGATGTCGATGCTAAAGTCTCGGTTGTACGAGTACTACCGGGCCGAAAAAGACAAAGAAATGGCCAAGTACTCAGCCGATAAAAAGGCTATTGAGTGGGGGTCTCAGATCCGTTCGTACGTGTTTCAACCCTACACGCTGGTCAAAGATCATCGTAACAAACATGAAACTGGCAACATTCAAGCTGTCATGGACGGCGAAATTGATGACTTTATCGAAGAATACATGCGTTTTTCGTGGGAGAACAAAGCCTTTGTTCCCGATGACGAAGCCGACGATCTTTAAACTTTTTGTGCTGGCAGGGCTGTTGTACGCCTCGGCTCTGCCGGCCCAAGACCTCACCTGGCCTACCGATTGGCAAGCCCAAATACCAACCACCTGGACGTGGGTCTGCGCACAATGGCAAAATCCACAAGGCACCCCCGATGGTCAATCGATTCGCGATGCGATGGCCCGTGAGTTCGTGCAAAACTGGCCTGAGATTTCTACCCATTTTTTAGATTCTGAAGAAATTCATTTGCTTCAAAATTCGATCTTAACGAAAGCTCGCTTAGCCCTCGATAAAACCATTACCGATTACCGCAACCAACAAGCCGAAGCCGAAATCACCAACTCAGCGCCACCAAGCACAACCGCGATTCAGGGGTGGCGTGATGAAAACCAACTCTGGCGGCAATTTCGAGAGCACCCCGAACTTGTGCCCTTGGTAAACCCCATGCCGCTTAAGTTTGGGGGGCCCTCGGACGGTACCGTGGTTTCACAGGTAAAACCAGGGGCTCCTGCCGATATGTCTCAAGCCCTGAATGCCGATTTGATGTTTTGGGGAATTTTGCACTCGCAAGGTAAAATCTGGCACCTAGAGATTGGGCTTTGGAGCCGTTTAGAAAACCGTAACCTGATGGTCTGGCAAGACAGCTTTCTCCCCGACGAAATTCATGATCGGTTAGAAAAAGCCCATAATGCCTTTCAAACGTTGTTTTTGGGGCGGGCATGGGCCTCGTTAACCATCCATGCCCAGCCAGCTTCGGTGCTCTACCGCATTGACCAAAAAAGTTATGGCAACCCCTTAGTGCTTCGCGATCTTCAGCCGGGCCCCCTAACTGTCGAAGCCGAGGCACCAGGATACCTGAGGATGACTAAGACCCTCAACTTAGCGGCTAACAAAATGACAAACCTGACTTGGTCACTTAAGCAGTCTTCAGCCTCGCCCATCAGCATCGAAACCACCCCCGAGGGAGCCGATGTCTGGGTAGATAGCCGCTGGGTAGGCAAAACTCCGGTCAAAGTTCCCTCGCCAACTACCAAAGCTCACTTACAAATTGAGCTTGATCATTACGAATCAATCAGTTCTTCAATTACTCAGGGGCAAAAAGACCTCAGTTTTCTGCTTTTGCCGGCGCAACCTAAGCCCGACTTGCAAAAGGCTAAAGATCAATTTTACCTTTCCTTAGCCGCCTTTTCGTTTTCGCTGACTTCGACCATCTTAGCCCGAGCCTTTTCGGACCAGTGGACAGCGCTCACCAACCAGTATGCCGCGCAATATACATCCAATTCGAACCCCATCGTTTATGCCAATTACAGCCAAGCCTATCAGTGGGCCCAGAACTTCCGCTACGGGGCCTACGGCGGTTTGGTCTTGACCACTGGCGTTTTTGTCTGGATGATGATGGAACTGTCTGCCTATATCCACGTCGCAGAAACCCAATAACTTCGGAGCTTGCATGGCCTTAAGCCTCTTTCAACGCCTCAAGAACCTTTTCTTTGCCTCGCCGCATGCGGCCTTAGTCGAGGAGCTCGAAGACATTTTGATCGAGGCTGATTTGGGCTACAAAACCGCTAAACTCATGAGTGAACGCCTAAAAACCATGGCCAAAGACCGCGTCAAAAGCCCCGAAGAGCTCAGAGAACTTTTAAAAACGCTGTTAAAAGAATCTTTACTAACAAAAACCTTGGCCTATGACCCGCAAAAGCTGAACCTGTACCTGTTTTTAGGGGTCAACGGTGTAGGAAAAACCACCTCAATCGCTAAGCTAGCCTACCGTTTGGAACAAGAACAGAAGGGTCCTATCGTTTTAGCAGCGGGGGATACCTTTCGTGCCGCCGCCGTCCAGCAGATTCAGCTTCATGGCTCGCGCCTTAAGGTGAGGGTGATTGGGCAAGGGCAGGGGGCCGACCCCGGTGCCGTTTTGTACGATGCCCTTGATAGTGCACGAGCCCAAGGAGATAAAGTCGTTCTGGCCGACACCGCTGGGCGCATGCACACCAAAGAGAACCTGGTCCGCGAGCTTCAAAAGGTACTTAAGATTGCCCAAAGTCGCATTGGCGACGGGGTGCTTCAAAAAATTCTTGTCATTGACGCCACCACCGGACAAAATGCCTTTCAACAAGCGAAGGTTTTTCACGAAGCCGCCGGTTTAGACGGTCTGGTGCTCTCGAAATACGACTCATCGGGCAAAGGGGGGATAGCCCTGTCGATTTGCCAAGAGTTGGGCTTACCGTTTTATTTTTGGGGAACCGGAGAAAAACTTCCTGACCTGGAGGTCTTTGACAAGGACAGGTTTGTCGAAGGACTTCTGGGGGCCAAGTGAATCAACCGAGGGCCTGGGCTTTCTTGTGGCTAGCCGGTCTGGCTTTGCTTCCGGGGCAGCCCGGAGCCGCTGACCCAGTTAAAATACCTTACCTTTCAACGCCTTCGGCCTGGGTTTGGTGGGTTTCGGATTCGTTGGGTACCCCGATTCAGGGGTGTTCCTGGTACAACCGCACTTCGTACCCTTGGACCTTGGCCGTTCGCGACGTGGGCCGTGAAAAATGGGAAACCCTCTGGAAGGGGCGTCAAGAACAACGCGTGATCCGTCGCGTTTACGACTCTAACCATCAAGAAATCGAAGTTGACACCTACCGAAATCACGAAGTTTTTGAAGTACGTACCTATGATCCCACCTCGCATCACCTGACGGGGTATACCGAGTACCGTCAAGGGCACGAAACGCTCAAGCATGAGCTGATTTGGGAAGGAAACCGGCTTAAGGGACAAAAGGTGTTGACCCCAGGGGGCCGCTTTTTATACGAAGACACGCTTTCGTACGCGCCAGATGGACGTTTGCGCCGTTTGGTACGTCGGGCGCTCGACGGTGTGATCTTGGGGTATACCGTGTGGACTAATGGTCAAACCGGGCGGGTGGCCGACGGCGAGCTGTTTCAAGGGCGAAGCATTCAACGCATTGTGCTGGGAAAAACCCTCTTAGAAACCGATACCGATGCCTCGGGGCAAACCCAAGAAAAAATCTGGACCGACACCCCCCAGGGCCAAACCGAAACCTCGACGGTGAACGGCCAACAATCGGTAAAAGACTACGATAGTTCGGGCCGATTGATCCGCGAGACGACCACCCTCGCCGATAAAACAAAATTGGTAAAAACGTGGACCTACGATCAAGAAGGCCGTCTGACCGTCCAAGCACAACAGGTAAACGACCTCCTAGACGAGATAAAAACCGAATGGACCCCGACGGGAAAGATCGTCACGACATGGAAAGACGGTGTCTTACAAAGCCGCAGTGTTTGGGTAGGTGGGGACCTCGAAAAAGAAGAGCAGTACTTGCAAGGTACCAAGATCTGGGAAAAACTTTGGAAAAACGGCCGCACCGTGGCAACCTTGTTCTATTGGGACGGCAACTTAGTGCGAACACTCAAGGACTCTCCATGAAATTTCGCGGACTGTTGTTTCTTGCGACACGCTACTTACGCTCAAAACGTCGTGAAAGGGGCTGGTCAGCCCCCTTGATGTCGGTACTTGGGTTAACGGTAGGGGTATTAACCTTGAATGCCGTGCTGGCCGTCATGAATGGTTTTCAGCTGACCTTTATTGAAAGTATCCTCGAGGTGTCGTCGTACCACCTGCAATGGAAGCCTCCCGAACCGGTCCCTGAACCTGTTTTGCAACGCTTACGAGCCCTGCCAGGAGTGCGGGCCGTCGAGCCTTATACCGAAACGCAAACTCTTGTTTACGGTTCGGGTGGCGATGCCCGACCGGCCATTTTAAGGGGGCTTTCGCCGCTAGCGTGGAAACGCGATAAGCGCTTTGCCCGGCATTTGACCGTTGTGACCGGTTCTGCCGTTCCGGGTAAGGGTCAGGTTATCATCGGCGAAGAGCTGGCCCGTTCCTTGGGGGTGGGCCTCGGCGACACCCTGAGGGTCTTGGCACTTCAGAACCCTCACTTTTCCTTTTTTCGTCCCGTTTACTCAACCCTGACCGTGACGGGTATCTTTCGTACTGGCTATTACGAGATCGACGCAGGCTGGATCTTTGTCGATCGGGCCACCGCCTTGGCGGGGTTAACCTCGCCCAGCGATGAACGGATTGGCATAAAACTCACCCACGCCGATGATGACTGGGCGATGATGCACCGAATTGCTAAGGCCGCTGGGGCCCCCTTGTCCGAGTTCACCAGCTGGCGAACCTTTAATGCCGCCTTTTTTGGTGCGCTAAAAACCGAAAAAACTTCTATGATGTTTTTGGTGGGGTTGGTCTTTTTGGTAGTGGGTGTAAATGTGTTTCAAAGCCAGCGCCGTACCGTTCAAGAACACACAGAAGAGATTGCCATTTGGCAAGCCCTAGGCCTTGATGTTCAACGCATACGCAAGGTCTTTGCCTGGGAGGGCCTGGGGGTTGGTGTGTTGGGCGCAGTGTTTGGCACAGTGCTGGGAATCGTTGTTGCCAACTCGATTTCGCAGGTTTTAACCACTCTGCAAGACGTTCTCAACACTTTTTTTAAAACAATTTCGGGGGGGAGCGTAACGCTCTTTTCTAGCGAAGCCTTCTACTTGCCCGCCATCCCCGCCCGTGTTCTTCCGCAAGAGGCCGCCATGATTGCCGCTTTTGCTATCATCTCGGCAGCACTAGCCGCTTGGTTAGCCTCATCCCGCGTCACCAAGATCGTTCCCTCGGAGGTCCTAAAAAACGAATGAGCGACACTCAGCCCTTTGAACCACCCCTTTTAGAATACCGTTCGGTAACCAAAACCTTTACCGGGCACACTGAAGACCTGTTGATTTTAAAAGACCTCACGTGGAGCTTACCTGCCCGGGTTTCGGCGTCAATTACCGGCGAATCGGGGGCGGGAAAAAGCACCTTACTTCACCTAGCTGCCGCCCTGGACCGACCAACTAGCGGAACCATTGCGGTAGCAGGTAAGCCTGTTTCGGCGTTAAAAGAAAAAGAGCTCTCGGGCTTTCGAGCCAAGACCGTGGGCATCATCTTTCAGTTCCATTTTCTTTTAAAAGAATTTAGCGTTGCTGAAAATGTTTGGATGCCGGCCTGGTTAGCCGGCGAACCCAAAAAGTCGGCTCAGGCACGCGCTCACGATTTATTGGCACAGGTCGGAATGGATAGCCGTTCGCAAGATTACCCCGGTGTGCTTTCGGGCGGGGAGCGACAACGAGTGGCTCTGGCTCGGGCGTTGATCAATGACCCACCTTTGCTGTTGGCCGATGAACCTACCGGGAACTTAGACGAACGCAATTCGCACCTTGTTCAAGAGCTTTTGTTAGACCTGGTAACCAAAACTCAAAAGACTTTACTGCTGGTAACCCATGACCGGGCCTTTGCTCAGCGGTGCCAACAATCGTGGCGTTTGACGGCAGGAACCTTGGTACCCGAGGCAATGCCATGAGCTTGCGGTTGGGGGCAGGGTGGAAGCTAGGCTTTCGTATCTTTCGGGGGGCTTTTCAAGGACGAACAAAGTTCTTGCTTTCGAGCGCTTTGGCGATGGCTCTGGGGTTAATGCCCCTGGTTGTCGTGTTCTCGATTGCCGACGGGATGATCGAAGGAATTATGGCACGGACACTCGAGGTCGCCGTCTATCATGTGCAGGTCTGGCCGTTTGCATCCCTTACGCCTCCCAGCCCAGCTGAACAAAAACGCATGCGCCACCGCTTGGACGCCGCCTACCCAGGAGCTCGGGCTTGGCCGGAACGGGATGGCTTTGCCCTGGCCTTTAACGAACACGCTCGTACTGGCGTAGATGTCCGTGGGGTTGACCCTACCTGGGTTGAAGACCCTGGCGTGAAGCGTTTTTTAACGGCACAAGAGGGCAAGCTCACCTTCCCTGATGCTCAGTCCATTTGGTTGGGTGACGAGATAGCCCGAAAGTTGGGGGTACACCCTGGCGATAAAATTAAGCTGTTAACCTCGCAGATGACCAATGGGCAACCGGGGATACCCCGCATTACCACCTTGACGGTAAGAGCGTTGGTCAGTATCGGGTATCAAGAATTAGACAAATTGTGGGTGTTTGTCCCCTACGATACCGCTGTTACCCTGTTACCAGGCCCCCAGACCCCGACCTTTTGGGGCGTTAAGGTGCCCGACCCCTATCAACACATTAACCAGGCCGCACAAGCCCTGGGGCAAGCCGCGGGCAACGATTACATTGCCGCCCCTTGGACTCAGTTGGCGAAATCGCAATTGTTGAACTATCAAACTACCCGAGCTTTACTCGCCTTGATTACCGCCCTGATTTTGCTGGTAGCCTCGGTGAATGTCTCGACGGCTATGGTGACACTTGTTCTGGAACGCCAAGGCGAAATTGCCATTTTAAAAGCCACCGGCACCCCACCGTCGATCATTACCTGGCAGTTTTTATCACTCGGGGCATTTTCGGGTCTTTTGGCCTCGTTCACAGGGATCGCGGCCGGTTCTGTCTTGGCCCTCAATATTAACAACATCATAAGCGGCATCGATGCCCTGGGGACTCTATTTCAAGGGGGAGGCAAGAACTTTCATCTGTTAAACAACAATTACTACCTTGCCACCATCCCCGTCCGTCTGCACCTGTCGGTGCTGTTCCTCATGGCGGCAGGAACCATCGTTTTAGCTACTTTCGCGGCCTGGTTTCCCGCTCGGCGAGCCAGTCGCCTGCGTCCGCTCGAAGTTCTGCGCAAGGTCTGACGCCCCGTTTTGCTACTAAAGGCCACCCTCGTTTACTACGTTACCGAAAGAGTATTTGCTACCTCATAGTGAGCCTCGGTATAACGTAGGGAAGAGGTGCGGTATTAGGTAGGCAAAAGGTAACTTTATAGGTATTTTTAATTTATCTTGGTCACAAACTTGAAGAGCTCGAAGCCTGTGCTCTTTTGACCACCACGCCCTCTTTTGGGCCTGGGACCTGACAAAAGCCTCCCCAGAAGACAACTACAGCAAAATTGCCAGAGTAGATCGACG
>JABEVK010000140.1 GCA_013044245.1 Spirochaetales bacterium | reverse complement strand
TCTCTATTTTTTTTAAGCCTTGGCCGACTTTGACGGCATACCCGCCCGCTTGTTCGATACCGCCGGTTTGCGCGAAGCCGCCAATCGGGTAGAACGCGAGGGTATACGGCGATCGCAAGATTTATTGACCAACAGTGATCTTGTGTTTTATCTCGCTGATGGGACCCAAGGCCTAAACGATGAAGATACAGAAATTTTAGCGCAGAGGGAGCAATCTGGGGTTCCCTGGGCACTCTTATGGACGAAATGTGACTTAAGCGACGCTTTACCCGTCCCCGCAGGGTGGCTAGGAGTTTCGGCGCTAACCGGTCAAGGTTTGGTCGCTCTGACGGCGTGGGTCAAAGCACAAGCCCTGCCTGAGACAAGCGCCCCGGACGCTGTGGTTATTGATTCAGTCCGTCAAAAACAGCTTTTAGACCGGGCCGTCATTGCCTTAAAAGCGGTTCATACGGGGCTTGAGGCGGGTTTTCCGGTCGACATGGTGGCCTTGGACGTGCAAGATGCGCTTCAGGCCTTAGGCGAAATCGTGGGTGAGGTGACCAATGCGGACATTCTCAATCATATGTTTGGCAATTTTTGTGTAGGAAAGTAATTACCCTTGCGCGATAATCTCGTAAGCCCGGCCTTTATCGGTAGGGTCCAGATCGCCAGGCATCTTTGAGGCCCCCAAGGCACTGCCGACCATGTATATGGCGCAGTGCAGACAGCTAGACTGGCAAAACTTTTCTTTTACTGCCGCCGCTTCTTGAGGTTTGTTGGCCAAGAGGCCACTGAATACCGGACAGGTATTCAGGAATTCGCAGGTCTCCATGCGTGTCTCCCGTGGGTACCCCTTAACAATACCAGAACCTTACGGACTTGACCAGCTCCTTTTTACACTCATGAGTCTTGGAACTGAACTCTCATGAGTGTAGCGACCTTATCTTGGTTAACTGGGGCTGTTTGTCTTGGTAGAGGAACCTGGGAACAATACTTAACAAAGACAGGCAGCTTATGGTAAATTTCGGGCAACCTCGTTCCCCCGAGCTTGGTCACGAAAAGGAAAAACTTGTGGATTTTGATGCGGTAGTTGTTGGTGGCGGTCATGCTGGAATTGAGGCGGGTCTTGCCATCGCTCGGATGGGCTTTTCAACTTTGATGATTACCCAAAGCTTAGACACGATCGGCCGCATGAGCTGTAACCCTGCCGTCGGTGGCTTGGCCAAGGGCAATATGGTTCGCGAGATTGATGCCTTGGGCGGTGAGATGGGGCGTCTGATCGACAAAACGATGATACAGTTTCGCGTCCTTAACCGCTCGCGGGGTCCCGCCGTACAAGCTCCCCGGGCCCAAGCCGACAAACTCGCTTACGCCGTAGAAGCGCGAAAAACCCTCGAAAATCAACCCGGTTTGACACTGTTCATGGATACCGTTACAGATTTTCTTCTTGATTCCACCGGCTCGACCGTTACGGGCGTCGTCACAGACCGAGGAAGAAAATTCACCTGCCGTACCGTCGTTTTAACCACGGGGACCTTTCTTGCCGGAAAGCTCTTTATTGGCGAATGGTCGGGACCTGGTGGCAGGCTAGGCGAAATGGCGGCCTATGGGCTCGACCGCCGGTTGCGTGAGCTCGGCTTTACGGTGGGCCGACTAAAAACAGGAACCCCAGCCCGGGTAAAGCGTTCCAGCCTTGATTTTTCAAAAATGGTACCGCAGTTTGGCGATGACGATATCGTTCCCTTTTCGTTTGGACAACTCAAGGTTGACCGCCAACAGCTCCCCTGCTATGTCACCTATACCAATGACGAAACTCACCAAGTGCTACGCGATAATATGCACCGTAGCCCCCTTTATAGCGGAAAAATTGTTGGCAACGGTCCTCGCTACTGCCCCAGTATCGAAGATAAAGTCGTCAAGTTCCCTGACCGAGAACGCCATCAGGTTTTTATCGAACCCGAAGGCTTGTATACCGACGAAATGTACCTGAATGGTATTTCAAGCTCGATGCCCGAAGATGTTCAAGAGCGGTACATCCATACCATACCTGGTCTGGAACACGCCGTGATTGTCCGCCCAGGCTACGCCGTCGAGTACGATTACATGGACCCAAGCCAATTGTACCCCAGCCTCGAAACCAAACGCCTGGCCAATTTGTTCGTCGCCGGTCAGACCAACGGAACCTCAGGGTACGAGGAGGCAGCCGCCCAAGGGCTTATGGCTGGCATCAATGCTTCGCTCAAGATGCGGGGTGAACCGCCCCTGGTTTTGTCACGAACAGAAGCCTACATTGGCGTGCTCATCGATGACCTGGTCACCCTAGGGACCGAAGAACCTTACCGGATGTTCACCAGCCGCGCCGAACACCGGCTGAACCTGCGTCACGACAGTTGTGACCGTCGGCTAACCGAAAAAGGCTATAGAATCGGCTTAGTGGACGAGACCGCCTGGCATAGCTTTTTGCAAAAAAAACAGACTATTGAAACCCTCAAAGACGGCCTAAAAGCTCGTCGCGTAACCCCCAAAGACGCTCAGCTTTGCCCCGTCTTGGGTGCGCATCTGGGTGATACATTTTACCAAAGCTTGAAAGACCCAACGGTAGATTTTCAGTCGTTAACGTCGGTGGACCCCACGCTGACCCACAACGCCCCCGAGTCATGGTTGAGTTTGGCCGAGCTGGATATTAAGTACGAGGGCTACATTGGGCGGCAACAGCTTCAAGTGGAACGCTTTGAGCGGCTAGAAAATCTCTCGATCCCCCAGGATTTCAATTACGACGCCCTTGCCGGTATTTCTCGAGAGAGCCGCGAAAAGTTCAAAAAAGTTCGCCCCCTCTCAGTTGGTCAAGCCGGTCGGATTTCAGGGGTCAGAACCAGTGATTTAGCGGTTTTGATGCTCACCCTAAAAAAGTAGTGGTGAAATTCACAAACTTGAGGTAAATTGTAACTATGAAAAAGTTACAGTTGGCGCAAACGCTCAACCACAATCGCTTCGACGATGTCTGGCGGTTTATCTACGAAACTCTAGCCTCGTGGCTCCCCGTTGGCCGCCTTGATGACCTTCATCGACTGTACGATCATACGATTGCCCTGTACCAGGGGGAAATTCCTGGGTACCAGGCCTGCAAAACCGAGTATCACAACCTACGGCATACGATTGATGTCACCGTCGCGACCGTTCGTCTTATTGATGGCTACAACTTAGAGCATTCCCCTTTGGGCGAAGAGCTGATTCGTGAAACCTGCGAGGCGGCTCTGCTCCATGATGTGGGCTATATTCAAGAAAGTTCCGACACCGAAGGCACGGGGGCCAAATACACAAAGACCCACGTGGCGCGCGGTGTAGCCTACCTGGCCAATTATGCCAAGGTTCTGGGCCTCGAGCCGCATGAACGAAGAGGCCGACTGATCTGGGGAACAGACTTAGCCACCGCCTGGACTTCGATTGGTTTTTCAAGCGGTCTTGAAGAAAAATCGGCCGCCTTGTTAGCCACCGGAGACCTTTTAGGCCAGATGGCCGATCGCGCTTACCTTGAAAAGCTTCTTTTCTTGTACTACGAATTCCGTGAAGCGGGCTTTTCGGACTATCAGACCGAATTTGATATGCTAAAAAAAACCTTAGGCTTTTTCGATGTTATACAAAACCGTTTAGATACGACTTTGTCATCGGTGTACCACCTTGCAACGACGCACTTTCGTACCCGTTTGGGGCTTGAAGCCAACCTCTATACCGAATCGATCGAAGGCCAAAAAGCATACCTCAAAACGGTCATTGACGACACGGTCAAGAACTTTCGCCAAAAATTGAAAAGACTTGATTTAGAAAAAGCCCCCATGCCGGCATTTACCCTGTCACCTTTGACCGCTAAGTAAAAAATCGGGATTGTCTCCGAATGAAATCTCTGTATCGTCGAAAGTATTCGTGATGGTGCAACGAACCGTGCTTGTTGGGCTGGATATCGGCCTTTCGTACCCCTCACACGATTCTTTGCTCGTTTCGCGAATGGGACCGCAAGCCTTTCTAGATTTTCTTGAAGTCCATGCGGGACTACAGCCAGCCAAGCTTTCACCCAGCGAGCGCATTGCCTCTTTCATGGCCGTGATGCGCAGGAACGAGTCAGTTTTTCCTTCTTTCTTGGCGTCTTGGAAGGTGGCTCCCCTCGCAACGGCAAAAGAATTGCTGGGTTGGATAGACACATGGTACCTTCATGGCTGGGAGGGGGGTGAGGCTTTTACCGAAGGCCAAGACCCACCGCAACGGATCGCACAAATCTCTGCCTTAGAATTCCTAGCCCGAGAACATCTTGGGGCAAGTATAGGCAGGCGCCTTTTGACCGTCGCAGCGGCGATCCGGTCTGGAATTTTTATACCGTTGCATCATGTTGAGCTCGTGGACGATATCAAGGATTGGCCGAAAGCTTGGCAAACTGTGTTGAGTTTACTGCCCTGTTCGCAACGTACTTGGAAAGAGTTTACGTTAGATGACATAACTTCCGATCGCATTCAGTTTTTTATTTGCCATTCGACGTTGACAGCCGCGAGGCAACTGGCAGAATTTTCTGATAAGAATAAATCTGCATCGTATTTTGCGATTATCGAAAAAGAAGGAACTCTGTTTGACGAGGTCAATGCTACCAGCGGTAGGCCTGAAGCGGGAATGCGTGAATCGGCCGGAGTGACCCCTGAGTCTCAGCGATTGCTTCAGGAGTTAGCCAAATACAAAGAACCAGGCGACCTCGAATTTTCGCGTGCCCGTGCGCTTGAGGTAACCAAACGCGTCATTTCAAAGCGTGGCTCGTTCGGTACCGAGTGGACAGGCGCGATCGCGGAAGCCTCGCTTTTTGTGCGCACACTCGAAAGGCTTGGTCCGGATTACGACAGCTTACCTTGGGCACTACTGGTAGAATTACTGAGCCTTTGCCGATCAAGTGACCAACCTCACCCTCTGCACCGAGAATTACTGGGTTCCCTGCCAGCGGTCAGGTCTGCCGGAGCTCTCATTGAAGCGGTTGATTCTCTGGTGTGGTTCATGCCACAACCAGCAAATCGCGCGGATCCTTGGCCATGGACCACACACGAGATCGAAACTCTGAACGTGAACGGATGTGAGTTAATGGACCTAGAGACGTTAAATTCTCGTCCGCTCAGAATGATGCTTCGCGCGTGTTCTTTGGTTCAAGGCTCGCTTACAGTCATCGTTCCCTCGATCCGGGAAGAATTGTCGCCCCTTGAACTTTCGATCGCCGCGAGGACTGCCGAGACAAGGGTCGAACCTTGCGAGTTGGAACAGGCAGTGATGAAAGGAACGATAACGGGCCTAAAAGAAATCTCCGCACGGGCCCTTCCCTCCGTTCACCGATGGTGGAAGTTGCCCCTTTCGCTAGCTCCCGACCCCGATTGGAAGACTTCCTTTTCACAGCTATCAACCTTTATCGATCGGCCCGCACAATGGCTTTTCGAAAAGAAGGCTGGTATACAAATCGGGACGCTCCTTTCTCAGCAAAAGGAGAGCTTGCGAAGGGGTACCTGCGCCCATGCCCTGGTAGAGCGCTTATTTGCCGAGAAAGGAGATGCGGCCCTTTTGCTTTCCAAACAGGAATTCAAGCAGTGGTTTGAGGCTGTGTTCCCGAAAACGCTGGAACACTGCGGATACTCCTATCTTGAGCCGGGTGCTTCTCGTGAAAAGATCCATTACCAGAATACCTTATTTGAATCGGTTCTTAGCCTTTGCCAAACGCTTCATGATGCCGGGACAAGTAACATTCGCCTGGAATATGAGGTAAGCGGTTCTTTCTGTCACGCAGAACTCTTGGGCTCGATCGATCTGGTCTTTGAAAAGACGGATGGTTCAATCGGTCTAATCGATATGAAATATTCCTTTTGGCCCCAAGGTTACATCGATAAGATGGTATCCGATGCTGACATGCAGCTGACGCTCTACAGCGAACTGTATCGGCAAAAGAATAAAATACTTCCAGAACCGGCCTACTGGATTTTCCCGTCACGGAAACTGATTACGCGAAACCGATCTTTCTTTTCGACAGGCCATCAAGTTACTTCTGCTCATAGTCATGCCCAGCGGTTGGCAATGATCGAAGCAAGCGTCAACTGGCGAAAACAAGAGCTTGCTCAGGGGAATATCGAGGTTGTCTGCCAAGCCAGCGATTGTCTGGTTAAGTCTGGCACGGCATTGGCTTCTGTGCCGCCTGCCGCGGGGTTGCCAAAAAGTGAAACCTGGGATGCCAATGATCCGTACCTTGGGCTGTATGGTTGGGGAATCGAGGCATGAGCATAACCTTTATCAGTGCCGGAGCCGGATCGGGCAAGACCACCCGTCTCATGGAAATCATCGCCGATGCGATCGATCGAGGAATACCACCTGAACGTATCGTTGCCACCACCTTTACAGTCAAGGCCGCAGAAGAGCTTAAAATTCGCCTTCAGCAGAAATTTTTGAAGGCCGGGGAGTTTCAGAAAGCGAGCGCCTCGAGTGCCATCATGGTCGGGACGATCAACAGCGTGTGCGCAAAAATTCTTTCGCTTTTTGCGTTCGAAGCAGGAATGAGTCCGCGCCTTTCGGTTCTTGATGAGGAGGGCTCACGGTTTTTTTTACGGAAGGTTATTGAAAGCACAATTAGCGACGACGAGATGTTGGAATTCGACCAACTGGAGCGGCGATTTGGGATTTTTAAACAAGATAAATCGCAATGGCAGGATCAGGTACGGTCTATTATCGACACCGCACGATCGTCTGCTATCGGTACAGAGAAGTTTCCTGCCATGGCCCAAAAAAACGCCGACACTTTGTTGCATTGCATCGGGGTGCCGCTCGTTGATTATGACCAGGCCATGATTGACCTTCTCGATGATGCGATCCCTGCGATGGAAGCTGGTCAGAAGCAGAAAATGCAAAAAAACACCCAAGCGTACCTCGATGTCTGCAAACAATTGCACGATGGACTAAAACGTAGAAACGATTCTTGGGATCTTTGGTTGAAGCTTGAATCAATGTCTGCCGGAAAGAATTGCGACGAATGGCCAGACAGGGTGAAAGAGCTTGCGGCATCCTGGAAAACCCATACGAGATTTCATCGGAATGTCAGGCGGTATCTTGATCGTGTCTTTACGACAGCCTCAAGGGCGATGGCTAACTACGATGAAGAAAAAAAGGCTTCTGGTTTCTTAGACTTCGCAGATCAGGAATCCAAGCTCTATGATTTGTTGAAAAGGGATGACGTACGAGCAAGGTTAGCGGAACGCATGGACCTTCTTGTGGTCGATGAATTCCAGGATACGAGTCCGATACAGCTTGCGTTATTTGTCTCTTTAAGCTTACTTGCCAAACAGACCTGGTGGGTCGGGGACGTGAAGCAGTCGATCTACGGTTTTCGGGGTAGCGACTCGGCTCTGATGGAGGGTGTTCTCAGGGAATTTCAAAAGCGCGGAACCCAGATCGAAATCCTTGGCAAATCGTATCGTTCACGACCTTCGCTGGTTAATTGGACGAACGCCCTCTTCGTCCCGGCATTCGCCAACGAGTTGTCAGCTGACAGGGTCAAGCTTCATCCCGTTCGGGATGAAATCCCCGGCCCATCGGTGATGCATATGATTCTCGAAGGGACAAACAAAGAGACCCAGACCGGACAACTTACGGGAGGGATTATCGAGCTGTATGAATCGGGCCGCGAGGTGTTTGACAAGGACACTCGGGTTCTTCGCCGGATACGCTGGGGCGATATTGCCGTACTGGCCCGCTCCCATACTGATATTTCAGAGCTTACGGAGGCCTGTAAGCTAGCCGGCATCCCCCTGCGTAGTTCAGGGAACGGGCTTCTTGCGACTCCCGAGGCGCATCTTGTTCTTGCGGCGCTAAGGCGCCTTTACGACCAAAGCGACACGCTGGCGAGTGCAGAGATTCTTGGTCTTACCGAAGGACTTACTCCCGAGGATTGGCTTGAAGAACGCCTTGAGGAACAAAAAACCTCCGCAGGGACAAAAAACAATTTGTGGCGATGCGAAGGTCACGACAAGAACCCGGTTCTTGGCGCTCTAGAGGAGCTAAGACCTTTAGCAAATCTGCTTGGTCCCTCTGCTTTACTCGATGCGGTGATAGCCCGCTGTGGCTTCGACTCGTATCTTCTTGCTTGGACACCAAATGAAAGGCGAGTCCGTGAGCGCCTTGCAAACCTGGAAGCCGTGCGGGGTATGGTTCGCCAGTATGAAGAAAGTGCACCGGAGGGTACCTGCAATCTCGCGGGTCTCATTCTATGGCTGAGCGATCAAACCAACAAAGCTGACACACTCCCCGAGTCATCCCAAGACGGCCTGTCCGTTATTACCTGGCATAAGGCCAAGGGCCTCGAGTGGCCTGTCGTCATTCTTCACGGCAGTTGGAAAGATTGGCACGACGTGGCGTGGAATTCGATTCGTGCGCTCAAGGATTCGCCACTCGATCTTGAAAAGCCCTTAGAAGGTTCTTGGATCAGATTCTGGCCCTGGCCTTTCGGTGAAATGAAAACCTTAGGCTCGGTAGATGTGTTGGTTGACCCTGATGTTGCCGAACTTACCCAACGTGGCGTCAAGGAAGAACTCAGGCTTGTTTATGTCGGCGTGACTCGTGCCCGAGATCTTCTTGTTGTTGTGACTACCAAAAAATCGCCAAACAACACTTCCACAAAGTCTCAAAACCTTTTATCGAATCCGAGACCGGGCCAAACGTCGATTCTTCTGCCTGACGGGTCTACGGTTCCTTATGAGTGTGTTACCCCAAAGGCGCCTCAGCCGAAGGCCAGGGTTGCCGATACACAAACAATAACCTGGTTTGATACGGATTATCACCCTGCAGACTACCCGAACGCGCGCTTGGTCCCATCAGAGGCAGAAGCCGGGACTCCACACATAGCCGACCTGGTTCCCACACCAACGCACGCAGGAACAATTGTAACGATTACCCCAACATTGAAGCGGACGGTAAAAGGCGATATTCGTGAGCTGGGAAAGCAGTACCATGCCGCCTTTGCCTTTTTCGCAAATAACGAAGAGTATACCGGTAAGCATCCTTTTTCAGAAGAAATTCGTACGGTAGTCCTCGCCATGATTGCGACGTTGAAGAACATGTGGCCCAAGTCTGTATTTCATACCGAACTGAGCGTACAGTCACTTCTGGACGGGCGCTATATCGACGCACGGCTTGATCTTCTGGTTGAAACAGAGGCCGGTTTTTACATTGTCGACCATAAGCTGTCTGAAAAGCCTGCTTCGAACCCCGACGAAACGATCGCCCAACATGCGACCCAGCTTTCGCTATACCAGGCGGCCGTCAATGCCCAAGCCGAAAAGTCGGTGCTCGGGCTGTGGATTGCCCTACCACAAGACGGTATGCTCGTAGAAGCCATTTACGCTAAGCCTCCCGCAAAAAGGGGTTGAATCATCATCCTCTGGTAGGTGTCTTCGAGGGCGATGGGGGAAAAAGATTTGTTGCTCCAACAACACCTTAACTGGGAACGTATTCCGCTCGAGTCTACGCTTGTCCTGGAAGTAGCGTTCAAGAACGCTTAATTTACTTTTTATGTTGTTCAATGCGACTTAGAGTGATTAAGCCAGCATCTGAAGATTTCACCGCAGCGTCATTGTTTACTACACTTTTATGGCGTCGACCGTCTTGACGATCTAGTTCAAATTGAATAAAATCCGATCTTATAGGAGCATGAGGCTCCCTTTGACTAACTTTTTACGATAAAAATAATTTCATCAAATAGACCGTACCATTTTTAATTCCGTCGTAATAAAATTGGGTTAAAATGATTAATTTAGGGGATAAAATATGCCAGCAGTGTTAAATTTTGTTACTAGCTCTCAATTTATTGTTAGTTTTGGTATTCTACTAATTTCACTCCTTCTTCTCAAAAGATCGATAACCAAGCAGGTGATGAAAATAACCGAAATCATGCCTGGTAAACCCATCGGTACAAACGGATCGACTAGTTTGGTTACTTCAGCGGTGACCCCAGTTGGAAAGGTTGAGGTTTCAGCCCCCAATGCCGTTCAACAGATTACCATGATATCTTCAGACAAATCGGAGTTATCTCTGACGAGGTTTGGTTCCGATTTTGCCTCAGTCGAAATAGACAAGTACGTTCAGATCCCAACTTTGGGTTCTATACGCGATGGGTTGACGACAAAATCTGCACTTTCTTCAACTTTGGGTGGTCTCACACAGGTCGGTGCTGTTGCCCTATCGAATCCTAATGGCCTATTTACGGCGACAGTCAATCCGACGTTGCTGACCAAATTCGGTGATGGTACTTTTTCTACAATGATCCACGGCTCAGAGGGAATCGCGCAAAACGCAGGGTATCAAGCTGCGTCAGCGTCAGTATTTGCCCCGTTGATTATTTTTCAGGCAATGTCAATGGTGACTGGCCAGTATTATCTTCAGGGAATTACAAAACAGCTGGAAAGCATTGACAAGAAAATCGAACGGCTCGTCCAACTTCACCATATCGAACGCCTTGCTAAGATTAGATATTGTGTCAGCTTAATCAAGAAACTTCACATGGTCGAACATCCGAATATTGAAGACATGGTTAGCTTGAAAATGATGGAAAATGAAATTGGCATCATTCATGAAGAGTATGTGCATCAACTGTCAAGTCTTGACCTTGCTGAACTGAAAAACTCCGACAAATGGAAGACTTCGTCAAAACTTGAAGAACTATACTCAAAAGTAAACGATGCTTCTTTTGACTTCAGCCTAAATATGGCAATCACGACCGACGAACTACTTCATTTGATCACGATTGTCGAAATGATCCTAAACTCTAGAATGTCAGATAATGTTGAAAATAGGGCTAAACGACTTGGTGAACTACTTAATTTGGTGAAGAGCTGGGATGCCAAGGAATTTTATCGTGCCAGGTTTGGAGATACTTCCGTAGCAGAATTTTATTCCAAAGCGGTCGACAAGGCTCAAGAAATTTATGACAAAGCAATCATGGGAAAAGACAAGGTTCTGTCAGCCATTTCAGAGTTTAAGGGAAAACAAGCCCAGATCGAAGAGAATATTGGTGGAAAAATACATGCCCTAGAAATGGGAAGGAAGCTCATTAAGCAAATGGCAGAACCTGTTGAAATACTGTATCTCAGTGACAGCAATTTGGGAGATAGGGTACTCATCAAGCGCAATGAAACAATCTAACAACTAGTGTGTGCCACGAGAGGGCGCCAAAGTCAAATTAGGAGTCGGCGGGCAATTCGCAACATTACTATCGATGAGAAAATCAGTGTAAATTGAACGGCCCATCGGAATTTGCTTTCAATAGCTGCGGGATATGTCAAGATAGTTTTCGCAGGTTTTAATAGGTGACCTGACCCCCCAAAACTCCTCCATTGACGATAAGAGAGTCTGCGCCCCAAATTGGGCAAGGGAGCAGACATGAAGAAGGGCGGTATCTGTCAACATAGATGCCACACTGGTTGAGTGTTCTTTGATATTTTTATGAAGCCTTTTTGTTAAGGTAGACTACAGGTTTTGGGGCAATGGTTTTTGGTCCGTTTACAAATCGTTCCGAATGGTTTTGAGCAACCTTGTTGAGGGTCATCGGCCGAACTTGAAGTATTTTTATTCCCGCCCCCCTCTGGGTCTAGCTCCAATTTACCTTCTTTCAGCTTGCTCATCCAGCTGCGGATCGTGATCGGACTTACCCCAGCCTCTTTTGCCACTTGGTACACGCTCCGGTTCTCCGGTGGCAAGACCTTCCTTAGAACGCCGTTCCGAAAGGCTA
>JABEVK010000139.1 GCA_013044245.1 Spirochaetales bacterium | reverse complement strand
GTACATCCTGAGGTAGCCCGGCATTTGGCCGGTTGTTTTGAGAAGGTTCTGGCAGGCATTCCACACTTCGTCATGGGTTTGCGCCTCGTCCCAAGCCTTTTCCTGGTAAAGTACTTCACGCGGATCGTTGCGATGAGCGTTCAGGGTCGCTTGGGCCCAGCTGGGGAGTCCTTCGAATTGCCGGTACAGGGGCTGATAAAAAACAAAATTGACAGATAGTTCGCGCCGGACAAAGACTTCATCGAGAAATTCGGCACGCGGGTCAGTGCCAGCGGGGGCAAAACCCGCCTGGGGCTTCCAAAGTCCTTCGGTTTGAAGGTCGCGTAGCAAAGTGAGGGGGCTAATAAATCCGAAACGTAGGTACGCCGACAAACCGGACTGAACCTCTTGTAACGGGTCATTTCTCTGGCCGTACCGCGAGAGTTTTTGTGCTAAAAAATCTTGCCATTTTTCTTGGGCGGCTAATTCTCCTCCCTTCAAAGCCCCTCCCGTTGACACCTCGATCGGAGTGAACCCGCTATCGTTCAATTGTGAGGCTAGTTCGGGGCCTCCGTCGGCCACGTCACCGACGACGGCGTGTTCAGGGCTTCGCTGATGAAGAGCTTTCCATAGTTTGGGACGAAAGGTCGCCGCTGACCATTCCTCTTTGGAGCTCGCTGACTTAACCGGTATCGTGACGTTGTCTTCGACCCCTACGAGCGGAACAGGACATAAGCGTGCCACCTCACGGTGGAGCTGACGTTGTTCTAGGGTGTACGAACGATCCAAGACCACAAACGCCGCATTCTGCGCCGCTTTTGGTAGGATTAACCTCGGGTCACCCCGCAGGACGACAAGAGTTAACCCCTGAGCTTGTAGCTGTTGAGCGGTCAACGCTAAACCTTGTTCATAAAATTGCTGTGCTAACCCCGGATTTTGTTCTTGCGGGTCGATCACCGTGAGTACCGCAAGGGGGCGGTTTTCTCGACGAGCCTGGTCGGCAGCCCAGCTTAAGGCAAAATTGTCGGTTAGCCGTGGCGAGGCTTGCATCCAATACAGAACGGAACCGTTGCCTTTGAGACGTTCCGTTCCCCAAAAACTTATGCGATCGGGTTCCATGGCAAAAGTAGGCGTGTTTGGCATAGCGAGAAGGTACCGCCGTGGACTGGTTGTGGACAAGGCAAAATCGGATTACGAAGAGAGGTAAACCGTTTAAGGCCAGCTTTGCTTGACGACTCGGGGCCAATGCCGTTTAATGAAAGGATGAAAATACAGCTCTCGAGTAAAACTTTATACGCCATTATGCTGAGCCTTGGCGTCGGTTACACCCTTCTTGCCCTGGTGACAGCAGTATTTCACTTAGGAATTCCTCAGCCGGTGTTCAAAGAGATTTCGTTATGGGTGTTTATGATTGTGGCGGCATTGTTCTTCTATAACCGTCAGGTGCAAAAGAAAGAAGCCGCAAAAAAAGCCGAAGAGGAAGAAAAAGCAAAAGAGGCAGACTCGTCTGAGACGAGGAATATCCCTCCCTCAACTTAAGATCTGGTATTTGTGGATCTGTCCGATTTGCCAGTCTTCTGGGGGCCGTAAGCAAAAAGCCGACTGTCCGACCACAACCTGAAAGTTTCAGGGAAATCCGTATCCCGGCGGTCCAGGAAGGGATTTTAACGTGCCGGAAGTCGGCTTTTTGACGCAGATCGCGAACGGATTCCTATTACTTGGCGTACAACTCGACCACCATCTGTTCGTTGGCGATCGTGGGAATCTCTTCACGGCGAGGAACATGGTCAACGGTAGCCAGAATACTGTCTTCGGCAAAGTTGATCCATGAGCACTTGGCCTTGCCACCATTCTTGGTCAGCTGGTCTCGCACCAATTTCTTGACGCTGTCGCGTTCTTTGACGTTGATAACGTCACCGCCTCGGACACTGTATGAAGGGATATTCACCAGCCGTCCATTAACATGAAAGTGCCCGTGACCAACCATCTGGCGAGCCATGGCACGAGAAGACGCCAGTCCCAAACGGAACACAACGTTATCTAACCGAGCTTCCAGAAGGCTCATCATCGAGTCACCGGTAATACCGGGCATCGTTTTGGCCTTTTCATAGATATTTCGGATTTGGCGTTCGGAAACACCATAAGCAAACTTCAGCTTTTGTTTTTCGGTCAGCTGTTTACCGTATTCGGTCTGCTTGTTGCGCCGCTTTTTAGGGCCGTGCATACCAGGGGCATGGGGTTTCTTCTTGAGCAGTTTATCATATTTTGGCTGTTCAAAAATATTGATGCCCAGGTGCCGAACAAGCTTTCCTTTGGGAACATTCTTGCGGTTCCTGTTCATGGATTCTCCTTAATGAGGATAGATATCCCCTACCGGGACATTTTTGCGATTTTAGGCTGTGGGATGGGGTGTGTCAAGGATTGAGTACGGGGGAATGAGTTCAGCGGCGGCCTTTCTGGTCATAGTATGTGGTGTACTACCCGAAAACGGCTCCAAACATAGTGAAAAGTGTTCCTCCCAACCGTTAAGCTCGCGAGAATCGATACGCGTCCAGGAACCTTCGGGGTTGAGCACGAGTTGGCGGTCTCGAGCATGGGTCTGCGTTTTCCAGGGAAGGCGGTAGGGGCGTGGTAATTGATTTTGAGGAAAGGCTAAGGCGAGGGTTACTCCCGCCGAGAAGTGAAACTCTATACCTTGGGCGACTTCGCTTTGAGGCCGTCGGTCAGCCAATAAATCGCGATGGCTTTGCGGCCAAAGCGATCGTACGGTCAGCGCCTGTTTGGGAGAAAATTGCAACGTGTCTAGTTCTAAGACTGCTCTTGCTTCAATTTCGGTTAGTTTGCGCCAAACAGGCCAACGAACAGAGGCGGCAATGTAAAACTCTGGGGAATCTTCGACAAAGAAATAGTCCAGGATGAGACGTCCTGGCTCGGTGAGGTCTTCATGCGTAAGAACAAGACTTTCGCGAAGGCCCCACGAGGCGTCGCCTTCAAACGAAAACGCGCTGATCGTCGAAAATTCGTGACGGTGGCGACCCCAGGTTATATAGGAACGACTACCGGTGACCAGCGGGGTGTCGCCATGAGTAAGGCTTTTTAAGCGCCCCCCAACAAAACGGGCTACCAACAAGCCTTCCCGAAGTTCCGTTTGGCCTTGCATATTGGCGACCAAGGACCGTTTACGGACTCCGCCTAAGCTTTCTTCAAAATCCACGGCATCACGGTAGCCCAAGCCGGGAAACTCTTGGTTCGTATTGAGAGGGGTTTTGCGATCTGGTTCCGGCTTGGCTCGTAACTCCGCTGTTTTTAAAACCTCTGCCTTTTGTTTCGGAGTAAGCTCCTTTGTCCATTGACCGGTGCGAACCCCATGATGAGAGGGTAGGGGCGAAAAAGCCCCTCGCGGCCAGTCGCCAACCAAGGCTTGGCCTGGGTTTTTAAGCACGACTCCTTGGTCTGTTCCCCAGGGAAGGAGCCAGCGCTGGTTATCGTGAGCCCAAAGCACGCCCTCATCACGAAAAATCAAGGCTTCACGGGGACACCACTCAGGAATGTCGGTTGAGGTGCGTAGCCACAAGCTCGCGTCGGGAAGCGTTCCTAAATCGCGCTCAGCCTCATCAGGAAACAACGAAGCCCAGTCCCAACCGCCGGGATTAGGCAAAAAGAAACGGTCTTGTTCTGGTCGTGAAGCGAAAAATCGATGGGCGGGGGTTTCTTGCTCAGTTTCTGCCACCCATTCTTTCCATTGTCGGTTGTTAAAAAGCCAAAAAATGGGCCCCCGGCAATGCGGAGACAATAGCTGAGTGGTCGCCTGCTGAAAAAAGGACTCTAGTGTAGCAGCCGCTGCTTCAGACAGATCAAAAAAAAGGTAGCGCCCGGTACCGGATTCCCGCTTCATATCTTGATTCTTGCTCCAAATCGGTACTCAAAGTCAAGGATTTCTTCTTAAGCCCTTTACGTTTCCGTTTGAAAACCGTATATTTCCCTTGATCCTACGGTGTTGCCGCAGGTCGATCCCCACAAATTTCAGATTTAACATCTTATTATTATAAGGAGTCGTTATGGCAAAACAACTACTCTTCACGGAAGAGGCACGCCGGTCGTTGCTGGCCGGTGTAGAGAAACTCTCCCGGGCTGTCATGGTAACGCTCGGTCCGAAGGGACGCAACGTTCTGTTGGACAAAAAATTCGGTGCTCCCACGGTGACCAAAGACGGTGTCTCGGTGGCTCGCGAAATCGAACTCGAAGACCCCTTTGAAAATATGGGTGCCCAGCTGGTGAAAGAAGTGGCTGTCAAGACCAATGACGTGGCCGGCGACGGAACAACTACCGCGACGGTTTTGGCTTACTCCATTGCTAAGGAAGGCCTGAAGTCTGTTGCGGCGGGCGTTTCCCCGATGTCTCTTAAAAAAGGTATTGATAAAGCTGTCGAAATGGCGATTACGGAAATTGCCAAGATTGCCAAAGAAATCAAGGACAAAGAAGAAATTTCTCAGGTTGCCACCATTTCGGCGAACAACGATAAAAAAATAGGACAAGAAATTGCCGACGCCATGGAAAAAGTAGGCAAAGATGGCGTGATCACCGTTGAAGAATCCAAGACCATTGAAACTACCACCGATTATGTAGAGGGTATGCAGTTTGACCGTGGGTACTTGTCGCCCTATTTCGCGACCAATCGCGATAATATGACAGTCGTCCAGGACGACCCCTACATTCTGATTTTCGAAAAGAAGATCAGTACCATGAAAGATCTGCTGCCCATCCTTGAAAAGGTTGTTCAAACAGGCAAGCCCCTGTTGATTATCGCCGAAGATGTTGACGGCGAAGCTTTGGCGACCTTGGTTGTTAACAATGTCCGAGGTGCTCTGAACGTGTGTGCCGTGAAAGCGCCTGGCTTTGGCGACCGCCGTAAAGCGATGCTTGAAGATATTGCGATTTTGACCGGTGGTGAACTCATCAGCGAAGACCTGGGTATGAAGCTCGAAAATGTCGAGCTGAAACAATTGGGTCGAGCTAAGACCATCAAGATCGAAAAAGAAAACACGACCATCATTAACGGTGCTGGTGCCCAAAAGGGTATCAAAGAACGAGTTGCCCAGATCCGCGCTCAGATTGAAGAAACGACCAGCGATTACGACCGCGAAAAGCTGCAAGAACGTCTTGCCAAGCTTGCAGGCGGCGTTGCCGTGATCAATGTCGGCGCCGCGACCGAAACGGAATTGAAAGAAAAGAAGCACCGAGTAGAAGATGCCTTGTCGGCCACTCGTGCGGCCTTAGAAGAAGGTATTGTTCCCGGTGGTGGTATCACTTTGGTACAAGTTGCCCAAGCCTTGGCAAAATCTGATATTTCAGCGCTCAACGATGAAGAAAAGGTCGGTTTCCGCATTGCTCGTCGCGCCATGGAAGAACCTATTCGCCAGATTGCTGGGAACGCCGGCGTTGATGGCTCCATCATTGCTGAACGCGCCAAGAGCGAGAAGCCAGGCTGGGGCTTTGATGCCAACAAGATGGAATGGGTGGATATGCTGAAGTCGGGGATTATTGATCCCGCTAAAGTAACCCGCTCGGCCCTTCAAAACGCGGCCTCAATCGCCGGGTTATTGCTTACCACTGAGTGTGCTGTGACCGATCTGCCCGACAAAAAGGCTTCTGCTATGCCCCCCGGAGGCGGTGGCATGGGCGGAATGGACATGATGTAAGGACAAGGGCACCCTAGGGTGCCCTTTTTTTTACGCTGGACGAAAAGATCACTCTCTGGTAAACCCTTATCTTATGACACGCAACGCTTTTGTTTTTTCAATTGGTTATTCAGGCGGTACTGCCATTGTCGACCGTAAGCTCGAAGCCAAGTACGGTAGGTTGACCACACGCGAATTGTTTGCAGAGGGACTGTACAAGGCCGCTTTTGCCTCAGCTTTGTACGATAACAATACAGAAGATCTAGAGTGGCTGAGGGTCGAGTATTCTCGTCTCAGCGGTACCTCTTATCGGAACACCGAAGAGCTCAAGCGGGCCTTTGGGGTTAGCGAAGTTTATCCGGCTATACAGAGGACCTCTTACCTCTAACCAATCGTTAAAGCCTTCTTGGTTGACGGGTCGGAACCTTTTCTGTTAGTGTAGCTCAATCATTTTCCCATTAAAGGACTAAGCATGAACGCGTTATTTTCGTCTTTGACGTTTTTACAGGCGGCTGGAGCCGGTAGCCCCGGTGACGGTCTGATGATGCCCATCGTTTTTGGCCTCATCATTGTCATCTTCTACTTTCTGATCATTCGTCCCCAGAATAAAAAGCAGAAGGACCTTGAGAAGATGCTCAAGGCCATCAAGAAGGGAGACAAAGTAATTACTATCGGTGGTATCCGCGGTCTGGTAGAGCGTGTCGGCGACGACACTGTCGTTCTGCGTGTTGATGAAGGTACCGGAACATCCATCGAGTTCAATAAAAGTGCCATTGCTAACCTGCAAAACCCTCCGGCTCCCGCAAAAGCCGATAAAAAAGACAAAAAAGCTGAGGCTGTTGAAGCCGCCGCGATTAAACAAGCCTAATTTCCGGGAGTCTACGCCATGAGTAAACGCTTTCGGCTTTTCATCATCGTTCTCTTGTTGGCGGTAGGAGCCTGGTTCCTTTCGCCGACAGTGAATTGGTATTTCTTTACCTCTCCGCAAAACCAGAAGCTTGCTTCCTATTCTCTTGAGCAAATTCGTGATTTGGCCATTTCTACAGCTCAGTCCGACCTAAAGAACCTTCAAGACCTCTATGCAAAAAATCCTTCGGCCCCGGTTCCGGCGGATATGTCATTCTTAATTCCTGTGGCAAAGCGGAATTACGCCTCTATTAAGATGGCTGTTCCTACTGCCTGGACGCTCAACGACTTGTTCAAAGCCTTTGTGAGTCAGGATGACTTTTTGAACGCCATTGAAGACCAAGTCCGCAATGATGCCTTCCATTATAAGAGTATGAAGGCCAAGATCATGCAGTTGGGCTTAGACCTTTCTGGCGGTATGAGCATTGTCTTAAAGGCTGATCTGAATGCCCTTCAGGCCAAGAAAGGTCACATCCTGACTACCCAAGAAAAGTCGGATGCGATTGGCCGTGCGATCGATGTTCTCAAATCTCGCATCGACCAGTTTGGGTTGTCAGAACCCACCATTAAACGGGAAGCCGGTGGCGGCAATAAGATCTATGTCGAGTTACCGGGTGATGTTGATCCTGATCGTGTCAACGCCTTCCTTCGAGGAAAGGGCTCGTTAACGCTCAATATTGTTGATGAAAAGGCTACCGAGGCCGTCAACCAATGGATAGCCCAGAACCCCCAAAGCGTGAATCCGGTGACCAATGCGGTAACTGGTATTCCGGCAGACGTTCTCCCGGCTGGTCTGGAACTTTTAAACTTCTATAAAAAAGACCGCTTTGGTCTTGATCAATTTGTAAACCGTCAAGTTGTCAAAACCGACGACAAGAATGTGCTGGATGGTACTCACATCCAACAGGCTGTCGTAAGCCGTGACCCGGTTTCGAATCAGCCCGTTGTTGATTTTATGCTGGACGGTGTAGGGGCTAACCACTTTGCCCAGATGACCCAGGCCAACGTTGGAAAGACCATGGCCGTTGTTTTGGACAACAAAATCCGCGCTGGCGCCCGGATTCAAGAAGCGATCACCGGTGGCAACGTTCAGGTGACTGGTTTTGATTCGAAGGACGCGCAAGATTTAGCGGTTACGTTGCGCACGGGTGCTTTGCCGGTGAGCTTGGTTGTCCAAAGCTATACCAGTGTGGGTTCAACCCTAGGACGGACCGCCATTCAAGCCGGTGTCAACGCCTCGATTTGGGGCTTGGTGTTGGTGGCCGTGTTTATGTTGCTTTACTACAAGGGTGCCGGTATCAACGCCGATGTGGCTTTGCTTATCAACATGTTCTTGGTGATGGCGATTCTCGGCGTGTTCAACATGACCCTTACGCTGACAGGGATAGCCGGTTTGGTGCTGACGGTAGGTATTTCGGTAGACGCCAACGTTATTATTTTTGAGCGCATCAAAGAAGAGTACTGGGCTGGGAAATCCCCGGCTACCGCCATCGATATAGGGTTTAAGCGTGCTTTCTGGACGATTATGGACTCTCACGTCACGGCGTTGATTGCCTCACTGTTTCTTAGTCTGTTATCAAAAGGTGCAGTGCAGGGCTTTGCTGTTACCTTGGCCGTCGGTCTGATCAGTTCGTTGTTTACTTCGCTGTTTGTGTCTCGGCTGATCTTCGACTTTGAGATCGATGTCCTCAAGACCCGGAAACTTGCGATCACCTGGAGGAAAATGTAATGCAGATCAAGAAAGCCATTCCGTTTTCTCGGCTTCGTTGGCCGATGTACATTTTCTCGATTGTTTTGATTCTGGCTGTTTGGGCAGGTACGTTTCTCCAAGGTGGTTTTAATCTTGGCATTGACTTTAAACCTGGGCTTAGCGAGACGGTTAAGATTGCGGGGATGGGGGTTTCGACAAAAGCGGTAGAAGACGTTTTGGGGACTCCTGCTCTGCAAAAATCTTATCACTTCACAGTTCAGTCCACGGGTGCCGCAACGAATGATACCTTTTTGATTCGTGCTGTGGCCCACAACAACGAGTCAGAGGTTTCGAACCTTCAGGCCGTTATGTCGACCGCCGCGAAAACCGCACTGGAACAGAAGTTTGGTACCGGTAGTGTCACCGTTTTGTCTTCAGACTTTATCGGACCCAGCCTCAGCAGTGAAATTGTTCAACAGACAATTTGGATTGTTTCAGCGGCTGTGTTGATCATTCTGCTCTACATCTGGTTCCGCTTCAAGTTTGCTTATGCTGTAGCGGCCATTATTGCGCTTATTCACGACCCAATTTTCATCGTTGGACTGATTGGTACGTTGCAGTTGGAGGTTTCAACAACCACCATTGCCGTTGTGCTTACCATCATCGGTTATTCCTTAAATGACACCATTGTTGTCTTTGACCGTATTCGTGAGAATATTCGATTGCAAAAGACCAGCAACATGTTTGACTTGATTGATATGTCGATTACGCAGACGTTAAGCCGAACCCTGGTGTCTTCTCTTACCGTTTTGATGTCGGCCGTGGTTCTGTATGTGGCCACTTCTCCCGGTTTGATGGCGGCTACCAATTTCAGCGACGTGATGACAGCGGTGTTTACAACGCACTCACAAATTAAAGACTTTGCCTTTGCGTTGATTGTGGGTGTTGTGATCGGTACTTACTCTTCGATCTTCATTGCTGCACCGTTGATGGTTTCGATTTCGGGTGGAAAACCTCCCAAAGAAAAAGAAAAGAAAGTGCTTCCTCCGGAAGATGGTTTAGAGCAAGCCCAA
Organism: Spirochaetales bacterium; assembly: GCA_013044245.1. Classification (GTDB taxonomy): domain Bacteria; phylum Spirochaetota; class Spirochaetia; order JABEVK01; family JABEVK01; genus JABEVK01. The sequence goes on along the minus strand of JABEVK010000139.1, from coordinate 22,996 downwards.
GGTTGACCTAAGGTTTTATCGAAAAGCTTGATTAGCAAAAAAAAAGGGCCCTTCGGGGTCCTTTTTTTTCGTTCTTTCGTTTATGGCCGCTGTTTCAGAACGTCATACCACGGAGCTGGTCCGACAAAGCGTTTTCTGCGGGGGAGCTGTGCGGCAATCTCGGTATGGGGGTTCTGCGGTCTAGGGCCTAAGAGTTGCCGCCTGACTGGGTCAGTCGCCGTTCCTTGTAAAATTTCGTCGACGATTTTTCGGTATTTTGTCATCAAGAGGTTCCCTCCGGCTCCAGCAACGAAAATAGTTCTAACTGATCGGCATTTACCCTGGGCTTAGGACGAGGAGCTGGTTTTTCAGGCCGAAGCGCTTGTGTCCACACTTCCGGCCAGGGTGCGTGCTGAGTTTCTGAGTTCCACGCCTGTGCTAAGTAGCGCCAGTCTTTTTCCCAACCCTCAATGCGGCCCTGTTCAGCCTGAAAATCGGCAACAGCTTCGATCCAGTCTTGAAATATCTGTAGGGCAACCGTAAGGGCGGTATCCGGTAAGACTTTTTCGCGGACAGAGGTGATTAAAAATTGTCCCCACCAAAGGAGCGCCCCCTCAGGGTCCCAGGCAAAACTGCCGAGCGCGGCTAAACGGTAGGCGGTGGGTTCACCAAAATGACGGCCAGTGAGCTCTAAAAATGTTCTGTCGTCAAAATCTTGCCAGGCTAGTTCCCCCCACAACCCTACGGTTAGCGCTTCGAGAGTTTCGTTTCCTTGAAGCAAATTTGCTAAGCGATCCCAGGCGGACAAAAAAGCGTCCTCTAAACCCGTGTCCCAAGCGTCAATGAGCATTTGCCATGCCTCTTGCGCACGGGAATCTACTTTGAGCACTTTTTGAGTCAAAGCTTTTAAGGAACCCGAGCCGTCTCTGCCTGACCAAAGCGTCTCAAGAGCGGTTTTTAGGTGAAAAAGTGGTGTATCCGAAGGAATCAACGACAAATGGTGACGACTGGCTTCTTCTAAATCTTCGTAAAAAAAGTAGATAGCAAGAACGGCTTCGCGCCAGGGCCGGAGGGGAGAATCAGGAGGGATGCGATCAAGTTCCTCGAGTAACGCGGCCTCGGGCATACCGTTGGTGACAGCCTCCCAGGCGTCGGCAACGATGATCGCTTGTTGAAGTAGCGGATCATGGTCAGAAAGTACGCCGACTGCTAACAGATCGCGTGGATGAACTAGCGTACGAGAAATTTCTATCAGAGCTTGAGATCGTAGATACGGATTTGGCGCTTTTACAACCCGGCGGAGAAGATTTTCTAGCTGTTCGCGCGCCGAGGCGAGGTGGTCAAGACTGGCGTGTGGTTTCAAAGTTCCCTCGTCATACCAAGGCAAATTGCCGGTATTTTTTAAGTTGCTGGTATTATCTTATCGGCGCGAAGTCGGCGAACTTCATCAGCATCAAGTACCTTTAAAATATCCCATTCTGGGCGGTCTGCCAGATGGACCGCATACGGGTCAACAGGGAAACGCTGCTCATCAGTGAGAATTTTGATCATGGGATGTTTGGGGTCAGTGGGGTCGGTATCATAGACGAGCCCTAGCGCACCATTTTTTAAGACGACAATCGAGCCGAGGGGGTAAAGGCTAAGAGCAAAGACCAGACGTTTAAGGATCTGATCATCGTAGGTCTTGCGGATATCTTTCAACAGGTCGAGCAAACTTGCGTGACCGGTACGGGCATTGCGGTAAGGGCGGGAGGAGATTTGGGCATCGTAGGCACTAGCGACGGATAAAATCTTGGCGGTCATCGCAATTTTATCACCGGTCAACCCTTGAGGATAGCCTGTCCCATCTTCTTTTTCATGATGTTCCAAAACAGCCATGGTGATGTTGGGACTAAACCCCAGGTCTTTTAAAATCCGGTAGCCCAAAATGGGGTGAGCTTTTAGAGCCTGTCTTTCGGGGTCAGTAAGCGAGCGATTGGCATTCTGAAAGGTATCGGGTAGTTTGAGCATACCAATTTCGTGAAGAAGACCCGCAATCCCGAGTTCGATCATTTTGTGAGAGGGCAGTTTTAAGGCGTCTCCTATGGCGACAGACAAAATGGCGACATTAACCGAGTGGCTGACATTATACGAAAAGCCACTTCGGTCGAGCTCGCCTAGCCGTAAAAGATAACGACGATTCTCTTTGAACTGCGCCATCAGGTTCTTTACCTGGTCCGTTAAGGGCTCAATGGGGATGATGGCGCGTTTCATAAAGGTGTCGTAGAGGCGGTGGGTGAACTCTAGCAAGCTCGTATAAAATTTTTGTGTGGCGTCTTTGGCGGGTTCGTCTTCAGAAGCCATTGCTCCCTCCGTCGAAACCTCTGCTTGTTGGCCGTCTGGCGAAGGGGCCGAATCTTCAAGGTAGACTGAAGAAATCTTCCAGGTGGCGAGACGCTTTAAAAGGGTATCGGAAACCGGGGTCTCGGGTGTGAGCAGAATATAGCTCTCATCTAAATACAAAGATGACCCCAGTAGGGTGTTAGGCCTAAGCGATGTAACTGAAAATTCTTTCATGATCTTATCCGTTGACCCTCATCTGACAATTATCTACACTGATTCCCGATCAGGCAAGTCCAGAAAAGGCTTTGTTTAGGAGGGAGAGGGGCCATGCGGTTCAAATTCCTATTTATTTTGTTCAACGCTGTCTTGGGGTTGTCATTTCTCTTGTTGTTTTTCATGCCCCTTCCCCTCTTGGGGTTTAAAGTCTTAGGACAGTTTTGGGCGCAAAACTGGTTTGTGGCGGCCTTGTTTTTGGCTGTCATGGCCGGCATTGATATTTACTTTGTGACCCATGGCAAGCTTTTTCAGCTTTTGGAGCGTGAGGATTGGGACGGTCTGATTGGTTTTCTGAAAGCCAAACTCCAGCGCCGGGGAATGTTGAGCGTTCACCAGGCAAAACTCTACGCGAACGCTTGTTTGATTCGTCAAAAGCCGCAAGAGATAGAATCCCTTCGCCGACTTTTTGCGACAAAAAATCCCAAGGCTCTGCCTTCGTTGGCCCTGTTGTTGGCCTTACCGGCGATTTTAGGTGGAAAATCCCAGGAGATTCTCGAGTTTTTGACCCCGCTCGTTCAGACTCACCCCAAGGCTCGTGATGCGGGATGGTGGCGCTGGTGCCTTGCCTTTGCTCTGTTGCTCGAAAAAGACTGGATCAAAGCCAAAGAGACCCTTTACATTGTTATCGAAGACGCTCGCGAGCCCGTACTTCAACTTTTAGCACTCTATTTGCTGAATAACCTCCGACAGCGTGATGACGAGGTTCCGCGTGTATTAGACCCCTTGGCCAGCCATTTAAAAGACCGCCTCACCGAAGCCGAATGGCATCGGACGGTCGAACACCTCAAAGAACGCGTTGTTCTTGTCCTTTTTTTAAACAAGATGATTCAAGATGCCAGAGCTTGGCTAGCTGAATTTCCCTCAGGAGAGACAAAATGAAAAAATCCATCCATACTGAGCAAGCCCCACGGGCGATTGGGCCTTATTCTCAGGCCATCGTTGCCGGAGGCTTTGTGTTTTGTTCTGGTCAAATGCCGCTAGACCCAGTAACCATGAAAGCGCCCGATAGCTTGGCTGGACAAGCCCGTCAAGCTCTCGAGAACCTTAAAGCAGTAGCCTTGGCCGCCGGCTGTACCTTAGACGACGCGGTGAGGGTGGGGTTGTTCCTTTCGTCGATGGACGATTTTGCCGAAGTTAATAAAATCTACGAAGAGTACTTTACCCAAAAGCCAGCGCGTACCACAGTTGAGGTTTCGCGCCTTCCCCGGGATGTTCGCCTCGAAATTGATTGCATCCTCTTTAAGGAGTCTTGACCATGCTTCCCGTGCACAAGTCGCATAAGCTCGATAACGTTTTGTACGACATCCGTGGAGCCGCCTTGGTCAAAGCCATGAAGATGGAAGCCGAAGGCTACCGAATTTTAAAACTCCATACGGGCAATCCCGCGACGTTTGGTTTTAACGCCCCCGAAGAGGTTGTGCGCGACATGATTGTCAACCTCAATAACTCGCAAGGGTACTCAGATTCTAAGGGGATCTTTGCTGCCCGCAAAGCTGTGATGCAATATTCGCAAGAAAAAGGCGTCAGGGGTGTCGAAATCGACGACATTTGGATCGGCAACGGGGTTAGTGAGCTTATCCAAATTTCCATGCAGGGACTTCTTGACTCCGGTGATGAGATTTTAATCCCCTCGCCGGATTACCCCCTGTGGACGGCCGCCGCGACTTTGGCTGGTGGAAAACCTGTGCATTATTTGTGCGATGAAGCCTCGGATTGGATGCCAGATGTGAAGGATCTCGAAGCGAAAATTACTTCGAGAACTCGTGGCGTGGTCATTATCAACCCCAACAACCCGACAGGGGCGGTGTATCCTCGCGAAGTTCTGGAACAAATCCTCGACGTTGCCCGCCGGCACAACCTGATTGTTTTTTCTGATGAGATTTACGACAAGATTCTTTATGACGGTGTGACTCATACTGCGACAGCCAGCCTCACCGACGACCTTTTGGTGGTGACGTTTAACGGCCTCTCGAAGGCCTATCGCGCCGCAGGGTTTCGCTCGGGTTGGATGTACCTCTCGGGCCCCAAAAAGCTGGCCGCCGGTTATCGCGAGGGACTCGACTTGTTGGCGAATATGCGGATGTGTTCAAACGTTCCGGCTCAGTACGCCATTCAAACCTCTCTCGGCGGTTACCAAAGCATTTATGATTTAACGAAGCCCGGTGGCCGGTTGTATGAGCAACGGACGTACGCGTGGAAGCGCCTCAACGCGATTCCCGGAGTGTCGTGCGTTAAGCCACAAGGGGCTTTGTACCTATTTCCTCACCTGGATGAACGCTTTGGCATTCATGATGATCAAAAGTTCATCTACGATTTTCTCTTGGCTAAGCGTGTTCTCTTGGTTCAGGGCAAAGGGTTCAACTGGCCGCAACCCGATCACTTCCGTATCGTTTTTTTGCCCAACTTAGAAGACCTCAAGGCCGCCTTAGACGGATTAGAGGAGTTTTTGTCCGACTATCGGCAAGGCTAAAACTGTGCTACGAGTTTTTCAGTATGCGGGGTTTTTTCTCTTAGGGGTGATAGGCGGGATGATTGGTCCTCTCATTCCTTTTATCCGCCACGACTTAACTTTGGGCTATGGCGCCGCAGGGTTGCTGTTTTCGGCTCAGTCGGTAGGAAGTATTGCCGTTTTGCTTTTGGCTGGGTGGCTTGTTCATCGGCAAGGGGTGCGCTGGGTACTTAGTGTTGGCTCCCTTGTCTTTGCCCTCGGCATGGCGCTTTCGGCGGCGGCCCCATCGATTGAAGTCCTTTTGGTGGGGAATATGGCCATTGGCGTCGGAATGTCGTTGTGGGATGTGGGAATAAGCACCTCGACCATGGATGCCTCTTCTCACGGAAAAGGCAAAGCGCTGAACCTTTTGCACTTCTTTTTTGGGGCGGGCGCAGTCACCGGTCCCTTGGCCGCCTGGGCTGCTGGGGATCATTGGCGGGTCGCGTTTGCTCTTTTGGCCGTAGTTCCGTTGCTGTTATTGCTTTTGATCAAAAAGATGCCGATACCCGCCACTCCCTCAGCGCCCGTTGCCGTTCGTTTTGGCGTCTACCGCAAGCCGTTGGTATGGCTGATCGCTGTGGCACTTTCGGTCTACTGCGGGGTGGAGTGGGGCGTTGGTGCCTGGTTCCCCTCTTATTGGGTGGCCACCGGTAAGGGGCTTGACCCCAACCTGGTAACCAGCCTCTTTTGGTTTACCTTTTCGTTAGGACGATTTTTTGTAGGTGGTTTGGCTGATCGTTGGGGTTTTGGTCGGTTTTTGGGCTTGTCGGTCGCAGCCAGTGGGGCGGCTGTGCTGTTGTGGCTCTTGAGTCCAGGACCGGGGATGGCACTCGTGGCAGTCTTATTGCTAGGTGTTACCTTAGCCGGTATTTACCCGACCTTTGTAGCGCTGGCGTCTCAACGCTTTCCGGCTTCCTCGGGGCAAGTCGCCAGTTTGCTGTCGATTTTTGCCGCGCTAGGTACCCTGATGTGGCCCCCGTTGATGGGGGTGTGGGCTGATGCCTCTCGTATTCAAACCTTGCCCGTTTCAGAGTTCGGGCTATGGCTGGTATTAGCCACGGTGGCGGCAATTGCCCTGGGGCTGGCGCATCGGCGTGCCAAACCCTAAACCCTTTTCGATTGTCATGACGCGAACTCGCCGGTATAATTCCCCCCATGAACAATGTCCGTGTCCGATACGCGCCTTCGCCGACTGGGTTACAGCACATTGGCGGCTTAAGAACCGCCCTTTTTAACTATTTATTAGCCCGAGCTTACGGTGGGCAATTCTATTTGCGGATCGAAGATACCGACCAAACGCGCTATAATCCCGAAGCGGTCGACGATTTATACGACACCCTTCGCTGGGCCGGCTTGGATTGGGATGAAGGTCCAGACCGTGGTGGCCCCTTTGGCCCGTATATCCAAAGCCAACGCCTGGAGCTCTACCGCGAAACGGCCGAGCGGCTGATCGCCGAAGGGCATGCTTATCGCTGTTTTTGCACTCCCGAGCGTCTGACAGAACTGCGGACTTGGCAGGAACAACAGCATTTACCCTCGGGCTATGATCGCCGTTGCCGCTCTCTTTCGCCTGACGAAGCGCAAAAGTTGGCCAGGGAGGGGAATCCCTACGTTATCCGCTTTATTCAAACGGAAGCACCGGTGGCTTTTGAGGATGAGATCTTAGGAAAAATTGAAAAAGCGGGAACAGATTTGCCCATTGACCCCGTGTTGTTAAAATCTGATGGCTACCCCACCTACCACCTGGCCCACGTCACCGATGATCACCTTATGCAAACAACGCACGTTCTTCGGGCTCAGGAGTGGCTTCCCAGTGCCCCGTTGCACGTTCAGTTGTTTGATGCGCTGGGTTGGCCACGGCCTAAGTATGTTCATTTGCCGCTGATTTTGGGTTCCGATGGGCAAAAACTCTCAAAACGTCATGGGGCCACAAGCGTGCGCCAATTTAAAGAGTCGGGCTACCTACCAGCCGCCTTGGTCAACTATTTGGCCTTGCTTGGGTGGAGCGCTGGCGGAGACCGCGAATTTTTTACCCTTGCAGAGTTAGAAAAACTTTTTTCCTTGGACCGACTCAATAAATCCCCCGGGGTTTTCGACTACAAAAAGCTAGAACATTTCAATGCGACTTATCTGCGCGGCTTCTCTGAGCCTGAGTTGGCGGCCTTGTTGCTGGAGGAAGCATCTAAAGCGGGACTCACCTCGACGCCAGCGACCGAGGCTGAAAAACGTCAGGCTGAACTGATGGCCCCGTTGGTCCGTGAGCGGCTCACCTTCTTGAACGAAGCCCCTGGTATGCTTCGGTTTGTCTTTGCGGAACCAACGCCAGCCCCCGTTGCCGATTTGATTCCTAAAAAAGGGACGGCAGAAACAGCCGCCTCAATTTTAGCGGCGGTAATACCCTTGGTTTCGGGTTCGGATGAAAGAACCAGTGAGGCTACCGAAGAGTTATTCCGTGCCAAGGCCGAAGAGCTAGGTCTCAAGCTGGGCGACTTTATGCACCCCGTTCGGGTCGCGGTTTCGGGGAGCAAAGTTAGCCCCCCGATGTTTGGCTCGATGAAGGCGGTGGGTGAGGCGCGTGTCAAAGCGCGGCTCGAAGCGGCTTGGCGTTTGTTGACCAATTAGTCGGCTTTCTTGCCAAAACTGCGTCAGAACGGTAAAGTGTTTGAGGGCCACAAGTGCCCCTGGGAGTACCTTGATGAGTGAAAAATCTGACGCGGTGAAAGCGAATGTCACCCTTGAAAAACTGGTTTCGCTATCCCGCCGTCGCGGCTTTGTGTTTCAGTCGAGCGAGATTTATGGCGGTCAATCCGGAGCCTGGGATTATGGTCCCCTGGGGGTAGAGCTCAAGAAAAATATTCAGCAGGTTTGGTGGAAAGAAATGACCCAGATGCACGATAACATCGTGGGTCTGGATGCTGCCATTTTAATGCATCCCAAGGTCTGGTCGGCCTCGGGCCACGTCGAAAACTTCACCGACCCGTTGGTAGAATGTAAAAAATGCAAGGGCCGCTTTCGCGCTGATCACATTGACCTGAAGGGGCCTTGCCCGACCTGCGGAAGCCGTGACACTTTGGGTGAACCCCGTAAATTCAACTTAATGTTTACTACGCATATTGGGCCCGTCGAAGAAACCTCGAGCCTGATCTACCTGCGCCCCGAAACGGCACAGGGAATCTTTGTCAACTTTAAGAACGTGGTGGCGTCGAGCCGTGTTAAGGTTCCCTTTGGCATTGCCCAGGTGGGAAAGGCCTTCCGCAACGAAATCGTCACCAAAGCCTTCATTTTCCGCACAGCAGAATTTGAGCAAATGGAAATGCAGTTCTTCATTAACCCTAAAGAAGAACCAAAGTGGTTTGAATACTGGAAGCAAAGCCGCATTGACTATTACTCGAATAAACTTGGCATTGCGCCCGAGCATTTGCGCTTTCACCAGCATGGCAAGGACGAGCTGGCTCACTACGCCATCAATGCTTTCGACATTGAGTTTTTGTTTCCTATGGGCTGGCAGGAACTTGAAGGGATTCATAGCCGCTCTGACTACGACTTGCGGCGTCACCAAGAGTTCTCGGGCGACAAGCAAGAATACCTGGATCAAGAAGCCCAGGAGCGCTTTATCCCCTACGTTATCGAAACCAGTGCTGGTCTAACGCGGTCGGTGCTGATGGTTTTGACCGATGCCTACGAAGAAGAAACCCTTGGCGAAGGCGATGTTCGAACGGTGATGCATTTTCATCCCAACCTCGCTCCCGTCAAAGTTGCGGTCATGCCGGTTGTAAAAAAGGATGGCCTGCTTGAGCTGGCGCAAGAGCTTGAAAAGAGTCTTCGCGACGACTTTACCACCATGTTGGAACCTACGGGAAACATCGGTAAAAACTACCGCCGGCAGGATGAAATTGGCACCCCGTACTGCGTTACTGTCGACTATCAGACCAAGGATGACCAAACTGTTACCATTCGTTACCGCGACAGTATGAAACAAGAACGAATCAAAATTTCTGAGCTTTCAAACTTTATTCGTAACAATATAAGAAATTACCGTCGTGGGCAGTAGAACCTGACACGACAGAGCTTAAAAAAAACCGGAGGTTAGGCCTCCGGTTTTTTTTTGCATGAAAAAAAACTTGCCAGATAGAGAAGGTGGGTGTATAAAAAATTTAGTAGGAAAATTAACGTGTGCAACGTAAGTAAAAAACATTACGAGTGAAACGCACACGACATTTTCGACGAACTATCCGTTGTTGACGGATGAAACCATTAAAGAAAAGGAAAGGCTTATGAAAATGATTTTGGGGCTGGTTGCCCTTTTGGCCTTGGCAGTCGGTTGCAGTACTCCTACCGGCTTAGTTTCAACCAGTACTTCAAGCACTGCCAACCGTTCAGTCATGTCGAACATGACAACGTTCGCTGGGGACGGTGTTGTTTTGGACATGTGGCAGTGGTCGTTCTCGTCAATTCAGAATGTCCTGCCCCAGGTGGCGGCAGACGGATATTCTGCGATTCAAGTTTCGCCGGTTCAGGGAACCAAGAGCAATACGTCGTTAGCAAACGGCTTTGCCTGGTACCTGTTCTATCAGCCAGTCAACCTTAAGGTGGGGAACGCCCAGCTGGGTTCTGAAACTGACTTTAAGAATTTGTGCTCCGCCGCTAAGCAGTACGGTATCAAAATCATCGTTGACGCTGTTTTGAATCAGGTCGCTGATGATGGAACCTCGGGACAGTTTGACCCGGCCGTTGACCCTAGCATTGCCAACTATTCGTACTTTCACAATCAGGGAACGGTACAGAACTGGCAGAACCGCTACGACGAGACTCAACAAAACCTGGGCAATGGCCCTGACTGGGACACGCAAAGTAGCACCGTCCAGCAGATGCAATTGGCCTTCTTGAATGAGTGTGTTGCTGACGGAGCAGGGGGCTTCCGCTTTGATGCCGCTAAGAGTATCGAAACTAACGTGGGGATCGACGCTGGTCAGTCCTATGCTGGTAACTGGTGGGAAACCATGATGAATGGCATCAGTAACTCTTCGAACCTGTTCATGTATGGCGAGGTTCTTCAAGATGTGAATGATAATGCCCAAGGCTATCAGCAGTTTGTTCGGACGACTAACGTCAACTACCTTAGCCAAGTTTCGTCAGCTATTGATTCACAAAATTTGTCAACGGGAAACTTGATGAACTTTACCCATGCCGTTTCGGGTAATACCTACAATGATAATCCTTCGAAGATTGTGACTTACATTGAAGACTGGGATAACTACGAAGGTTCCGTTGGTGTTAATACGTCATCGTTCTCGTACAACAAACGCCTCTTGGCTAACGCCATCATGGCTAGTCGTGCCGGAGCTGTCGATATCGTGTTTGCTCGCCCCAACGAAAGTCTGTGGAGTGACCCTGTCTTGAAAGCGGTGATCAACTTTAAGAATGCCGCGGCTGGGCAGGGCGAATACCTGCGTAATCCTTCGAATGACAACGCGGTTTTGATTGTGGAACGCGGAACCTTGGGCGCTACTTTAATCAATGCGGGTGGTTCGGCTTACATTACTTCGGCCACGGCATTACCCAATGGCACCTATACCGACCAGGGCCCGTCGGGTGCGGTCTTTACCGTGTCGAATGGTACTTTAACGGGGACTATGCCAGGAACCACGGCGGTAGTTTTGGAATCCTCATCAAGCCCAACCCCTACACCCACACCGACCCCCACGCCTACTCCTTCAGGTTACACATCGAACTACAGTAGCATGTACTTGCGGGGAAGCATGAACTCCTGGGGAACCACGCCGATGACGCTGGTGGCCAACCATGTGTGGCAAGCGCAGGTCAGCTTGTCAGCATCGACCGCTTACCAATACAAGTATGACGCTACCGGTACCTGGGCCTCGAGTAGCAACTGGGGAACCTCTTCTACAGCGGGAACCGCCGCAGTAGCGGGTGGCAACATTGGCTACACAACAGGTGCCGCAGGAACGTATACCTTCCAGTTTAATGATAGTACGCTGGCCTACAGTGTTTCGACTTCTGCCGTAACTCCGACGGCCACTACTCCTACCTTTAGTGTGGCCGCTGGCACCGTAACGAGCGGAACCTCGGTGACGATGAGCTCGTCAACACCGGGTGCCACCATTTACTACACTACTAACGGTTCAACACCCACCACTTCTAGCACCAGCGGAACGTCAGGCTCGTCGTCAGCAACTGTGACGATCAGTGCCTCAGAAACCGTTAAAGCAATCGCCGTAGAATCCGGTTACAACAGTAGCTCGGTGGCTAGCGCGGCTTATACGGTTTCGACCAGCAGTAGCGGGACTTTGACCATTGTCTTTATCGATAACGGATCGTCTCAAAACGTCACCTTTCCCGGTGATGCTAACAATTGGAGCCTGACGGCCAATACCCTGTCTGCTTCACCCAACACCACGTCAACGATCACGATTCCTAATGGGGTGACGGCAACAACGATTGCTCGGGGCAACAATGCCAGCGCCTTGGAGTTACAGGTGTGCAATACAGCTTCGGGTTGGAGCGGAGCTTGGGGCTTTGGGTCGTGGAGTAAATCGAGCAACATTAGCTTTAGTAACTCGACCAATACACAAATCAGCATTCCCTGCTCGGCAGGACAGAATGTGACGCTGACGGTTAATGTCAGCACAACGACACTGAGCGCCACCGTTCAGTAGCGATTTTTGAACTTTTAAGTTGGCTGTCTAGGCTCTCGGGAGTCTAGACAGCTACATTTATTTTTATGAGGTTAGCATGGGGAAAATCTTAGCCGCGCTTGCGGCTGTTCTTATTTTAGGTTCGTGTGTTCAACCGACGGGTTCTGGTAGCTCAGTTTCTCCTTTGAGTGGAACTTCTGCCGTTGTTTCGAGTGTTGTATCGATCAAGACGCCTTCGAGCGTGCCAACCAATACGTTATCGACCAATGCAAAACTGCCGACGTCTGTGTCGAACAGTGTCGTTCTGGACGCCTGGATGTGGTCCTTTTCTGATATTGAAGCCAATTTGGCTAATATTGCTGCCGCTGGGTATAACGCCGTCGAGGTCTCTCCGTTAGAGCCCATCAAACAGTCAGCGACCTTAGCCCAATGGTACCTGCTCTATCAACCCTGCGATTTAACCATTGGCAACCCCACCCTGGGTAATGAAACCGGGTTTAAAAACTTGACAACGGCCGCGGCGTCTTACGGTATCAGCATTATCGTCGACGCCGTGCTCAATCAAACTGCAGACAACGGGACGCCTGGGGGCTTTGACCCCCACGTAGCCAGCTACATTCAAGCACACCAAAAGGATTGGTTTCACAACAACCCTACCGTGGCGAATTGGGAAAACCGAATGCAAGAAACCCAGTATGATCTGGGTAACGGGCCTGACTGGAATACTCAAAACACCACCGTTCAGAGCTTGATGCTGGGCTTTCTTAATCAGTGTATTGCCGATGGTGCGGGGGGCTTTCGTTTTGACGCCGCCAAGAGTATCGAAACCAATGCCGGCGTCGATGCCGGGGCCTCGTGGACTGGTGTTCAGTCAAGCCCGGTAACCTTGTACCAGTGGGACCCTGTCGCCTTAAAATTGACGACTACACCCTATGCGAACACTGGTAGTGGCAACTTTTGGGATGACGTTTTGCCAAACCTGACCAATAGGTCAAACCTCTTTTTATACGGTGAAGTGATCCAGGATGTGAATGACGCCGCTGACAATGAGAACGGGTACCAAACGTATTTTCGCACCACGGCCACGAATGTTATAGGCCAACTGGCAAACGCTTACACCAAAGCTAACCTGACAGGGTTGGCAACAATACCTGCTAGTTCAGGAAGTGGCGAAGACCCCACGAAAATTGTTGTCTACACCGAAAACTGGGACAACTACACGGGAGGATTATATAACACCGCCGGTCAGAGTTACGCTCAACGGTTGGTAGAAAATGCGATCTTGACCGCCAGGGCCGGGATGGTAAACATTCTGTTTGTGCGCCCCGGTGAAGGCTTGTGGTATGACCCTGTGATGGTCGCAGTGAATTGGTTTCATAACTTGATGGCCGGGGATTCGGAATATTTGGAGTATGCTGGGAACGGCGCTCCGAGCAGTATGACCACGGCCCTTTTGGCGATTAAAAGGCAATCAGGTGGCGTCGACGCTGGTATGGTGTTGGTGAACGCCGCAAGTTCAGCGCAAACCATCACGGTATCGACCAGTTTTGCGCCGGGTACTTACCCGGATCGTGGCCCTTCGGGGGACACTTTTTCGGTTAAGTCAGGGGTTTCGGGGGTCTCGCTGGCCAACGGAAGCAATACCTTGACAGGCACCGTCCCCGCGCAAAGCGCGGTGGTCCTGGTGCCTTAGTCGCAACTACTGCGATCGAGATTATTGAAGCTTGCCGGCATCCTTGTTAGGATTATTCTGGTCTTTAAGACCAGAGCCGGCTGAGCTTTTTTCATCACTTACTGCGAGGAATTTTTCAAATTGTTCGGCGCTGGCTGGTGAAAAAAGTTTGGCTAAAAGTTCAGCCGCATCATCAGTGAAGTAATAATCTTGCGAAGGGTAGGCGGCCGCTGGGTCGGCTATACTATCGACGCCGCCGATTTTGCACGAAAGCCTATAATGACCATCACGTTGTACTAACGAAAAAGTCGCAGGAACGTGGTAGGTATACGCTGCCGAAGCACTGGCGGTTAACCCCAAAAAATGCGACCCGAAAAAGGTCAAGCGTACTGTAGTTTGTCCAATTTCTTTTGCCGTCACGGCAAGCTTTTGAGTCTCGATTTGTTGGCGCCAGCCAAGGTATTTTTGCAAGTACGCTTCGACTTCAGGAAATTGTGTGTCAAAGAAAGTCATGTGAGCCTCGTCAAAGGCATTGGTATACCGAAGAGAAACGGCGTTTCGCGGGGTTTCGAGAATCACCTTTAAGGGAACTGTGGTCGTTTTGCTGTCTGATACACGAACCGCAGGAATGGTTCCAAAGAGTGCCTCGTGAGATTTAAGGCTCCAGGGGTGCGCAGGCAACGTTGTCGCGCAGGAACTCAGGGCTAGGGCGACTAGGCCACCCAAAAATCCTACCGTAAAAAAATTTGCTCGTGGCATTTTAACTCCTTTTTTCTAAAACAGCCCGGATTCCATACGGAGCAAGACTGGCGGACGGTTGTCCGAAAACTGTTTGACCTCGAAGCAATTCCGGCAGAAACTTTCTTAAACCTGCCGCCGGTATAACTTTCGAAGACCTATTGACCACAGCGGTAAGCACGTCGTTGTTCAGCGTAAACCGCCATGCCAGAAGACCTGGGTAGCGGTGCGTGGTTACATCGATCTTACTCCCAGTTTTCCAAAAGGTATGCCACTGATTATAAAAGCTTAATAAACTTTTAAAGAAGTTCAGCATATCGGTATCCTGGTGCTGAGAATCCCATGGCATACAGCGTCTGTTGTCCGGGTCATCGCCACCTTCGAGACCGACCTCGCTACCATAATAGAAGCAGGGTGCGCCTTGCTGTAAGGCCAGCAAAAAGTAGGCAAGTTTGGCCAGATCCTTACGTCCCTTCAAAAAGGTCAACAGACGAACACTGTCGTGAGATTCTAACAGGTTGAATCCCGCTTCAGTGGCTTGACGCGGGTACGCCATTTCGCGGGCTGTGAGTTTCTCGACGGTTTGTTTGGCCGAGCGCGATTCATCGGCGACAAAATCTCGAATTAAAAACCCCACTGGGTAGTTCATCACCCCATCAAATTGGTCACCTGTCAGCCAGGGGAGGGCATCAAGCCAAATTTCACCAACAATGTAGGCTTGAGGGTTAACAGCGCGAATACGACGACGGAACTCACGCCAAAACTCATGATCGACCTCATTGGCAACATCCAAGCGCCAGCCATCGATCCCCAGCTCTCGGGTCCAAAAGACGGCAGTATCTAAAAGAAATTCTCGGACCTCGGGGTTCGTGGTGCGAAATTTCGGCATGCGGGTTGTAAACGAGAAGGTTTCAAACTGAGCGTCTCGGCGGTTGCCGGTGTCGTGGCCCTGAGAAAACAGCGGAAAGCCATCGATATGAAACCACGATACGTAGCGAGAGTCTTGTCCTTTTGCCAGAACATCCTGCCAGGGAGCAAAATCGCGGCCGCAGTGGTTGAATACTGCGTCCAAGAGAATTCGTAGACCATGACGGTGGGCCTCTTCTACCAAGCGTTGTAAATCTTGCGAGGTGCCTAAGCGAGGGTCGATGCGCCGATAATCGGTGGTATCGTAGCGATGAACGCTCGGGGATTCAAAAACAGGGGTAAGGTATAACCCTTTAACGCCAAGCTCGGCCAAATAGTCTAGCTTTTTAAGAATCCCTTCGAGATTACCCCCGTAAAACTCTTTGTTAGTGACAGGTCCTTGGGGCCAAGGTCCTTCAGCTCCCTCTCGCGAAAATCGATCGGGAAAAATTTGGTACCAGGAACTGTCTTTAATCCACTCGGGTAGTTGGTGAACTTCACTGTCATGTAAATAAGGATAAAGGAAGGTAGAGTTCCAAGCCGGATCAGCCTCAGAAGCCGCAGGAGCAAGCCCGCCTTCGCCAAAATCCCACTGTTTTGTGCCACGGAAAAGTCTAAAACCGTAGCGGGCTCGGTGGTAAGGCGGGGTCCACTCGGCCTCCCACCAGTCGTACCACTCGGTGACGCCAACGAGTTTCATCGAAATAAATTGGGCGTTCCAGTGGCTCGCAGACTCGGGCATCGCACCGGCTTGCCAGTCAAAAGGGTCGCCGATTCGTAAAACTACGCGGTCAAAATCACCCTTTGCAGTCCTTAGACGGACACCGATTGACTTGTTGTTAAGGGAAAAGCACCAGGGACTTTGACTACGATGCTCAAGTGCCGCGAAATTCATAGCCGCTCCTTGCCGGAAGTTTTTCTTGACGACCAACGTCATATCCAGCTACACTGGTTTAGCAAATATACAAACGTTTGCAAAGGAGTAAGAGCGCATGAAAATCATTCTCGCAGTTTTCGTGTCGTTAATGTTGACGGCAGCCGCTTTTGGCCAGTCTGCGCCGGTTTGGATTGACAGCACCCATTCTTTCGCGATTGAGCCGGGCGCCAAAATCAGCGTGGCCGTTGATTCGGACGCCTGGGGCGCGGCCATTGTCGCCATGTGGAACAAAGCACACCCCAACCATCAGGGTGCCGTTACTTATATTCACGCCGATGCTACCGGAGCAACTGACAAGATCAGCCAGCTTCAAGATAGCTTTGCCGATGTCGTTTTGGCGATCGATAGCGAAGTATCCCGCAACGCTCAGTCGCTGTTAGCGCTTGACCCTCACTTGGTTTGGCTAGGGCAACATGTTACTCAGCCACCATTTTTTGAGAATGCCAACCCTGCGGGATCGTACGTCTACATTCCGTTGGCCTACAACGGCATGGTATTTGCGTACAACAAGACCATGCTCGAAAAGCTGGGCTACAGTGTACGAACTGATGATGTTAACTTGCCCCGCGAATTCAATACTTGGGAAAAAATCTTTGCTTTAGCGAAAAAGTGGAAAAACGATAGGCCCTTCTACCGTGGCAAGCATGTGAACATTGTGTTCCCCATGTCGCTGACCGAGGTTTGGTCGGCCTACCCGAGTTTGACCGCTGACGGTTGGGAAATTTATGGCGACGGCAACCCTCTGGACCCTGGCTTTGAAAAAGCCTCGTTCCGTGGCGGCCTCGACTTTATTAAAGAAGCCTCGAAGGCTGACTTGTGGGTGCTGGCCAATGGCCGCCGCATTCCTGGTTCTTCGATGACCGGTTTGAATAACTGGGATGACTGGTTAAATAACCAAACTGCTCCCTTTAGTTTAGTAGGGACCTGGCAGGACGTGAAAGGCGCCATGGAAAAAGGCCACTACAAGCTGGGCTTTGCCGCGATGCCAACCTGGCAGGGGAATCGTCTGACACCCTTTGTGGGAACGAAAGGCTTTGTTGTTAACGGCTTTACCCACTACCCCTCCGCGGCCGAAGAACTGTATCGCCTGTTGTATACCCGCGAAGCGATGGAAACGATGATTAAGACGTCGTCTTACCTCCCGGCGCTCCGCAAGAATTCGCCCATCAGCGTTAGCTACGGTAACGACTGGGTGAAAGAAGAAATGGCTAAGGCTTTCCAATACAGCTATCCGGAACCGGCTTACTTCCTGCCTAACAATCAGTACCGCAAGGCGATGGATGTTTACTACAATATTCCTATGGGTCAGATCTATTCTGACGTTTGGGATGGAAAAAAGACTCCCGCAGAAGGTCAAGCGGAAGCTGTTACGTTGGCTAAAAAGTGGCTGGCGGACAATAACAAGTAGCATTACACTAGAGAAGGAGGGGCGGCGTCCCTCCTTCATACTTTATTTGTGAGGGTTTTTGTGAAATCGCAAGATTCGTCCGCCGTTTCCTCGGCAAAACCCAGAAGGCCTTTTTCAGCTATGGCGGGAGTCTCTGCTGTAGCGTCTTTTGTCCTTCCTGGGCTAGGACAGTTTATTAATAAACAAGTCCTCAAGGGTCTCCTTTGGTTGGCTATCCCGGTGCTGTTGATCGGGGTAGAACTTTCAACTTCCCACTGGGATCGCTGGTGGGCCATTGAGACCCATAAAGTTACGTTGCCAGCCCCCCCGGCCGCATCTCCTGCTCAAAAAGCTATGGAGACTCAAGCGCTTAGTCAAACGGCAGCTCAAAAGGCCGCTCAGACGGCGGCTAAACCTGCACCGCAAAAACCTCATCCGGTAGCGCACTCTTTGGGCGCGCTTGAAGATACTTCTAGCTCCAAAGCCTCGGGGTCCTCAGATCTGTATGGGGATTCCACGAGTTCGTCCAATTCTTCGAGCTCAACGGATTTGTATGGTGATTCCACTCCGACTAAAAAGGCGTCTCCACCGGCCACGAAGCCGGCCTCAGCCAAAAAATCGTCTGACGCAGACTTGTACGGCCCCGCTAGTTCCAGTGAAAGTACGGCCTCTCATGCTAGCTCGACAAATTCTTCTTCGAGTTCGTCGGATATGTATGGCCCGAGTTCTTCCCCAGCGGTAACGCCCACAGCCAAAACCACAAACGACCTTTCAGCGCAAACTGCGGCCGCGGCGATGGCGTTGTTTGTGCATCACTATCAATATCCTAATTACGCGTACCAAAAAGGTAAACCGACTTACCCTTTTCGTGACTTTGGTGGGTTTTTTACCAAAGGACTTTGGGGCTTGTTCTCGTTGGGTTCATTAGTAATTGGTGATCAATATGCCGGTAAAAAAATTGTTTTATTTGATCAAACCAGTACCTGGCTTACGGCTGATAACTCGGTTAACTACATCGGTAACGGGTTAATTGCGCTAATCATCCTTTTGATTGCGGCATTCCTTTGGGTCTTGGGAATGATGGATGCCTACCTATCGCGAGTCGACTATGAAACGACGGGCGAAGTTGAGCCGTTTACCAAGTTTGTTTCACGGATCTGGCACACGTTGTTTTCGTACATTGTGTCGGCGCCAGCCTTTGTGGCGATTTTATTCTTTACCGTAATTCCCTTTGCCTTTACATTCCTTTTGGCATTCACGGACTACACCTACAAAGTTCACGTCGGTCAAAATTTGGTTCATTGGGTCGGCTTTGACACGTTCCGCTTCCTTGTGCTCGACCCGTCTTGGTTGTTGATCTTTGGCCAAATTTTTGCTTGGACGGTTTTCTGGGCGATTATGTCCAGCTTTACGGTTTTTGCTTTAGGCTTTATCAACGCCATGGTGGTGGAATCACCGCTCGTGAAAGGGCGAAAGTTTTGGCGGGCTATTATGATTTTGCCCTGGGCTTTGCCGCAGTTGATCGTACTCATGGTGTTTAAAAACGTTTTTGACACCAACGGCTTAGCTAACCAGCTGTTGTTTGCCACACACTTGATGCAGCCAGTGACTCAGTTCCTCGCTTCTATCGGTTTGGAAGGTCACCCCGATCAGCCGATCTTCTGGTTTACTCAAGTTTACAACGGCGCGTTGGCAAAGACTGTCGTCGTGCTGGTAAACTTGTGGTTTGGGGCCCCCTACCATATGATGATGATCATTGGTATTTTGTCAGCCATCCCCAAAGATATGTACGAAGCCGCCGAAGTCGATGGTGCTTCATCCTTTGAGCGGTTCCGGTCGATTACCTTACCCATGGTCCTTTCGGCTACTGTGCCAGCTTTGATCATGACCTTCAGCTTTAACTTCAACAACTTTGGTGCGGTATTCTTCTTAACCGGTGGTGGGCCTGCCTGGGAACCCAGTCAGATTCCCAACAGCATGAAGATTATTGCCAGTGCCTTGCCAGGGCAAACAGACATCTTGATTTCGTGGATTTACAAACTGTCGTTTACCAAAGGCTTCGAGCAATTCAATGTCGCGGCGGTTTACTCGATCGTTATCTTCTTAATTGTCGGGGCCTTTTCTGTCTTTAACATGGTCCGATCGAAATCCTTCAAAGACGAAGGGGGCAACGAATGACACAATCTCAACTCCATCCCCGTACAAGGGCGGCTCGAAGCGGCCGTGTTTTGGGCAGCATTTTTGTCCATGCCTGGTTAGCCTTGGCAACCTTGATGATTATCATCCCCCTCTTGTGGATGATTTTGGCTTCCTTTACTCCCGGAAAGTTGTTGTCGGGTGTTAGCTTGATTCCTGACTTTTCACATTTTACGTGGGAACATTACGCGTACTTGTTCACCTATAAAAGCCAGAGCACACAACCAACCTCAGATTTTGTGGCTTCATTTTTGCGATCGCTGAGTGTGGCGGTGCTCAACACCTTCGTCGTGGTTATCTTTTCGACTATGGCGGCTTACGTGTTTTCGCGGTTTCGCTTTAAAGGCCGCCGTCCGTTATTGGTCGTCCTTTTGTTATTGCAAATGTTCCCGTCGTTTATGGGAATGATCGCCTTGTTCCTGATCTTTAAAAGCTTTGGTTGGTTGAACCAGCCCTTGTACTTTGTTACGTTCTATGTGGCTTCGGCGGTCCCGTACAACATCTATTTGATTCGTGGCTTTATGCGTAATATCCCTATGTCGCTTGATGAAGCGGCACGTATAGACGGCGCCTCAAACCTAACTGTCTTTTTTAGAATTATCTTTCCGCTTTCTGTACCGATTTTAGGGTTTGTTGCGGTTAACGCCTTTATGCAACCTTGGCTTGACTACATCATCCCGTCACAGTTGTTAACCCCCGGTCGTGCCGATACCGTTGCCTTGACGATCTTCCGCATGACTGACCCTTATGAGACCTTGATGTATAACCCGTTGAACTTCATGGCGGCAGGCTTACTCTTGACAATTCCCATTGTCATCGTCAACCTTCTCAGCCAACGGTTCATCATTTACGGATTAACATCAGGAGCCGATAAGGGTTAAAGTTTGGCAAAGTCCAGTTTCTGGCGGACAGCGCTCCGCGCTCAGTTATTTAATGCCGATGCTCGCGAGTGCGGTAATGCACCCGCGATCTTGGCGATTCTTTTTTTGGTTCTCAGTTCCTTAATGGCGGCTTTTCCTTTTATGTTAAGCCGCTATACTGTTTGTGTAGAAAACGGTCAAAGCACGCATTACCCAGGTTTGGGTTCTGCTTGGCTGGCGGTTGCCCATGAAGGGGATGGTATTGCCTTTCAAAAGGGCCAGCTGGTTAAAACACCTTCTACTCCTGAAAAGATTACCTTCAATGGTTGGACGATTGCGTTTGAAAAAGGCGCGTCTGACAAACTTACGCCTCCTTACCTTGCCTTTGCTGGTCAGCGCGTTCTTATCCAGTCAGGAAGTTTTTCTGTCAACGGCCCTGCGGCGGTGCTTGACGGCATTGATCAAACAGGCCTGTTGAAACTCTCGCAAAACTTTGACGCCTTTACCAACTTTGTGAAAGGTTCCCTGTACGCGTTATCAACGGTAGAGGTGCCTGGTGCATTTTTAAGTATCTTTGCTTTGATGCTGTTGCAGAATTTAATCTTCGTCTTGATTTTGGGGATGTTCTTGGCTATGTCTGGTCTGCGAATTGGTTGGCAAACACCCAGCGAACGGCGTCGTGTTGGCTATTGGCCTTCGTTAAAAACGGTGGCCTGCGTGACGGCAGGGCCAGGGTTGATTGCTGCCATCTTTGGTGGGTTAGTTCCTCAATGGGGGATGGCCGTTGCCATGGTTGCTTATTCTTTGCTGTTAGGTTTACGAGTGATTATGGTCTATATGAGCCGCTTCAAAAACAAACCCCGCAAACAGTGATCAAAATTTAAAAGTTTGTGATTATATCTCGTCGTGATTGAGTCTATAACATGATGCAAACGAGCTTATGTCGTGAGAAGAAATAGACACAAACTCGTTTGCATGTAATCACGAATTTTTGCTTTTTTTAGCTTCTACTTTTCAACTACCCAAACAGTACTTTGCAAAGCGGGAATTGTTAATTGACCGCTGATCACCTTTTGGCCGGTTGGCAGCAAACCCTCAACTGAGTTCCAAAACGGAACCAGTTTTAACCCAGCAGGCAGGGGTAATTGGGGGCTGTGAGTGTCCATGTTATGAACAACGAGCACGGTTTGGGCCGGGGCAACCCGTTCATAAGCGTACATTTCATTGGCTGTAAAGTTATCCCAGGTAATCGGTTGATAGGTTCCCCCCTGGATCGCGGGGCTGGCGACACGTAAATCGGATAATCGCCGGTAAAAATTCAAAAGGGATTTCGGGTCTTTATTTTGAGTTTCTACCGAGGGAGTGTTATCGTTTTGGTCAACCGCGTCGTGCCCGTTACTAATGGCCCAGGTGGGATTCGGGGGAGATCCCCGATCATTGTTCCAAATAAAGTCATCACGACGCGCCACATCATCGTTCATGTACCGAGCGCCGATCATACCGAGTTCCTCGCCATAGTAGACCCACGGCAGACCTGGCAGAGTTTGTTCGACGGCGGCGGCAAATTTATTGAGTTGTAAACTAAAGACAGGGTCCTGACCGGTTAGCACCATGAGCTGACTCATCAGTCGATCTTGATCGTGGTTGGTGAGGAGTGTTGAAGGGGTAAAGTTGGGGTGTTGATCAAAGATTGCCAAGCTCGATTTTTCCATCGAATTAAGGCCGCTGAAGCTTCCTCCCCCAATGATGTTAATCATCGTGTGGGCATCGGCAAAATCAAAGTCGCTGTCCAGGCTATCGGCATAGGCCGCTAGTTCGGGAACTGACCAGGAGTATATTTCGCCAAGAAAGAAGACATTGGGGTTGATCGTCCGGGCGTATGACCGCAGGCTTGACCAAAATTCGTTGTTCATCTTGACCGTAGGGGTACCGCGAGGGTACTTTCCACCATTAAAGATAAACTTAGCGGCGTCAAAACGAAAGCCGTCGACCCCGCGTTCTAACCAGAATTTAAGGATCTTGTGGTATTCTTGAATTACTTGCGGATTTGATGCGTTCAAATCGGGCATTCCCGCCCAGAACGAAGAATAGTAGACCACGGGGTTTGAATCTTCATCATAGGTTGTATTCCAACCGCCTTCGCCATAGCCGTACGTCACCTTGGGATTTTTTTGAATGTACCAATTACCGTAGGGACCTTTGGGGTTGTTGGCAAACGATTGAAACCAGGGGTTGCCTCGGCCCGTATGGTTAAAAGGCATGTCCAAAATGACTTTGATCCCTCGTTTGTGGGCCTCCGCGACAAGATTTTCAAAATCTTGCATCGTTCCCCATTTGGGGTCGATGGCGAAGTAATTGTCGACATCATACCCATGGTACGAATCGGCGGGGAAAATCGGGGATAACCAAATAACCGAAACGTTTAAGCTGTGACCTTGGGCACCTTTCCCGTCATTCAAATAGTCGAGGTGTTGGGTAAGACCCTTGAGGTCACCCCATCCGTCGCCGTTCGAATCGGCAAACGAGTAGACGAGTACCTGGTAGGCAGGGCCTTTGGCCGCCTTCCACCAACCAGG
>JABEVK010000138.1 GCA_013044245.1 Spirochaetales bacterium | reverse complement strand
GTCATCTGGATTGACGCTCACGCCGATTTCAACACCCCCGAAACCAGCCCCTCGGGGAATATTCACGGCATGAGTCTCGCTGCCTCCTGCGGTTGGGGGCATCCGCTTCTGACCAAACTTTACGGCCCTAGCCCCAAACTTCTGCCCCAACAAGTCGTCCTGGTGGGAGTTCGCGACCTTGACCCCGGTGAAAAACTCAATTTGAAGCACTCTGGTATTAAAGTCTTTACCATGGCAGATATTGATCGCTGGGGCATGGCCGAAATCGCCCAGAGGGTACGCCAGGTCATGGAGCCTCAGACGGATTGGCATGTCAGTCTAGACATCGACGTTTTAGATCCGGACACCGCCCCGGGAGTGGGAACGCCTGTTCCAGGAGGTCTCACTTACCGAGAACTCCACCTTTTGTTAGAGAGTCTTGCCGAAACGCAACGCGTCACCAGTGCCGACGTTGTCGAAGTTAACCCCATCTTGGATACGAAAAATCAAACAGCGCGTGTCGCCGTAGCCATGGTGAGTAGCCTTTTAGGAGCGACCATTTTATGAGTGATCAACCACAAGTGTCCTATGTTCCCCTGCACTGCCACACCGATTTTTCGTTGTTAGACGGGTCAGCCAGTGTTTCGCGCTTAGTGGCTAAGGCCAAAAATCTCGGCATGCCGGCTGTTGCCATCACCGATCATGGCAATTTATTCGGAGCCCTCAAGTTCTGGAAAGAAGCCAAAGCGGCTGGTATTAAGCCCATCATCGGCTGTGAGCTGTATGTGGCTCCCGGTAGTCGGTTTTCACGGGAAAAAGAAGAAAACGAACACCGGTACTACCATCTCATTCTTTTGGCCAAGAACGACCAGGGTTATCATAACCTATCCCTTTTATCGAGTGCCGGTTACACCGAAGGCTTTTACTACAAACCTCGGGTGGATTGGGAGCTTTTAACCAAACATCACGAAGGCTTGATTTGCTTGTCGGCCTGCCTGGCCGGAGAAATCCCGAGGTTAATTCTGGCTGGCAAGCTTGACGATGCCAAACGCCGAGCCCGGGAATTCCAAGAACTCTACGGCCCCGAAAACTATTATCTCGAACTTCAAGACCACGGAATTGATGAACAACGTCAGGTAAACCCGGTTTTAATCGCCCTTGGTCGGGAATTAGGAATTCCACTCGTCGCGACCAATGACAGTCACTACATCGACCCCGAAGACGCAGATGCTCAAGATACGCTTTTGTGTATAGGTACCGGCAAAAAGAAAACCGACTTAAAGCGAATGACCTTTGGCAGTGGAGAATTTTATGTCAAAAGTCCCGACGAAATGGCCAGGTTGTTTGCTCACGTCCCCGAGGCTCTTGCCAACACCCTCAAAATCGCCGAGGCGTGTTCGATGGAGATGAAACTCCCGGGGCCGCTGTTACCAAAGTTTGAAGTTCCTGGAGATTTTGCTCAAAACGGTCAAAAGCAAGTCGATGAAGACCTAGAGCGGCTTCGCCCTCTATTAAAAACTCCCGAAGCTGGGGAACGCCTGAATCTTGCCGTCACTCAATACTTTGTGTGGTTGTCCAACAACGGCTTAAAAAAACGCTACCCGACCCTAACCCCCGAAATTATCCACCGCCAGGATTACGAGCTATCGGTGATCATTTCGATGGACTTCGTGGGCTACTTTCTGATTGTTGCCGACTTTATTGGCTGGGCAAAGGATCACGACATTCCCGTCGGGCCGGGCCGTGGTTCCGGTGCCGGTTCCATTGTCGCCTACGCCTTGCGTATCACCGATATTGAACCACTCAAGTATAAACTCCTTTTTGAACGATTTTTGAACCCCGAACGTATTTCGATGCCTGACTTTGACGTTGACTTTTGTATGGATCGACGGCAGGAGGTGGTTGATTACGTTACGCGCCGCTATGGTGAGGATAAAGTCGGTCAGATCATCACCTTTGGTACACTCAAGGCCAAAGCAGCGATCAAAGACGTTGCCCGAGTTCTCGGATTCAGTTTTGCTGAGTCTAACCTATTGTCTTCGTTGGTGCCCAAAGATCCCAAAATCAGCCTAAAGACTTTGATAACTGAACCTCTGGATTCAAAGTATGTCGAAAACGGCTGGCAAGAAAACCATGACAAACTGTTGAGCTTTTACCGTCAAGGAGGTAAGTACCAGGAACTTTTCGACACCGCGTTACGTCTCGAGGGTCTTTCGCGCCACACCAGTACGCACGCCGCCGGTGTCGTTATTGGTAAAAGCAGCCTTACCGATTTTGTCCCGCTGTACCGAGACCCCAAGACGGGCCAGATCACCACTCAATTCACCATGGACCAGCTTGAAGAGTGCGGTTTGGTTAAGATGGACTTTCTCGGTTTAGCCACGTTAACCGTGGTGCGAAACACTTTGAAGTTAATCGAACGAAAAGGAATTCATCTCAACGAAGAGGATATTCCTGAGAACGACGAAAAGACCTTTCACATGCTGTGCGAAGGTAAGTCCTCTTCCGTTTTTCAGTTTGAATCGTCTGGGATGCAGCAAACTCTTAGGCTAGCTAAACCGAGCAACATTGAAGACCTCATTGCATTGAATGCGCTCTTTCGGCCCGGCCCTATGGAAGAGATCCCCAACTTCATTCAGGGCAAGCAAAACCCTAATTCTATCAAGTGGCTTCACCCTGACCTCAAGGATTGTTTGAAAGACACCTATGGCGTCATCGTGTACCAGGAACAGGTTATGGAAGTCGCCCAAATCATCGGGGGCTATTCGTTGGGAGGAGCCGACCTCTTGCGGCGCGTCATGGGTAAGAAAAAAGCCCATGAAATGGAAAAACAAGAGGCGATCTTTCTCGAAGGTGCCGCCAAAAAAGGCTATGACCGCGAAACCGCGAAACGGATTTTCGATTATCTGGTGCCCTTTGCCAATTACGGCTTCAACAAAAGTCACGCGGCGGCCTATTCCGTACTGGCCTACAAAACGGCTTACCTCAAAGCACACTACCCCGCTGAGTACATGGCCGCCAATTTGACCAACGAGATGCACAACCAGGAGAAGATGGCGTCCTATATTCATGAAGCAAAAACCCTAGGAATCAGCATTCTCCCCCCGCATGTCAATACCAGCGAACGATTGTTCACCGTTGTTGACAACAACATCATCTTTGGTCTTCAAGGCGTCAAAAATATCGGAGCGGGGGCTGTTGAAGAGATTCTTTCCGCTCGGGTCAAAGGCGGTCCGTTTACAAACTTTCTGGATTTTCTAGAGCGCATCGACCTCAAGGCTGTCAACAAGCGCGTGCTTGAAACAGGAATTCAGTGTGGGGTCTTTGACGGCCTTGGATCAAACCGCGCCACACTGTATCACAATCTCGATAAGATGCTCGATTGGGTTACCAGACGCAAAGAAGAATCGGCCTTTGGCCAAACCGGCTTATTCGACGCCGAACCCAACAGTCTGCCCATTCTTGAATTAACGCCGTTTCCCGAATGGGCCGCCAAGGAACTTCTTGATTTTGAGAAAACCAACCTCGGCTTATATGTCTCGGGCCACCCCCTAGACCCTTGGTACGAGCAATGGAAACAGACTTCGACCGTCAACCTGGCAGACCCTCAGCCCACATCAAAAGACACAACTGATCAAGTTTTGGGGCTTTTGCGCAATGTTTCCATTAAATTCAGCAAAAGCGGAAAGAAAATGTGTAGCGCAGTTTTAGAAGACTTTCGCGGATCGATTCCCATTTTGCTGTTTCAAAAAGCCTTTGAACAAGCCGAGCCGTATTTGGTCAATGATTCTATCCTCGGTTTTACAGGCCGCATCGAGATTCGCGACGAAGAAAAACTAACGCTGTCGGTACGCTCAGTCTTGCCGCCCGAAAACCTGAAGCTGGTACGCTCGCTGACCGTCCATGTCCGGGTTCCCGAAAAAAGCTGGGTCGACGAAGAAATCGAGCAAATCCGCGATTTCTTTTTAGAGATGCCTGGCACCAGCCCCCTGATCCTTCATATTCCTGATAGCAGCTCTGAAACCGTGATACGCTGTCCACCCCAACTTCACGTAGCCGATACCCATGCCGCTTTAGAGCGTTACAAAACTCAAGCTTGGGCGGCGGCAGTCTGGCGGGACTGAGTCTGGCAAGACTGGGCATATATCATTATAATAAAGCGGAATTTCCGTGGTTTGATCGAACAACAGGAGTATGAGATGACCGGAGTTCTGCTTTTTCTTTTTGGCCTGACGGCATCACTGCTATGGATCTACCTGATCCTTCTGTTTTTACGTACCCTCAGCGGGTGGTTTCCTTTAGATCCTCGGCACCCAGCACTCCGGCTTCTGGGGCGGATTTGTGACCCCTACCTGAATTATTTCCGCCGCTTTCGGTGGATGACCCTCGGCAGGTTTGACTTTTCTCCGCTCGCGGCGATTCTCCTCGTCAGTTTTGTGGCTAACATCCTTCAGACTGTCAGTCAAACCGGAAGGCTGACCGTGGGGATAGTGCTTGCTATTCTTGTGCAAGCTCTATGGGGAGCGCTACAATATTTTCTCCTCTTTTTTTTGGTGTTAAGCCTCATTCGCTACCTCTCGTTGCGACTGCGTTGGAGTGGTCAACTAGTTTGGGATTTAGTCGATTCGGTGATCATGCCTGTCGCTCAGTTTGTGATGGCACCAATGACAAAACGCCGGGTACGTCCCTACCCCTACTTGTTGATTGGCTCAACGATCATTTTTGCTGTTCTCCTGGTGGGCGGTTCCGTGGGGGTGGCCTACGCGACCTCGTGGATCATCAACCTTCCTTTTTAAGGGAACGTTATGGTTCTTGGCGAACTAACGGTCCCGCTTACTCGGCTGTCTGGGGTAGGGCCTGCTGCACTTCGTGACCTGGCCAAACTCGGGGTAACCGACTGCGGAAAGTTGCTTCAGCACTTTCCGCGTGACCACGTCAATCGTAAGGACGAGGTTACCCTGCGCACCGCCCTAGTCTCGGGCGTTCACGTCAACACCCTGGTGCAAGTCACTGACCATGACTGGTTTGGCCCCCCCTCCCGACGAACCCTCAAGCTGTTGATTGTTGACCGCGAGGGGACACAGGCGGAAATTCCTTGCTATCACCGCAACTTTTTGGAAAAAATCTACCCTGTGGGGGCCTCTGGATGGCTGTGGGGCACCGTAGAGATTAAGTTTCAGCACCCTCAAGTTTCGTCTTTTCAGCTTGAACCCCCGCCCGAAGGCCGTACCTTCGGCGACCCTCTGGAACAGGTGGGAAAGCTTGAACCCCTTTATCCCTTGGCAGGGCACCTGACTCAAACAGGTCTCGCCAAAGCAGTGGCTCAAACCTTTCAGCTGTTTGTGGTAGGGTTAGAAGACGACCTACCGGCCATTCTGATCGAAAAATATCGTATCCCCCCTTTGCGACAGCTTCTCTGGTCAGCTCATTTTCCCGAAAACCTTGAGCAAAGAGCTCAGACGTACCATCACTTAGCCTACCGGGAACTCTTTCACCTGCAAACCGCTGTACGCCGTCGACCGTTGTCCCAAGCAGTCTCGCTGCGTCCAGGGCAGACCTTTTCGCGCCGGTTACAGAAAGAACTCCTGTTGCGACTTCCGTTCGAGCTCACCCCTGACCAAGACAAGGTCATTGACGAAATTGTCACCGATTTAGAATCCGACCGCCCCATGGGGCGACTGCTTCAAGGTGATGTTGGTTCGGGAAAAACCCTCGTCGCTTTTCTTTCGGCCCTGCCGCTCATTGAAGCCGGGTATCAGTGCGCCCTCATGGCTCCCACTGAACTTCTGGCCTTGCAACATGCCGAAAACGCCGGGCGCCTCTTAGATCCACTTGGCGTGCGGGTCGCCTATTTGACAGGTAACCTCCGGGCCTCGGGCCGCAACAGTGTTCGGGAGGCCCTAGCCGAGGGCAACATTGACTTTGTGATTGGCACTCATGCCTTGTTTTCTACAGACATTCGCTTTAAGAATCTTCGCTACGTGATCATCGATGAACAGCACAGGTTTGGGGTCTCTCAACGACAAGCTCTGGCTCAAAAGGGTCAGCTCCCGGATTTGCTTCTGATGAGCGCCACTCCGATCCCCCGAACCCTGGCACTTACTGCCTTTGGTGACCTCAAAACCTCGGTAATCCGCACCATGCCCCTGGGGCGAAAACCAATTGTTACGCATACCGCAAAGCAAAGCAACCAAACCAAGGTCTACGAATTTGTCCGGCACGAGCTTCAAGCTGGTCGCCAGGCCTACTTTGTGTACCCCCTCATCGAATCGAGTGAAAGTCTTGACCTGAAAGACGCAGAAACAATGGTCAAGTACCTTGCCGAAAACATCTTTCCTGAATTCACGGTTGCCATGGTCCACTCGCGGGTAGATGACGACGACAAAAAGCGAGTCATGGAAGAGTTTTCTGCAGGCAAAATTCAAGTTCTCGTCGCTACCAGTGTGGTCGAAGTGGGCGTCGATGTCGCCAATGCCACCTGCATGGTGATCGAACATGCTGAGCGTTTTGGGTTATCTGCACTCCACCAGCTCAGGGGGCGGGTAGGACGTTCGACGTTGGCCAGCTTTTGCTTTCTGGTTTACAGCGAAAACTTAACGGAGGTGGGCAAACAGCGTCTTAAGGTCATGATGTCTACCACCGACGGCTTTCAAATCGCCGAAGAGGACTTAAAATTGCGAGGACCTGGTGATTTAACGGGGGTTCGGCAATCCGGTTACCTAAAGCTTAGGACAGCCGATTTAGCTCGTGATTTTGAGCTTTTAGTTCAGGCTCGTGATGATGTCGAGGCCGTTTTTTTGGCTGATCCCGGCCTTTTAACGGTAGGCAATTCTGGTGTCCGTCGTTTATGGGAAAAGGCCCCTCCTTTTAGCGACGATTTGGTGGCTTTATGAAACAACATTTTGAAATCATCTTTCAAACCCTGTATGATGTGGGCCGTGCCGTGCAGGTTGAAGCGGTGGCCCAGCGCTTTCCTGCGGCCAGGCCACTTTCGTTTCAAAAGTGGCGAGATACTCCTGAATCCTTACTGCTCCCCCTCCCCCTAATTGTTCCCCTTGAAAGTGGTGACCTTGAACTTCCCGAAGGGTGGAGCTCGGTCATTCTGCAAGCCAAGGTCTATGAAGAAGGGGTCATCACCCTCGAGTGTCGTCTTAATATCACAGGGGAGCTAACAGAACTTCACCGAATTCGCCACACTCCCCTGTCCCAAAAAGGACGAGAACTCACCACCGACCAGCTCATTCACGCCCAATTCCGCCAGTTTCGTGACCAGATTGACGATTTAATCGCCCTCGATCCCGAAGCCTCCGATAAAATTGAACGCGAACAATACCGGTTATTCTGTCTAGTGGACCCGGTCAGGGATCCTGCTGGTTTTGTCGAAGAGCATCAAGCCTACTTGGCGCCTTTTCTTTTAGGAGAAGACCCCGATGACGTGCTGCACGCCTCACAGGTTAACCTGACGCTCAAAACGCCCTTTTCGTTTCACGAAGATGACTTAGCCATTTTTGATTTGGACCGAGCGTTCCTCATCAACCCTCGGCGGGACTACGAAGACCTTGTTTTGATTTTGGAGCACGCAAACTATCAGCTTTTAGAATTGCGAGTTCTAGACAAACTGCTCGACAGCTGGTTGGACGAGGCCAGCCGTGTTTTGCGGCGCACAGGCAAAAATCGCGCACGGTTTGAACTCAACCCCCTGCGGTCGTTAAGCCGCCTGTCACAAAAGATAGGTCGCTTGCAAGGCCTAAGGTTGGATGCGTTATTTCTCCTTGAAAATCTTGAAAACTCTTCGCGTATTATCGGCGACTATTATCTTGAACAGGTGTATGACCACCTATGCCTCATGTTCAACACTCAAGGCTGGAAGCGCAACATCGAACGACGTCTTGAGCTGTTAGAAAACATCTACACGATGACAAAATCGGACAGTTCTGAACGGACGATGGTTCTTTTGGAACTCATTGTAGTGCTGATGATCGGCTTAGAAATCGTTGCTCTGTTCTTTCCCCCTCATTAACAGTAAGTTTGATGAATACGTTTAGAGAACTGCCGCTATAGCAAGAGTGAGGAATTTATGATCGCAGAATCGTCGTTGAACGAATTTTATCGGGCGTACGCCCGGCTGGTCATTCATAC
>JABEVK010000137.1 GCA_013044245.1 Spirochaetales bacterium | reverse complement strand
GGTAGGGCGGAAAAGGATACGGATAGGGTACAGGGATAACAGGCGGTACCTGAGGCTGCTGCGCTGGCTGAAGCGGAGCTTGGGGTGGCGGAGCTTGAGGTGGCGGAGCTTGAGGTGGCGGAAACGGTGGAGTGGTTGGGGGCAAAGGTGGATTGGCTGGCGGAAACGGTGCCGGGCTAGGTCCTGTGCCAGGATAGACTTCGGCGACGAGCTCCTCCTCTTCCTCCTCGACAAATTGAGGAATAATCTCGTCGGTATCATAGATTTTGACGGTTTCTTCGTCCTCGGCTAACACGATGGCGGGGTTAAGGTCGCCTAAATCGAGCAAGGAGGGTTGTTGGTCGTTAATACCCGCCGTCATCCAGGCAGGCTCTTCGACCAGCATGTCTTCTGGTTGAACCTCTTCGAGGTGCGTGTTTTCGTGCACCGGTTGGGCAAGTTTGCGTAGGTTCTGTTCCCAGGTTGCTCGCACCTCGTCGGTCAGACTCTCGGCGGCCTGCTCGTAAAAATCGATGGTGTCCATCATAGCATCGAGGTTTTCGTTGGATGGTTGCCCCTGTAAAGATAAGAGGGTGTCAGCAACTTCAAGCGAGGCTTTTTGGTTGCCGGTGTCACGAAAGATTTGTCCCAGCGCCGTAAGAACAGCAGTGTTTCGGGGATCCTCTTTGTTAAGTGCTTCAAGGCGCTTTAGTGCATCTTTGGTCTTACCCATTTGGTGCAAAAGCCGAGCCAGCAAGAGTCGAGCATTGAGGTCTTGCGGATGTACTTTGAGAAACTTTTGTACAGCATCGACGGCAGCCCCGGTATCCCCCTCGCCGGCATGAAAGAGAGCCAAGTCGAGCTGAAGATCGACATTTTCGGGGTCTAGCCGACGAATTCGCTCCGAAACCTTCTCAACCAAATAGGCCCGTTTTGTTTGCAGGTAAAGATTGCCCAGGGTTCGGAGCGCCTCAAGGTTATCCGGTTGTAGGTTAAGAACCGCTAAGAGATCCTCTTCGGCTTTTTCGGGCGAATTTTGAAGCAACCGGAGCTTTCCTAATTGGAGGCGGACCTCGACCTGCTGAGGGTCAAGCAAACTGTATCGCGCCAAGAGATCAACTGACTCGGCCAAACGGCCTTGTTTCTGGTATAGCCGGTCGAGGTTGAGTACCGCCCGGGTATAGCGGGGGTTTTGGGCGATGGCCTTTTCAAATAGGGTTTGAGCGCCCGCAAAATCCTCTTTTTCTAAGAGTAAAATCCCCAAGTTGTTTAGCGCTTCAGCGTTCTCAGGCTTTTCGGAAACCAGACCCTCAAGGAGCTCTTGGGCCTGCTGAGATTCTCCCAGTTTTTGTAGTGTCACAGCGAGGTTGTTGATACCTGGTGTCCAAGATGGGCGGTAACGCAGGGCCGCTTCAAAGAGTTGTCGGGCCTGGGGTAGGTCGTCTCGTTTTTGATAGATTAACCCCAGGTTGAAGCGCAAGGTGGGGTTGTTGGGGTCGCTTTCTAGGCCCTTTCGGTAAGACTCTTCAGCCTGAGCGAGGTCACCTTGAGCTTCGTAGATCGTACCCAGGTTGTTGTACGCCAGGGCGTTTCCCGGATTCAACTCAAGACAGTGGAGGTACGCTTGTTGAGATTCCGTCAGTTGGCCTAACTGTTTGAAAACATTACCAAGGTTGTACCAGACCCCCGCGTTGGTCGGGGCGATTTCGGTGGCCTTTTCAAGGGCTTCTTTGGCGCGGTCTAGCTGCCCTAAGGAACGGTACATTACCCCTATGTTGTTGTACGCCTCGGGGTTGTCCGGCGCGGTTTCTAAAGCGCGAAAAAACTGATTGATTGCTTGACTATACTGTTCTTGCCTTCCATAAAGACTTCCCAAGAGCATGTGTGCGTCTGGGTCATCCTCGTCGAGCAAGAGCAACTGTTTAGAAAGATTTGCCGCTAGCTCAAAATCATGGGAATGGTAGGCACTAAGGGACCGGGCTAATAAATCAGCCCGACGGGGGTCGGTCATGGCATCGTCCTTTGGGGCCGAGCGTAGACCTCACGGCTATTCCGGCTGAGGTGACGCTCATAGGTGCCGGGGTTTTCCGGCCGAGGAATCTTTTGGTACGCTGCCACAGCGACATAGTAGATTTGTTCATTGATCAGTCCGGTGAGGGTGTAGGACGTCACGTTCCCAACGTCCACAGGACTCGTACCCTGCGCCGCCGAGGTGCCAAAATATTCACCAGGTGAAGTGCCGAAGAACAAGACGTAGCCGTCCACATGGCCCTTCATGACAGGTCGCCAGCTCACCTTCAGTTGCCCATTACCGGGAGTTAAAAAGACCGCTTCGGGTGGTGGTGGAGGAAGGTTCTTTTGATAGTCCACGACAAGACGCTGGATATGAGGAGATTCATCGTTGGTACCTGAAGGCAAGAGTTCAATACGCAACTGCAAAAAACGGCCTTGGGGCAGTTTACCGCCCACAGCTTGAGACACAAGGGGCTGATGCGGGTCAAAGCGGAACCAGCTGGACTCTTCTGTGGCCGGAGAGGACGCAAGACTTTTCAGCGTTGGACCGCCTGGTTGCCATTGGTACCGGATAGTGTTGGCCATTCGGTACGAGAAAAGTGCTTGGGAAGCTCCCACGTTACGGTAGTTGACGCGAATAGCACGGACCTGCGAATCAGGCATCCCCAAATCAAAGATGCGCGAGAGCGCTATTCCTCGTGCTCCGGCGCCCGAAGCCGGAGAATAGCGGTTAAGCTGAGGAGTTTCGACCCAAGCCCGTTCCACCCGAAGTTCATCTAAAGCTCCCGTGTACCGTGGCCCTACGAGGAGCTGGCCCGAGGTTCGTCCCGTCATGATGGTGTACGGAGATCCATCTTGTGTTTTTGAGGGCGTGACATAGGTCACCGCTTCTGAGACCCCATCAACGAGGTATTCCAAGAGGCCGGTGTTTGCATCGTAGCGGATCATGTGGTGGTGCCATTGATCAGGAATCAGGGTGGAGACGCCACTGAGGCGGACGGTAACGGCCGGAGCCGATGGACTGGGCTCAAAAAGGTTTTGGAAGGTCCATACTAAATGGGAGTCTTCGAAAGCAACCCGGAATAATTGCCCCTGCTCGGGTGTAGCGGAAGTACGGGTTCCCTGCCATTGTAAGACTGTTTCGCCGTCGTCCCCTTCGGTCGGGTAGAGCCAAAACTCAATAGTAAAACTGCCCCACACCTGATGAGGGCCCCAAAGAGCATTTTGCCCAGCCGTATACACAATCGGCGTTCGACCATGAAAGACCGCACTACCGTCGCCAATGTGTGAAAACACGCGAGATGCCACGGATGTCGGCCCCGAAACAAAATAATGGCCAGAAGAATCGTCTAACAACCCGTGATCAAAGTGCGCCAAGAGGTCTGTCTTGGCGTCCGGGGTACCACCCCCGCTTGCCAAGGTAAGCTCCATGTAGCCTTCTTTGTCCCGTTCAAGGCCAACACCCTGCAGAGACCAGTCTTTCCAACCGTTTTCACGGCCAAAGCTGAGTTGTTGCGCGGTAAGCCCGCTAGGGAAAAGCGCGGCCACACAGACCGCAAGACGTAAGCTCAAGGTACGGTAAAGTTTTGCCACAAGACCTCGACAGCGGTTGGCTGAGACACCGCCTTTTCGTTACATTATCGGCAAGGAAAGGAATTGGATCAATTGTCCCAGCAAGAAGAACTCAAGGAACTTGTAAAAAGCTTCCCTGCTCAAAGCGGGGTTTACCTCATGCGAGATACCGAGGGGACGATTATCTACGTTGGAAAAGCCAAAAGCCTTGTCAATCGCGTAAAATCGTACTTTATGGGCGGACGGGATGTGAAGACCCAGCTGTTGGTCAGGCGCATCCACTCCATCGAATTTATTGTAACCGACAATCAGTATGAAGCCTTGCTGTTGGAAAATAATCTCATCAAGGAGCATCGGCCACGGTTTAACATCCTCTTGAAGGACGGCAAGTCCTACCCGCTAATTCGCCTGACCAAAGAAGAATTTCCCCGCGTGTTCAAGACGCGACGCGTGATAGAAGATGGCAGTGAGTACTTTGGCCCGTTTCCTAATATCCGGCACCTGGACCTTTACCTAGAACTGGCGGAAAAGCTTTTCCCTCTCAGAAAATGTCGCGGGCCGCTTCGGCGGCGCAAAGAGCCGTGCCTTTACTATCACTTGGGGAAGTGTCAGGCTCCTTGCGTGGGTAAGGTGGATGTCGAAGGGTATCGCAAGCACGTTCTTAAAGTGCGGAATCTTTTGTCAGGCCGGACTGCGGGCCTCTTGAAGGATTTGAACGCCCAAATGCAGGCCGCCAGTGCAGAATGGAAGTTTGAAGCAGCCGCTGGTCTGCGCGATACCATTAAGGCGTTAGAAGAGCTAGCAGAAGCTCAGAAGATTATTGACTTGAATCCCGATCAACGTGACTACATCGCCTTGGCGTCAGAGGGGAATCACGCAACGTTCGTCGTCTTACAGATGCGCGGCGGGAAGTTGCTGGGACGCGATCTTTTCCAAACCGAAATCTACTCCGGCGAGGAAGAAGCGTTTGAGGAATTCTTGGTGTCCTACTACACGAGCCGTGCCGTACCCGCTGAAGCGATCTACCTTTCTCTTCCCATTGAGCTAGAGAATGCAGGACGATTTTTGCGGGAGAAGTCACCGACAATAGAATTAACTGTCCCAGAAGGGGGACGTCATCAGGCCATTCTCCGCATGGCAAAAGAAAATGCCTGGATTGACTTAAAGAAGCGCCTAGAAACCGGGGGGAACGCCCATGCTCTGATTGAGTTAAAGCGGGTCCTCAGCTTAGAAAAAATGCCTCACCGGATTGAGGGCTTTGATATCGCCCAGTTGGA
Source organism: Spirochaetales bacterium (assembly GCA_013044245.1). GTDB lineage: Bacteria > Spirochaetota > Spirochaetia > JABEVK01 > JABEVK01 > JABEVK01. The sequence goes on along the minus strand of JABEVK010000137.1, from coordinate 1,438 downwards.
TGGTACAAACCCGGTAGCGTCCCTCATTTCGTTTTGGAATGGCAGTCCTGACCGGAAGAACTACCGTAAGTTTCATATCAAGTCGCTTCAGGGCGCGATCGATGACTTTCAGTCAATTAAGGAAGCTGTGGCTCGGCGCTACAGCCGGTTACTCAACGAGAATAAGGATTTACCGGACTTGATTTTGATTGACGGGGGAAAGGGCCAAGTCAATGCGGCCTTTTCTGTTCTGGAAACCTTAGGGCTCAAGATCCCTGTCGTCGGTTTGGCAAAACGGGAAGAGGAAATCTTTCTTCCCCACACCAGTGATCCGGTACTCTTGCCTCGCGGTTCGCCAGCGCTTCGTGTGCTTCAGGCGGTGCGGGATGAAACTCACCGTTTTGCTACAGGGTTTAATCAACTTTTGCGTTCTAAACAACTCAAATTGACGACCTTGGAATCGGTACCGGGTATTGGGGAAAAACGAAGCCGAGCTCTTTTGAAGGAGTTTGGCAGTCTGGAAGCGCTCGCCTCCGCTGATGCTAGTGAAATTGCCCTACGGGGAGGTGTCCCTGAGTCGGTGGCAGAAACCGTTCATACTTACCTCGTTGACCGAGAAAACCGAGAACGATCGGTATCCCGGCTTAAACGGACACGGCGGAGCGGGTTCTCAGGGGAATAGAAGCATCTAAGCCAAAGTCAAAATTGGTAACACTGTGGGTCAGCGCTCCGATCGAGATCACATCAACCCCCGTTTCCGCAATGGGACGTACGGTGGTTTCGTTCACTCCTCCCGATGCTTCGAGGAGCGGTTTGACCCCGGAAAAGCTATTTCGACGCGATACCGCTTTTGCCATGTCGGCGGTGGTAAAGTTGTCCAGAAGGATAATATCTGCGAGCGGCAGGGCTTCTTCAAACTGCTCCAGGGTATCGACTTCGACTTCAACCTTAACGGTGTGGCCTAGAGCTTTTCGAGCCCGTTGCACCGCATCGGTGAGTGAGCCACAGGCGGCAATGTGATTATCTTTGATCAGTACGCCATCATCCAGACCAAGCCGGTGGTTGAAGCCCCCGCCGCAGGTCACGGCATACTTTTGAAAAGTACGGAGCCCAGGAAGGGTTTTGCGAGTATCAACAATCCGGGCCTTGGTCCCATCAACAAGGTCGGCGAACCGGCGTGTTCGCGTGGCAATACCGGACAAGTGACCTAAAAAGTTCAAAACCGTCCGTTCACCGGTCAGCAAGGCACGTGTCGGACCCCGCACCTCTAAGATAGCGGTGCCCGAGCTAATTCGTTCACCGTCGTGAACGGCTACCTGGAGCTCGACGGTTTCATCTAAGTAGGCCCATACGGTCAGGGCAGGTGCTAAACCTGCCAGAACACCATTCTGGCGAGCGCGTAAGACGAATGCACTCTGATGGTCGGGAGCAAAGATCAAATCGCTCGTGATATCGCCGC
>JABEVK010000136.1 GCA_013044245.1 Spirochaetales bacterium | reverse complement strand
GGGAGGGGTGGGCTGAGAGTTCGACCTCAAGGGCCTGGGGGTTAGGTGCCCGGGACTGGCCAAACAACACAGCCGCGATCATGACGGCAAAGGGAATCCACAACCAGGTGAGGGCCTGCCGGTAGCTATCCGCGTTATGAAGGGTATGGCCAAGGACCCCCGACAAAAGCAGGGCCATAAGAAGCGGTCCCAGAATAGCCCCGGCCTGGTCCATGATTTTGTGCAGGGCAAAGCCATAACCAGTGCCCACCCGGCGCGCGGCCATCGACAAGATTGTGTCTTTTGCGGGGGCGCGAACCGCTTTTGAAAGACGCTCCAAGACAATAAAGAGTGCCGCTATCTGCCAGGTACTGCTTAAGGCCAGCAGAGGAACTGAAGCTACCATGGCATAGCCGCCAAGGGTAAATGCCCAGTAGGCTTTGCTCTTGTCGACCAAACTGCCGGTAAGGAGCCTGACGGCATACCCTAAGAATTCTGCTAAACCGGCCACCAAGCCCACCACGGCGGCGTCGGCGCCCAACAGGGCCAAAAAAGGACCATTGAGGCTTCGGCCTGCTTGGTAGGTCAGGTCACTAAAAAAACTAATCACTCCAAACATCACGATCAGGATGATGGCGCGACGGTAGCTAGGCGAAGATTTATCGGCGAGGGTGGGCAAGCGGGGCTCCTTGTGAGTGAATTGCTGTGTGTCCATCTGACGACGGCTCGGCCGGCGGGGGGCCTAGCCAGTCGCGGTAGCGCCAGCCGTGGTCGAAAGGGCCCCAGAAAACATATTGTCCCGGAGTCTCGGGGCTGGAGGGAATGTACCAAAAATGACCCGGTTCTAAGGTTTGAGCCTTGGCGATGCGGGGCCCAAGAAGTTCAAACAGCAGGGAAGTGTCAGCTTCACTGGCATTGAACATTAGACTAACACTCACTAGACGATTTTGTGCAAAGAGGGCGTCCATCCAGGCATTTTTAACCGCGACGGCAGGCGTTGAAACCAGAAGAGTTCCTTGCTCGGGCGACCTAGTCTGCGTGAAGGGTAGACCCCTGGTCAAGCTGGACACGAGAACCGTTTGGGGACTCCCCGGAACCCATTGTTGAAGAACTACCCGCACAGGCAGGGGGGGCGGCGGCGCACAGCCCAGGCTCAGCATAAGAAGGGGCGTGAGGGAGGTAAGAAACCTTCTGGGTGTGCCCTGAGGCATGAAAATCCTCCAACGAAGCAAAAAGTTCATAGTAGCGCTGGGCCACCTGGGGAAGAGAGCAAACCTCGACGGCTCGGTTCCTGGCCTGGTGCGCGATTTGCCGGAGTGCTTCGGGATGGCTTAAAAGCTTTTCTATCCCGCTTGCCAGCGCTTTGGTATCAAACGGAGGTGCTAAGACCCCTGTTTCGCCCGGAATAATCATATCAGGATTGCCACCGATATGAAAACCCGCTACCGGAACCCCACAAGCCATCGCCTCAACCATGGCGTTCGAAAAGTTTTCTTGGCGGGAGGGGAGGAGCACCAGGTCAGCGGCATTGTAGGCCAGAACGAGGCTGAGGTCGTCTTCGAGTTTTCCTAAAAACCGGCACTCAAGACCCTGCAGAAATTGATGGGGTGACCAAGAAGCCCCAGCAATGAGCAGGCCGAGGTCGGAACGTCGCGAAGCGAGCAGGTTTAAGGTTTCGGTCAACAGATCGAAACCCTTTCGGGGATCTTCGTTGAGGTCTAAACCGCTCAGAAGTAACCACTTTCGTTCTGCCGAAAGCTTGAGTAGAGAACGGGCCTGGTCTTTGGGCACGGGGCGGTATAGCTCGGTATCAATACCGTTAGGAATCACGTGGAGGGGGCGGTCCCCTAAAAGAGAACTGCGCTTGGCTTGCTCACCGAGCCAGCGACTGGGGGTTACCAAAGTGAGGGGTACCTGTCTCCAGGCGGCTTGTTTTTGCCGCCAAATGCGCTGAGAAAGATCATGATTGCGTTTTGAACCCAGTGCTGTGCAATGCCCGCACTGGCGAGTAAAACACTGTTGATCACAATCATAGTGGTCACCGCCGGTAAAAGCCCACATATCATGAAGTGTCCAAACGATGGGACCGGGGAGCTTTTTCCAATCGTTAATGCTGAGCATACCCTTTTGAACCCAGTGTAAATGAATGATATCGGGGGCTAGCTTTCGTAGCCGTCCCAATACTGGGCTAAACGGTACCCAGGCCGGCGAAAACATCGCGCTACCCCGGTGGGGGTAGGCCGCCAAGGGCAGTTGGTCAAGAAAAGTCCTAAGTCGTATAACAGCTTTCTCACCGGCACTGCGGGGGCCAAGCACTGTCGGGTCGTCAGACTTTTTGTCTTGCACTAACATGTGGGAATCCAGCCCTAGGTCGAGAAAACCTTGGTGGAGGCGGTAGGCGGCTTTTGCGGCCCCTCCCTTAAGATCATTGGTATTAACAACGGCGATTTTAATCGTGAACCCCCCGCGGCAAAAAGATTTTCTTGACTATGACAACCATTACTATGCCATAAAAGCGCGGTGAGGAGCTTAAAGAAATCTTAATGCGAAGTTGCGGTAAAAGACCCGATTTATTTCCTCTACTACGTTATTTGTTTATCTATTTCAATTTTCCTTTGGCATAGCAAAATGATCGCAAATCAATTGTTTGCACACGTGAGTTTTTTTTCTTGACAGAATTTTAACGTAGGCATTACAGTGATTTATCCCTGTTTCGGAGGTTTTTTTATGAAAGTTGGTGATAAAAGTAACGCTTGCTTGGCTTACGTCGCACCCAATCTGATTGAGCTGGGGGAGTTAACCGAGCTGACCAATTATACAGTCAGCGTCACGGCACAGTAATCTATTCAAAAAGGAGAAGTACATGAAAAAGATTCTTTCAATTCTTTCGGCCACGTTTTTGGTATTTATGGCTTGTCAGAGTCCGGTAAGTTCAACGGCGTCTAGTTCCACAACGTCTCGCGATGTAACCGTTACGGTCAACGGCACAGGCCCCGGGGCCCGGAACCTCAATGGAGCGACAACCGTTAAACTGAATGTGTTTAATTCTTCGGGCGTACAAGTCGGCTCTACCCAAACTTCGTCGACGTCGCCGTATACGTTTAGCGTTCCTATTTCTACCAACGGCACCTATACTTTTGCGGTCCAGGGCTTGAGTGGTACGAGTGTCGTGGCGGTGGGTAATGTGTCCCAAAACCTTACCGGCGCTACGTCCGTAACGATTACAGCGGCGGCACCGCCGGCTCCCGATATGAGTGCCACCGCTACCCTGACAGGGTGGGGCACTGCGTTGGGAACGGGCTCAGGCAGTTCTTGGGGTGGTGTTGTTACGAGCACCTACGTAACCTCCGATGGAAGCAACCTTTATGTGTCAACGATCATGAATCCTCAGGATGTTGGCAATAACATTTACGTTTTGGTTGATGATGGTTCCTTGACGGGGGGTGAGGCTGTCACGGCCAATCTTATGGGTTGGGGTACATTGGGCATCACTACCGACAACGTTGGCACCAACTTTGATTATGGTTGGGTCGCTTATCGGGGGGCTACAGCGGGGGGGGCTTTTACTGTTGGTTCTGAAAAGTCCGTGAGCGGTGGTACAGAGTCCGCAGTGGGCACGCCAGCAACTTTTGTTATGTACAGCACGGCGGCAACAAATGCCGGCGTGGCAACGTACAAATGGAAAATTCCCTATTCAGATCTGGGTCCTGGCGCCGCGATGGGACAAAATGTCAAGGTATATATATTGTTTGGACAGTCAGGTTCGAGCGGTGGGATTCACTCAACCTTCCCTGCCCAAACAGCGATGTCGTCGGTGACTTCGGCAAATTCATTGACAGCCTTAGATACTGCGCCTACCCCTGTTACCCTTAACTAAAGTTTTGACTTTTTTTCTGATTTTGGAGGGTGGCCGGCCCGTTGGGTCGGCCTTTTTTTATTGGTATTCCCACAGCAACCCAAAGCTTGCGCCGGTCTGCCCATCCATGCTGATGACGTGCAGAAGGTAACGACCAGGATAAAGGACCAGCCCGGGGTAATCACCGGGGCCTTGGTTACTGAGTGGACGGTCTTGGCTGTCTAAAACCGGGGTGACCTCGTCTTGTTCCAGAAGTGACCACGTCAGGTGGGCTGTCCAAGGCCCGTTGCTAGCGTCTTGAAGCCCTAGGTGGCCAATAACGGGTACGTACAGTGTTAACTGAAACCAGGTGTCGAGACCTGGTGTGCCTACGGAGTCAGAGGCGATAGTTTGCGGCTTGTAGGCGGGGGACGAGCTGAGTGTCTGGTTGATCGTCAAGGTGAAACCCAACGACAGCGCCGTATAGTCGGCATCCGTTTCGCGCGAAGACTCGCTTCCCTTGATTAACGTCTGAATCGCCGCCAGACGCCCGCTACCGCTAACCACTAACGGATGCAGAGGGTCCCAGACCGGTGAAATAGACGTCGGTGTTTGGTAGGCTTGTCCTAAAGGTGTCCACGTGTAGTGGATCTGACAGCCGGGTAGCGGGTCAAGCCGGGGCGTGTTGGGAACGGTGATTTGCCCACTTACAGGAAAAATCACCGGTGAGGGACAGGCGGCCGGTACCCAAGCCACGCTTTGAAGCCTATCCTGGGCGTCTGGTGAAATCAGAGTTTGACTGGTACGGGCAAGGATCTGTTGGCCAGTGGGAATTTGCTGAGAAAAAGTTGGCTGTTGCCCCAGAGAAAAGACCGAGGTTGTGAGCCCCTGAGTACTTAGACCCCACCAGGTTGTTGTCACCTGAGTTCCTGTATAGCCGCTGCCAAAATTGAGGGATGTCCCAGCGTCATAAAAAATCGGTAGCAGTGTATTGGTCGAAGCAAGTGGAGTCCACGCCTGCCAAGAGCCCGTCCATTGCCAAACTTGGGTGGGCGCAAAGCCGGTTGGGGTTTCACCGCCTGCGCTTACCAGTAAGGAATTCCACGAAAATGCCGAAGCTCCCCAGGTGGGTACCGAAAGAAACTGCGGATGCAGATGCCAGCCGCCCAGAGAACCATCCATGAGAATAGCGGCCGAGAGCGCGTTTGTAATGGGAGAAGCCGCAGTGCTTTGGCCCCCTAGCAAATACCAGCGTCCGTTGGCGACCACCGAAGCCGCACGGCTGACCGGGTAGGGAAGGTTATAGGGAGCGCGGGTCCACTCGGGTTGGCCAGCCGCATTGAGAAATCCGGGTATCCCTTGCCCGGCAGGGTCCACGTAACCCGAATATACATCGCTTAGGGGGCCTGAAGCGTTTTCGCCGCCGGCAATGTTAAGGTAGCCATCAGCGGCGGCCACTGCGGCCCAGGCCCGACCGATAGGAAGATCAGGACCACGGACCCAAGCCCCAATCGTACCTGACGTGAGTGGTGCACACCAGGTTTGATTGCTCCAGCTTCCCTCTGCCGTCTGGCCGCCAATGCGGTAAAGGTAACTCCCCAGTACCGCATACGATGCCCCGCTGACGCTGGGTGGCGTTACAGCCGTCCATGGCGTCGTACAGCTCGTTAAAAAAAGTAGGCAAAGAATCGTTAATCCGGTAACTCTGGCTTTTGATACAAACATTACTTAGCTTAGTGTAGCGCTATTTTACCGTAATTTTACCACCAATCAACAGACTTTTACCCCCTTTTTATGCCCTTCTCGCCTAAGTTTTATCCAGAAGCTTCGGCTTTGCGGAGGACCCATGAACGATATTCTCTATTACCTCGTTTTTTTTGCCGTCCTGACTGCTGCGGCCTGGCCCCTAGGGGGGTGGGTTGCTCATGTTTTTGAGGCCGGTTCGGAAGGTGTATTGAAACCGTTTCGGCCCATAGAGCATTATTTGGTCAGGTTCACCGGCGCACGTTCTGGCGACGAAATGGATTGGAAGCAGTGGGTTGGCGCCGTGATGATTCTATCGGTCGTCAAGATTGTTGTAGTGTTTCTGCTTTTGGCATTTCAAGACAAGATTCCGTTCCAGAAGCTTATCAACCCGCAACACTTTCCCGGTGTCCCCTGGGAGCTCGCGCTCAACACCGCCGTTAGCTTCGTAACCAACACGAATTGGCAGAATTACGGTGGCGAAGCGACGTTGAGCTACTTTTCACAGATGGGCGTCTTGACCGTCCAGAACTTTCTTTCGGCCGCTGTAGGGATTGCGGTGATGGCTGCCTTGTTCCGTGGCATTGCCCGTCGTGAAACTCATGCCCTGGGCAACTTTTGGGTCGATTTGGTCCGCATTAATATTTACATTTTACTTCCCCTGTCCATCGTCGGTGCGCTGGTCTTGGTCTCACAGGGTGTCATTCAGAGCTTTGCGCCCTATCAGTCGTTTTTGACACTGAGTGGTGCCAAAGAGGTGTTGCCCTTCGGTCCGGTGGCGAGTCAGGAATGGATCAAGAATCTGGGAACTAATGGCGGCGGTTTCTTCAATGCTAACGCAGCCCACCCTTTTGAAAACCCCACGGCTTTCACAAACTTTTTGCAGACGTTTTCGATTTTGCTGCTGCCGACATCGTTTGTCTTTGCCTTCGGGCGCGTCGTGGGCGACCAGCGGCAGAGTTGGGCTATCTACGGAGTCATGGTCGTGCTGTTCACCTGTTTCGTTGTACCCACTTACCTTGCAGAAACTTCGCCACCGGTTCATGCCGTAGCAGGCATTGACTGGAGCGCAGGTAACCTCGAAGGCAAGGAAACCCGTTTTGGTATTGCTCCGTCAGTGTTGTTCTCGACGGCTACCACTGCCACATCGTGTGGTGCCACCGACGCGACGCTCGACAGTTTTACACCCGTCGGGGGGATGATGCCCCTGTTGCTGATGCAGGTCGGCGAAGTCGTATTCGGCGGCGTGGGCAGCGGGATGTACAGTATGATTGCTATGATCCTCCTCACAGTCTTCGTCGGCGGCCTCATGGTTGGTCGAACCCCAGAATACTTAGGAAAGAAGATTGAGAGTTTTGACATGAAGATGACCGTGTTGACCGTGACGATCACGCCGTTCCTAATACTCTGCGGCACGGCTATAGCCACGCTGTGGCATGGGGTGCCCAGCAATATGAACAATCCCGTACCACACGGTTTTACAGAAATCTTGTATGCGTTCTCGTCGATGGCCAACAATAACGGCAGTGCGTTCGCTGGGTTGAATGGCAACACTGCATTCTGGAACATCGCAGGCGCCATCACGATGTTTATTGGCCGCTATGGAGTAATAGTACCGATTCTCGCCCTGGCCGGGAACCTCGCGGGAAAGAAGTTAAACGCGCCCAGCCTAGGCACTCTGCCGACCTACAACGTTACGTTTGCTATTCTGTTGATCTTTTTTGTCTTTCTCGTCGCAGCCCTCAATTTTATACCAAGTTTAGCGCTAGGTCCGATTGCTGAGTTTTTTCTGTAAGGAGCGAGCATGAAATCAAAAGCTGTGTTTACCAAGGAACTGCTCTGGGATGCCTTATCCCAGACGTTTGTTAAACTGAAACCTAGTGTACAAGTTAAGAACCCTGTGATGTTTGCTGTCTGGATCGGCTCAATTTTGACCACGGTGTTTTGGGTCGTTTCATTGTTCGGGGCTACCGATACTGGCACGGGGAGTGGGTTTATTCTTGCCGTCGCGGTATGGTTGTGGGTCACCGTATTGTTTGCGAACTTTTCAGAAGCTCTGGCCGAAGGCCGTGGCAAGGCCCAGGCTAGCGAGTTGCGGAAAACTCGCGGCGAAGTTCAGTCCCTGCGGCTCAAGCTCCCTAGTTGGGATTCGCACAGCGAAACTGTGGGTTCGTCGGCATTGCGAAAGGGAGACCTGATACTTGTCGAGGCTGGGACGCTTATTCCCGCTGACGGCGAGATCGTGTTGGGTGCGGCCAGTGTGGACGAAAGCGCGGTGACCGGCGAAAGTGCCCCCGTCATCCGAGAAGCCGGAGGCGACCGCAGTTCGGTCACCGGAGGTACCAAGGTGCTATCAGACCGTCTTATTGTCCGTGTGAGTGCTGATCCTGGTCAGGGTTTTTTGGACCGAATGATCGCTCTCGTCGAGGGCTCGGAGCGTAAAAAGACCCCGAACGAGGTAGCGCTGACCATCCTGTTGATTGCGTTGACCCTGATTTTCTTAGTGGTGACAGCCACTCTCTTACCGTTCAGCCAGTACGCGGTTGCACAGTCAGGCACTGGCAAAGTTGTGAGCCTGACCTCGCTCGTGGCGCTCTTTGTCTGTCTCGCACCTACCACGATTAGTGCCCTGTTGTCGACAGTTGGCATCGCGGGTATGAATCGCCTATCTGCGGTCAATGTTTTGGCCACCTCTGGGCGCGCTGTGGAAGCGGCCGGCGATGTCGACGTGCTCCTGTTGGACAAAACCGGAACGATCACGCTGGGGAACCGGATGGCTCACGAGTTCCTTGGTGCTCCGCAGGTGGAAATTTCCGAGTTGGCCAAGGCTGCATACTTGGCATCCTGGGCAGACGAAACTCCCGAGGGACGCAGTATCGTGACGTTGGCCAAGCGGCAGTTCCATATTCCTTCTCCGTCGTTTGATGGCAAAGATCATAAGGCGATTCCCTTTTCGGCGCAAACACGGATGAGCGGGCTGGATTGGAACGGTTCAACATACCGCAAAGGGGCACTTAGCGCTATCGAAGCCTGGGTTTCGTCGCTTGGGGGCAGGTTCCCTGATCAGGTCCGTGATCTGACTGAATCCGCCGCTCGTTCCGGTGCCACCCCGCTTGTTGTGGCGCGCGATGCTCAGGTATTGGGAATCGTCGTTCTCAAGGATATTGTCAAACAAGGTATAAGGGAGCGCTTTGCAGCTCTTCGCCAGGTGGGAATCAAAACCATCATGATCACTGGGGACAACGCCATGACCGCGGCCACTATCGCCGCTGAGGCAGGGGTTGATGACTTTTTGGCAGATGCCAAGCCTGAAGATAAGCTCGCCCTGATTCGCAAGTATCAGGCCGAGGGCCACATGGTTGCCATGACGGGGGATGGGACCAACGATGCCCCTGCGTTAGCTCAAGCTGACGTGGCTGTGGCGATGAACTCGGGGACCCAAGCCGCCAAAGAGGCCGGCAATATGGTTGACCTTGACTCTAACCCGACCAAGTTGACCGAAGTTGTCCTCGTTGGTAAACAGATGCTCATAACCAGGGGGTCTTTGACGACCTTCAGTATTGCCAATGATATCGCCAAATATTTTGCCATCCTTCCCGCCATGTTTTTGGTGACCTACCCAGGCTTAGCGGCTCTGAATATCATGCACCTAAGCTCGCCATCGTCGGCAATCCTCTCGGCGGTGATCTTTAATGCGCTGATTATCCCAACCCTTATTCCGCTTGCTCTGAAAGGCGTTGCCTATAAAGCACAGTCTGCCATCTATCTTCTGCGTAAAAACCTCCTCATTTACGGTTTGGGAGGCCTTGCCTTGCCCTTTGTGGGCATCAAGCTCATCGATATCCTTTTGACAGGAAAGGTGTAATATGAAAACACTCTGGAGTAGTTTGAGGCTAGTCCTTTGGGCCACGGTCGTTCTTGGTATCGCCTACCCTTTGGTGGTGACGAGCCTTGCACAGGTGCTGTTTCCGGCGCAGGCCAACGGTTCACTGGTCAGCGTCCAAGGTCACATTGTCGGTTCGAGCCTCATCGGCCAGGATTTTTCGACAAAACCTAGTTACTTTGTTGGTAGGCCCTCCGCAACTGGGGATCATCCTTACAACCCATTGGCATCGGGCGGCTCAAATCTCACCGTTGCCGGTAAAGCCTTCCAAGACAAAGTCACCAAGTTACGGAATGACTGGGTGGCCAAAGCTACATCCGCTGGTGTGACCTCCCCTGTGCCTGAAGCCCTCGTGACGGCTTCGGCCAGTGGACTCGACCCCGACCTCGATTTGAACGCAACTTTGTGGCAGGTTCCCTTTGTTGCCAAAGAACGCCACCTTGACCCAGCGTCTTTGCGGGCTTTGGTCGAGTCAAACGCCGTGAGACCGACATTCCCCTGGGACCCGCCAGCCTTTGTCAACGTGCTAGCCCTGAACTTGGCCCTCGACAGAATGTCGCCAGCAAGGTAACACGGTGAGTACCATGTCTGAAGTTCTCCCGTATGACCGTCCTGATCCTGATCACCTGCTGAGCTCGCTGAGTCAACAAGACTCACCGCAAGGAAGACTAAAAATTTTTTTAGGGTATGCCGCTGGCGTAGGAAAAACTTTTGCGATGCTTCAAGCGGCGCAAGCGGCTCAACAGTCGGGTGACTCTGACATTGTTATTGGTTGGGTGGAACCTCACGCACGGCCCGAAACGATGGCGTTGACCGAGGGCTTGGAATCCTTACCTCCGAAGCAGATCCTTCATCGGGGGCTAAAGCTTCGTGAGTTTGATTTGGACGGGTGTTTAACTCGTCACCCTCGTATCGTGCTTCTGGATGAGCTTGCTCATACGAACGCCCCTGGCCTTCGCCATGAAAAACGTTGGCAGGACGTTGACGAACTTTTGCGTCAAGGGCTCGAAGTCTGGACAACGCTCAACATCCAGCACCTGGATTCTATGAATGACGTTGTAGCAAGAATTACGGGAATTCAGGTTCGTGAGACCATTCCTGATGCGGTATTCGATCGGTCCGACGAAGTTGAAGTTGTGGACCTGGCCCCCGAAGAACTCTTGGAGCGTCTCAAGCAAGGAAAGATTTATTCACCAGAGCAGGCCGAGCGAGCATTGCGGGGTTTTTTTCGTCGAGACAACCTTCTCGCCCTGCGAGAAATAACGCTCCGACGGGCTGCTGATCGGGTAGGTCGAGATGTCGATACGGCCCGTTCTCAGGGACGTGTCGAAGCTGTGTGGCCTGTACGAGAACGCCTGATGGTATCTGTCAGTCCCAGTCCCACCTCTGAGGACCTTTTACGAGCGGCGTCGCGGATGGCGGCACGGTTGGGAGCCGATCTTTTGGCGGTTTATATTGAGACCCCGCGGACCGGCGTTCTAGACCAGCGTTCGAAAGATCAGTTAGAGCATAATCTTGCCGTTGCTGAGAATCTGGGAGCGGAAACCGTCATCTTGCAAGGTGAGGAAGTAGCCCGCGATCTCGTGGCCTATGCTAGGCTTCGCAATGTTACCAAGATGGTCGTGGGGAAAAACCGTGACGCACGCTGGGTTCGGCTGTTCAAACGGACAATTGGCGATGAACTTTTACGACTAAGCGGTGATATCGATGTGTACGTAATGGGAGGTCGCTCCGAGGACCGGAAGGTAAAACATCGAACTTCCGCGAGGCTGAGTTGGCGGAGTGCGTGGTGGACTACCGTCATCTGTGCAGGGTTTACTGGCGCCGGTGTTGCTTTTCAACACCTGGGAATGGTAGAAGCCAACATCGTATTGACCCTTTTGCTCGGAGTTGTCCTGACGGCAGGGTTGTTTGGTCTCGTCGCCAGTGTGTTTGCGTCTCTGCTGATGGTATTAACATTCAATTACTTTTTTACGTTGCCTCTGTACTCCTTTATGGTGTATGACCCGCAATACTATTTAGTCTTCTTATTCTTGTTGATTGTCGGTACAGTAATTGGAACACTGGCAGAACGACTTAAGGCGCAGATCAAGTCATCACGAGCGCGTGAACAACGAATGGAAGTTTTATATCGCCTGAGCCGTAACCTTTCAATATGTGCGGGCCTTGAGGAAATTGTTAGGGAGGCCGAGACGATGCTGTCACAAATTCTGGAAACGAGAGTTCATGTTTTACTTCCTCACGAAGACGCCACCTCTGAAAAATGCTGGGAGTCTAAGGTCGACGGAGTCCCGGCAATTTTCGGCGCTAAAGACACAGCTGTGTTCACTTGGGTGTTTCAAAACGGCCAGAAAGCAGGGTGGGGAACAGGGACCTTGGCAAATACGGACAAACTGGTTCTGCCCCTTCAAGGTTCGAGGGGGGTTGTGGGTGTTCTGGCGTTGGAACGGCGAGCTCAACAATCCTGGGGGTCAGATCGCAGTGTGCTCGCCGAAGCCCTGGCTGGCACCATCACTCTAGCGTTAGAGAGAGTGCTCCTTGACCAAGAAAACCAAAAGAATGCCCTGGCAGTGGCCACCGAAAAGAGCCGCAATGCCTTACTTCACGGACTTTCGCATGACCTAAGAACTCCATTAACGGTGATGATTGGGACCCTCTCAGGCCTGCTGGCCTCGCCTGATCAACGCTGGTCCGATGAAGACAAGGCCGCCTTATCATCGCTGGAACAAGAAAGTCATTGGCTGGCCCGGCAAGTAGACAATTTACTTGACTTGACCAGGTTGTCGGATGGAGTTTTGTCACCCAGCAAGGAGCAAGTCCCCGCCGAAGACCTGATGTATTCGTCCTTAGCCCGCCTCCGTGAGTTTTTTCCTCAGGCCGAAGTTCGTCTCCATTTGCCGTCGGAGTTACCGTTGGTTTTTGTAGATCCTCTGCTCATTGAACGTGCGCTGTTTAACCTGCTTGAGAATGCGGTGCTTTATAGCGGAGAAAAGGTCATTGATTTAGTGTTAGAGACGAAACTTCAGGTTGTAAGATTTTCGGTACGGGATCGCGGGCCCGGTATTCCTGATGCTGAAAAAAAACTCGTTTTTCAAAAGTTCGTTCGTGGATCAGCGAGCCAGAAAGCCAGTGCTGTCCGTGGGACGGGGTTGGGCTTAGCCATCGTGGCGGCTGCCGTTGAGTTGCATGGGGGCTCGTCGGGGGT
>JABEVK010000135.1 GCA_013044245.1 Spirochaetales bacterium | reverse complement strand
TTGGAGAGATGGCCGAGTGGCTTAAGGCATACGCTTGGAAAGCGTACGTACGTTAACCGCGTACCGGGGGTTCGAATCCCCCTCTCTCCGTTCCCTTAGCGTTGATCGTCAGGACCTGCGCAATGTACCAGTACCGAACCCCGCCAGGCCCGGAAGGGAGCAACGGTAGGTACCCGGGCATGTGCCGCGGTCAGCCTGACGGGAGCTAGGGGTTTTTTTTAGCTTGTTATCGTGATATACTCTCAAGATCCATGGCTTACGAAGTAACTGCAACACGCAAACGTCCGAAAAGTTTTGACGAACTCACGGGACAGGAATTTGTCGTCACCACGCTCAAAAAGTCGCTGGAGTCGGGCAAGCTGGCTCAGGCGTTCTTATTTTCGGGCTCCCGGGGGGTTGGCAAAACCTCAATGGCGCGGATTTTGGCAAAATCGCTCAACTGTGTGCATGGGCCGACGCCCGAGCCGTGCGGGGTGTGTTCTCAGTGCCAAGAAATCGCCCGAGGCACCAGCCTCGATGTTATCGAGATTGACGGCGCTTCGAATACTTCCGTCAACGATGTCCGCGAAATCAAAGATGAAGTGTTGTTCGCCCCGGCGAACTCTCCGTACAAAGTTTACATTATCGACGAAGTTCACATGCTTTCGAACTCGGCCTTTAACGCCCTGCTTAAGACGATTGAAGAACCGCCGCCTTACGTTATTTTTATCTTTGCCACCACCGAACTTCACAAGGTACCGGCCACGATCAAGAGCCGTTGCCAACAGTATCACTTTCGCCTCATTGAGCTCGAGGTGATTAAAAGTAAGCTCGAAGAGGCCGCTAGAGAGCAAGGTATCACCATCGACGACGAAGCCTTGTTTTGGATCGCCAAAGAAGCAACGGGGTCGATGCGCGACGCCTACACCCTGTTTGACCAAATTGCCGCGTTTAGTGACGGCCGTATCACCCTCGAAAAGATTCGAGAAAAGCTCGGGTTGGTTGGTCTTGATCAGATGAACCATATTGCCCAAGCGTTGGCTCAAAACAAAGCCGCTGAAGCTATTCTCGCTTGCGGGGAAATTTTAGGGTCGGGCGTCTCGGTCGAACAGTTTATTATGGACTTAGCCGAGTACTTTCGGGCGCTTTTGTTCTTTTTGCAAAAGATTGATCGTGAGGCCCTGCTGGGGTTTCATCCTGATCGCTTTCCCCCCGAGGTTAAGACCGGCTTTACTGTACCGCAAATCGAAAAGGCGGTTGAGTTGCTTTTGGGGCTGTACCGGTCTATTCGGTATTCGTTGAATCAGCGGCTTGAGCTAGAACTGCTACTGAGTCGGATGTCTCGTTTGGGGCAATATGCCGACGCCTCGGAGTTAACTGCTCGGCTAGAACAGGTGCGCCAAGCCCTGCTAGACCAAAAAAAAAACCCTTAACAGAGAAGCCAGTCCCTGAAATTTCCCCGGCCTTGACCGCAGTTATGGCCAAGCTCGAGGACTTCAACAACCCTGGCCGATCAACGAGCGCCCCGGTGGAGACCTTCGGGGTCGCAGAACAGTTTCGTCGAATCTTTAAAGGAGAAATTCTCTCATGAACCCATTTGACCTTCTAAAAAATATTCAGCAAATGCAATCGAACATGGAGCAGATGCAGGATAAGTTAAAAACCGTCTCGGTCCAGGGGACTGCTGGCGGCGATTTGGTGCGGGTAGAATTGAATGGCCAGATGGAAATGTTGGCGGTTCACCTTGACCCCGCCTGCGTGGATAAAGGCGATATTCCTATGCTTCAAGACTTGATTAGCTCGGCCCATGCCGATGCCATGCGCAAAGTTCGAGACAAAATTAAGGATGAATTTGGGTCTAGCTTCCCCGGCATGAACCTTCCCGGCCAAGCATGAGTGTTCTTGACGATTTAGTAACGGACTTGTCGCGAGTTCCGGGGCTGGGCCGCAAGAGCGCCCTGCGCATGGCCTTTTACTTTTTAAAAGCTGACCCTGTGTTTTTACAGCGTCTGGGGGAGGGCATTGCGCACCTTCGTGAACGTTTAAAACGCTGTCCCCGGTGCGGTAACTATACCGAACGGGATTTGTGTGAAATTTGTACCGACGCTTCGCGCGATAGGCGCACCCTCTGCGTCGTTGAGCAGGTGCAAGATTTGTTAAACCTTCAACGCACTGGCGAATACCGGGGCCTCTACCATGTTCTTCATGGCGTTCTTGCCCCTTTAGATGGGGTCGGGCCCACCGAGTTAGGGCTTGAGGCTTTGGTAAAGCGCATTCCCGCCGAAGGAATAGAAGAAGTTATTTTAGCTACCAACCCGACTCTCGAGGGCGATACTACAGCGTTATACATTCGGCGCCTGCTAGGGCCGCAAGTTAAAGTCACACGTTTAGCTTCGGGTTTACCGGTAGGAGGCGACCTGGAGTACGCAGACCGGCTGACTATTGCCCGGTCCCTTCAGGGCCGTCTCGCCATGGAGAGCTAAGCACTATTTCACTACATTTACTTTACAAACCTCTAGGCGCAGTATAGTGTTCAATTATTGAACACCACCTTCGGAGCAAGGTACAGACCAGTCTGTTTCGGCGGCGGTTTGGGCTCGAAGTGTCGCTTGTATCAAAAAGTGTCCCGTGAGGGAAGGTTCAGTCATGCCTATGCAAGAAGTTGATAAAACTGTCAGTTTACTAGAAATTCTCAAAACCCACCCCGAGTTCGGGCAAAGGGATATGGCCGATGAGCTAGGTCTTTCGTTAGGGATGACCAATCTGCTCTTAAAAGACTTGGCCTCCCGCGGCTGGATGCTCATGAGAAAGCTCACGACGCATAAGGTTCAGTATGTGCTTACCCCTGAGGGCATGAAAGAGCTCTCGAGACGAAGCTACAAATACATCAAAAAATCTCTTCATCATGTCGCCGTTGTTCGATCTCAGCTCGAAACCCTCGTTGCCAAGGTGCAAGCCAGCGGCGCTAAGGGCGTATGGCTGGTCGGAAAAAGCGGGGTGGATTTCCTTTTAGAAAGCCTTTGCCGGCAAAAGGGCGTTAGCTTTCAAGCCGGGCCCCAGGCACCCCACGAAACTGAGTGGTTTGTTGTCCATGGTGAAGAAGAGCCCGAGGAGCCAAACCTGCTAAGCTATTTTGATGCGGCGGTTGTGCTATGAAAACCAAAGCTGGCGCTCGGTACCTTTTGCGTTTAGATGACGCCAACCCCTGGATGCGCCAAGCTCCCTGGGGGCGTGTCGAAGCGCTGTGTGACCAGTACGGCGTTCAGCCGGTGGTGGCCATTGTGCCTCATTGTGAAGACCCGGCCTTGCGGCTCGAAGATGAAGATGAAAACTTTTGGGAAAAAGCCCGGCGCTGGCAAGCCAAGGGTTGGACTATTGCTCTGCATGGGTTTAACCACGTGCTTTCTGGTACAGGAAGGGGCGTTGTTCCTTTAAATGATCGAACCGAGTTTGCCGGTCAGCCCGAAGCTCAACAACGGATTAAAATTCGTGAAGGCTACCAGGTTTTGCGTGAAAACGGTCTTGATCCTACCGTTTGGATTGCTCCTGCCCATACCTTTGACCGGGTAACCATACGCCTTTTGCAAGAAGAAACCGAGATTCGTGTTATTAGCGACGGCCTCGCCCGTCACGCCTTTACCCGATGGGGAATGACCTGGCTACCCCAGCAATTGTGGAAGCCCCGCCAATGTCCCTCGGGGTTGTGGACGATTTGTCTTCACCCCACCTCTGACCCTGAAACGATTTTAGATCGGTTAGAAAATTTCTTAAAATCAACCAAGCTGAGCAGTGTCAGTGACGCTCTTTCGCAGGCGCGGCCCTGGGGTGTGAGTGATGCTGTATTTGCTTGGGGCTTTCGTGCGGCACGCCGGGTCAAAACGTGGCGGCGCCCTCGGGGAAAGGCGGCGGTTTGATAGAATTTCTACGTCATAAAGCGGGCCTGAGGTATCGTCAGACTTGGTTTGCTCGTCGCCCAACGGGGTCTCCCTGGGGGCTGGCTCTTCACAGGCAGTACCTGGGGGAACCTTTGAAGTTTCCTTGGGTGGCCGAGGAATTCCATACGATCCTTATTGACCTTCAACAGGACGACGAGGCCTTGCTGGCCGGCATGAGCAAGAATATGCGCTCGCAACTGCGTAAAGCTGAACCGGGTTTAATGCTCGAGGTTGAAACAAAACCTGACGACTTTTTAAGCTTTTACAATGCCTTTGCCCGGAGCAAGGGGTTAAAAGAGCTGTCGATGAGCGATTTAGACAGGCCCGATGGTACGCTGGCTTTGTATCGCGTTAGTCTTGATGGCAAGGTACTGACTCAGCATGCCTATTTGCTTGACTTGCAAGAAAGCCGAGCACGGTTTTTGTATGGCGGGTCGGCTCGTTTAGAAGAGGGTGTCGATACCAGTCTGCTGGGGCGGGCAAACCGTTGGGCGCATTGGCAAGAACTAAGGACCTTCCGGGAACAAGGAATCAAAACCTTTGACTTTGGCGGCTACGCCTGGCAGACGACTGACCCTGCCAAACAGGGCATCAACCAATTCAAAGAAGCCTTTGGTGGAACCGTAGTGCAAGAAAATACCTACAATTCCTTGCTTTTAGCGGCTGTCAAAGCCCTCAAGAGGAGATAGCTTTCGTATGAAAGTCCTAGTGACAGGCGCGGCGGGCTTTATTGGCTTTCACCTATGCCGCCGGTTAATACAACGCGGCGATGAAGTTGTTGGTTTAGACTGTTTAAATGACTACTACGATGTGAACTTAAAATTAGGGCGCCTGGTCGCTCTGGGTTTGGATACCGACCAGGTTTCGAAGGGCCGCGCTCAGGCTGGCAAGCTGAGCTTTGTACGCCTGGACCTTACGGATCAAAGTGCGCTCGAAACCTTGTTCGTAACCGAACACTTTGACGCCGTGGTTAATTTGGCGGCACAGGCAGGGGTGCGTTACAGTCTTACCAACCCCGGGGCGTATGCGCAAAGCAACGTCGTTGGTTTTGTTAATTTGCTTGAAGCCGCGCGAAAAAACCCCGTGCGACACTTTGTTTACGCCTCGAGTTCGAGTGTGTACGGGGCTAACACCAAGGTACCGTTTTCGACCAGCGATCCCGTTGATCACCCGGTTAGCCTGTACGCCGCGACCAAAAAGGCCAACGAGCTAATGGCATACACCTACAGTCATCTGTATGGCCTTCCTATGACGGGGCTCAGGTTTTTTACGGTGTATGGCCCTTGGGGTCGGCCCGATATGGCGCTCTTTTTGTTTACCAAGGCAATTTTGGCCGGCAAGCCGATTCAGGTTTTTAACTACGGCGATATGAAGCGTGACTTTACCTACATCGACGATATTCTTGAGGGGGTAGTGCGAGTCTTAGACCGTCCCCCCACGGGAACCCCGCCCGCCAAGCTTTACAATATCGGCTGTGGCTCCCCTGCCAAGCTGACCGATTTTATAGATGAGCTGGAACGCCAGTTAGGCCGTACGGCCATTCGTGAGATGCTACCCCTTCAACCGGGGGATGTTAGTGTCACGCACGCCGACGTCTCAGATCTTGAGAGGGATTTCGGCTACAAGCCGCATACAACAATTCAGCAAGGAATCAAAGAGTTTCTGACCTGGTACAAGGACTTTTATGGACAAGTCTGATAGGGACAAGTCTGAAGTTCAACCTGAGGGTCAAGATTATTCTTGGCTTGCCCAAGTGTTGAATAACTATCCGGGGGCCTTGGCTTGGTACCTTTTGGGAAGCGCTGTTACGGGAACCTTACGTCCTGACAGTGATCTGGACTTGGCGGTTTTACCCTGGCCCGGTAAGGCTATTGATTCTGTAGCGTTGGTTCGTTGGGCTGGACCCCTTTCGTTGAAAATAGGCCGTGAGCTCGACATTGGCATTTTGGACGGTTCGAATCTTGTTTATGCGAAAGAAGCCTTATGGACGGGTCGATTACTGTATTGTGCTGATGAAGCCACAGAAAGAAAACGCAAAGCCGAGCTGTTTGCCCTTTACTTAACCTTTCAAGAAGATCGCCGTGAGGTGCTTAATGCCTATCACGCTCGATGATGTATGCTTGAACAAGGCGGCAATCATGGAACGTTGTCTCAACAGGGTCTTTGAAGAGTATCAAAGTGATCCGATGTTACTCAATTGGACTCATGTGGATGCACTTGTGCTCAATTTAGAGCGGGCTTGTCAGTCGGCTATTGACTTGGCGATGCATCTTGTTTCACGGGAGCATCTGGGTTTGCCACAAAATAGTTTTCAAGCTTTTGAACTTTTGCTGCGTGCACGTTTGATTAAGTCTGAAACCGCAGCTTCTTTAGCTTCGATGGTTGGTTTCAGGAATATTGCTATCCATGAATATCGCAGTTTAGACCTAAATATTGTTAAAAGTATTGTCAAAAATGATTGGAAAACCTTTGTGACGTTTGCCCAAGAGCTGGGTCTGCGCTTGGAAGTGAGGAGCGTTGAGTGACTGAGTCCCTAGAAAAGAAACGAGTTGCCTATGTGGGTAGCAGTCACCACGTCAAAAAAACAAAATCCACAGTATTTCTCCTCAACTTGCTACAAGAGAATTACGATTTAGATTTGATCATCACAGATGATTGGGTTGATGGGCGATTGCCTGCTGATGTTCATTTGGACGATCGGTACCATGCTGTAATCTTTTTCCAATCCGTGCCCCAGGGAGTCTGGGAAATACCCATTCAAAAAAACTTCGTATTTGCTCCTATGTACGATCAGTCGGGAGCGGACCCCGTAGAAAACTGGATTGTATTTAAAGATTTTAAGATTCTGTCGTTCTCAAAGACCTTGGGTAAAAAACTGAAGGCATGGGGATTAAGAACTTTTTCGACCCTGTATTACCCTGAACCCAAGCCCATGCCTTCTGAACCAGATCCAGGTTCGCTTTTTTTTTGGCAAAGACGTCCTGAAGTAGCCTGGCCACTCATTCGCCAGCTTTTACCTGCGAAATACTTAAAAAAAGTTCATTTGCATTTTGCATTGGATCGAGGTGAACCTGTTTACCCCACTGAGGAAGAACAAAAAAACCTTTCTTTTACCTTGAGCACTTGGTTCGATACCAATGAGCAAATCCAAAAACTTATTCAAAAGCATGAGCTTTATGTTGCACCTAGGCTGTCAGAAGGAATTGGTTTTTCCTTTCTAGAAGCGATGGCACGGGGTGCTGTTGTTATCGCCGTGGACAGTCCCACGATGAATGAGTATATCCAACACGAGCAGACAGGGTATTTGTTTAATCCGCGTCGGCCCGTCATCTTGGATGTTTCAAAAATTGCCGAAATTCGGCGTCGGCTTCCTGCTGCAATGGAAAGAGGCTTTCGGGAGTGGCAACAATCGCGAACAGCTTTGATTCAATTTATTGATGAGCCTATTCGGCCTTTGGGATGGGCATGGCCGTTAACTTTTTGCTTGGCCAAATGTCGATTGTTTTTACGTGCGCTCAAACGAAAAGTGAGGAGTTTGTTTTGACTAACCTGATATTATGCGGCGGTGCGGGAACCCGCCTGTGGCCACTAAGCCGCAACTCTCGGCCCAAACAATTTTACCCCTTGTTTGACGGTAAGTCCCTTTTTGAAGAGACCGTTTTGCGGAATCAACCGTTGGTCGATCAATTCTTTGTGGCCAGTAACGAAGCTCAGATGACGTTAGCTCGTCAAATCGTCGGTCAATGCCAGCTTGGTTCTGTGAAAGAATTGGTAGAACCGGTGGGGCGAAATACCGCGCCGGCCATTGCCTTGGCGTGTCTTTCGCTTCCGCCCGATGAGGTCGTGTTTGTGACACCTTCCGACCACCGCATTACGAAATCCGCACCGTATCAAAAAGCCGTACGACGCGCCCAGACTTTAGCCGAGGCAGGGCATTTGGTCACGTTTGGGATTACCCCTTCGTACCCTGAAACGGGCTTTGGGTATATCGAAGCTGATGGCGAAACCGTTACGGCCTTTCGTGAGAAGCCCGATTTAGCCACCGCGAAAACCTATGTGGAGTCGGGCCGTTTTTATTGGAACAGCGGGATGTTTGTTTTTCGAGCGGGAGTATTTCTTGAAGAGTTAGCCCGTTACCGCCCCGATGTGCTTGAAGCTTGCCGGGCGGTAAAAGGCTTGAACCCCACTTGGGAACAGATGAACGCCATACCCTCCGTCAGCATTGACTACGCGGTGATGGAAAAATCTGAGCGGGTTAGGGTTGTAGCCTTTGACCCGGGGTGGAGCGATTTAGGAAGTTTTGATGCTCTTTATGACGAAGTACAACCTGAAAAAGATGTCCGTCGCTTGGGCAACGGAGTCACCGTTAATGTTGGTTCGAAAAACAACCTGGTCTTAGTCGACGGAAGGACGGTTGCTCTTGTGGGAGTCGAAGATTTGCTTATTGTAGATACCCCGGATGCGCTTCTGATCGTGAAACGGGGCCAAAGCCAAGAGGTAAAAACCGTTGTGGAAGAACTGAAAACCCTTAAACCGGAACAGTTGAAATGAGTTTACTCGCTTCGTGGCGAAGCTTCTTTAAAGAGATTCGCGCCTTCATGGCGCTTTTGACTCGCTCTGAACGTCTTAAAATGGCCATTGTGTTTGCGGGGCTGGTGATCAATGGCATTTTTGATATCGTTGGGGTGGGGTCGGTGATTCCTTTCTTGGCAGTAGTCGGTGACCCCACGATCATTCACCGTAACGAAATTTTGAGTAAAACCTACCAAATGTTCGGCTTTCACTCCGATCATGATTTTACGTTAGTTCTGGGCGTGGGTGTCGTTGCTTTCTTGGTATTAACCAGTGCGATTCGAGCGGCGATTTTTTACTCAACGTCGCGTTTTAGTATGCATCGGCAGATTGGCTTGTGGACGAGGTTGTTCCAGCATTATCTAGGTCAACCGTATCCCTTCTTTTTACGGCGAAACTCGTCAGACCTTATTAAACGGTTTACCGAAGACATTCCCAATGCTGTTGGGAATGTTATGGACCCCATCCTCGACAGTGTTTCTAAATTTATCGTCGTTTTGGGTTTGGTGGCTTTAGTTCTTATCTCTAACCCCTTAATGGCGCTGTTTGTGGTGGCCTTTATCGGCGGGGCCTACGGATTACTCTATTTGCTTTTGAAGGGCCACTTGGCAAGGATGGGGAAGGTTGTCTCCATCAACGTTCGCCGAAGAATGCGTATTCTTTTAGAGAGCTTCGGCGGAATCAAAGAAACAAAGTTTTTTCATTTGGAACGCGCCTCCCAAGGAAACTTTACCGATGCAGTGACCAAGGAACTGTCTAACAACTCATCGCTGGGTATTTTAGGTACTTTGCCCAAATACTTAATGGAGGCCATTGCCTTCGGTGGGATTGTGGGAATCGTGATGTACCTGTTGTTGAGCGGACAAGCCATCGGGTCTTTGTTGCCCGTGTTGGGCTTGTATGCTTTTGCTGGGTATCGGTTGTTGCCGTACTTTCAGCAAATCTTTTCTAACATTGCGCGAATACGGTTCTCGTTTGTCCGCCTTCACGAGGTAGTCGAAGCGTTTCAAGATGGTATTCCCCACGGTGAGCTCTTACCCGATGATGAGGGAACAGCGTTGGCTTTGAGCCACGAGATAAAAATTCAAGACCTTCATTTTTCGTATGAAAATACGCCCAAGCCGGTGTTGACCAACGTTTCTTTTGAGGTTGCCGCCAAAACGACTGTCGGAATCGTGGGGGGCTCGGGGGCAGGAAAATCGACCTTGGTGGACATTTTGTTAGGGCTGATCCCGGTCGAGGGCGAACACATCGTTCTTGATGGCGTTCCCCTCACACCCCACAACCTGCGGGCTTGGCAAAAAGCTATTGGTTACGTTCCCCAAACCATCTTTTTAACCGATGCCAGCATTGCCGAAAATATCGCGTTTGGCGAAGCTTGGGATACTATTGACTGGGAACAGATGGATCGTGCTGTTGAAATGGCGAACTTGGCCGGCTTGATCAAAACAACCTTGGTCGATGGCTACAAAACAGCTCTAGGAGAACGCGGGGTCCGCTTAAGTGGCGGTCAGCGCCAACGGGTAGGAATTGCCCGTGCCCTTTACCGAAACCCGTCTGTTTTGATTCTCGACGAGGCCACAAGTTCATTAGACATGGATAGCGAAAACTCTGTGATGGAGGCTATTCAAAAGCTCGGGGGCTCGTTGACGATTATTGTCGTGGCTCACCGCCTCAGTACCTTAAAGTCCTGTGATAAAATCTACCGTCTTAAAGACGGTGAGGCTTGCCTCGTGGGTAACTATGAGGCTTTGATGCAAGAGCAATTGCCGTGAACAAGCGAGCCTTAATCTGTGGAATTTCGGGTCAAGATGGGGCCTATTTAGCAAAACACCTTCTTGGTCTCGGGTACACGGTGTGTGGTACCTCAAGAGATGCCCAGGTCGCAGGATTCTCGAATCTTAAACGTTTGGGGATTCACGACCAGGTTCAGTACGATACCATGGCCTTGAATGATTTTCGTAGCGTCCTCACGGTTTTAAAGAAATTTGAGCCGGAGGAAGTCTACAACCTCGCCGGTCAAACTTCGGTAGGGTTGTCATTTGAACAGCCAGTCGAGACCTTTGACAGCATTGTGACGGGTACCTTAAATTTGCTCGAGGCGATTCGGTTTAGCAATTCGCAAATTAAATTTTACAACGCTGCTTCCAGTGAATGCTTTGGTGACATCGGCACCGAGATGGCAACGGAATTAACCCCGTTTCGACCTCGAAGTCCGTATGCGGTGGCAAAAGCGGCGGCTTTTTGGCAGGTTGCCAACTATAGGGAAGCCTATAACCTGTTTGCTTGCTCGGGAATTCTTTTTAACCATGACTCTCCTCTCCGCCCTAAGCGGTTTGTCACTCAAAAGATTATCGATGCGGTTTGTGCCATTTCCCAAGGCCACGCTCAAAAGTTGCACCTTGGGAATATTTCTATTATTCGGGATTGGGGCTGGGCTCCAGACTATGTCGAAGCCATGCATTTGATGCTTCAACAAACCGTGCCAGAAGACTTTGTGATTGCAACGGGAGAAAGTCACTCCTTATCACAGTTTATTGAAACAGCTTTTTTAAAATTGGGTTTGAATTGGCAAGACTATGTTGAAGTCGACAATACCCTGTTCCGGCCCACCGATTTAGCCGTCAGCAAAGCAAACCCACAAAAAGCCGATGAGCAGTTGGGTTGGAAAGCCCGTCATCGCATGAGGCAAGTGGTTGATTTGATGATTGAGGAAGCCCTTAAGCCATCGAAATGAATATTACTGTCCTTATGTCTGAAGTCTACCCGTTACCAGCAGTGCGAGGGGGCGCCGTGGAAACTCTCGTCAACCATTGGTTAGATTCGCACGAAGACGCTCCTGATAGGGTGAACCTTGCCGTGGTGTCGCGGTATAGCTACGAGGCTAAAAACCGTTCAAGGGTATATACCAACACAGTTTTTCATTGGGTTGTCCCCTTACCATTCGGGCGATTCTGGGTGCGTTTTCGACGTAAGGTTTTTCCAAATGCGCCAGTCTACCCGCTATATCTCAACTTTGCGATGAGAAAAATCTGTCGGACGGCCCCTGACCTGATCATCATAGAAAATCGACCAGAATTTGTTCTTGCTGTTCGCCTACGGTTTCCAAAAACTCGGATTGTTTTACATTTACACAATGACACACTGAACGAAGAAAATAAATTGGGAACACAAATTGTCCATGCTCTGGATCAAATTCTTTGTGTTTCGGCGTTTATCCAAAAAAGGGTTTTGACTATTGTCGGGGTAACCCCCGAAAAGTTAGCGGTTTTGCCGAACGTGGTTAATCTCAACCAGTTTTCCTTTCAAACACGACTCTTGTCTGAAAGACCTATCCTTGCCTTCTTGGGTCGCCTGTCACTGTTTAAGGGAGTAACCGTCTTAGCAAAAACCTTCTTGCGCTTGAAAGAATCGCTTCCTCAATTACACTTATGGTTTGCGGGTTCTTCTGGCTATCGTGGTTCCCGTGAGGATCAAACTATTCGTAGTTTAAAAAAAAGCTTGTCACAATATTCAGACTCGGTAAAGTTTTTTGGTTTTGTTCCGCAAAACAGTTTAGTGGGACTGCTCCGTCAGGCTTCCGTACTCGTGGTTCCTTCCCTTTGGGATGAGCCAGCCGGGTTAACTGTTTTAGAAGGTATGGCCCTAGGAATTCCTACTGTGGCGTCTCGTCGAGGGGGAATTCCTGAATACCTTTCAGAAAAAGAGGGCTGGCTGTATGACTCGGATTCTGAAGCACAGGCGATCGATGAGTTAGAAAAAGTTCTCACCTTCGTCCTGACGCACTTTGAAAATGCCCTTAAGAAAGCTGATTTGGCCCGCACAACAGTAGAGCAAAAGTTTTCGGCCCAGGATTATTGGTCGCGACTTCTTGGGGTGCTGGAAATCGGATGAAAATACTATTTGTTGTTGGCTTTTATCCTACGAAGTACTCTGACTGGTGGGGTTCGTTTTTTCATAACTACGCGAAAGGGCTTGTCCGCCGCGGGCATGAAGTTACGATTTTACGAGTAGCGCCTCAGAATCGGCAAGAAGCCAAAGAAAGAAAGCGTTGGTTTATTCGTGATACCGAATGGCGTGATGGTGTCCGGATTGAAATTTTTTTCTTTCCGAAAGTTCCCAAGTTGGACGGTATAACCCGATGGTTGTTGAAGGGCTTTCAAAAGAAAGTTTATCGTGAAATCTATCCCGACAAGGCTCCTGACATAGCCCATTTACACTTTGGCGAAATGGAAACGTCACTGATGGCGTCCCAATGGTTGCCTCAGCTTCAAATTCCTTATGTGGTAACTGAACATGCCACGTCATTTCAGTACGATCAAATTTCGGCTCGAACGGTTGCGATTGCTCGCCGCGTCTACGAAGGAGCCAACGGTATATCGGTCGTGGGCCACCGGCTATTAAACCGTTTAGAGAGCCTCTACCCCTTCATCTTTCGGCTGATCCCTAACGGGATCGATTCCAAGCTTTTTGCCTATGACGAGCGGCCTCTCAAAGCACGAATCGATTTTCTAGACGTGGGTTCCCTCATGGCAAAAAAAAATCAAACAACGTTGGTGCGATGTTTTGCCCAAGCCTTCGGGGATCGTGAGGATGTCTTTTTAACAATAGCTGGTGAGGGGCCTGAGCGTCAGAAAATTCAGGACGAGATTGAGCGTCGGCACCTAGAGAAGAGGATTCGTTTAACCGGAGCGGTGTCGAATCTGGAAGTTCGAGAGCTCATGAAACAGGCTGACTTCTTTGTATTGCCAAGTCTTGTTGAAACCTTTGGTGTTGCCGCGCTAGAGGCTTTGTCTTGCGGTATACCGGTCTTAGCGACACGTTCGGGCGGTCCGGAAGATTTTATCCGGCCAGGAGTTGATGGAATTGTTGTAGACAAATCGGAATCAGACATCATAGAAGGCCTCAGAGCACTCTTGGCGGGAACATGGGATCGAAAAAAGATATCCGTTGAAGCTCATGAACGTTTTGACGTTGAAAAAGTTGCGCAACAATTAGAGTCACTTTATAGCGACGCGCTTAAGGAAGGAGTCACACTTTGAATTTTATTCCTGTGTCACAGCCAAAAATCGGGGACCGTGAAAAAGCTTATGTTAACCAAGCCCTTGACTCGGGTTGGGTATCTTCTTTGGGGGTTTTTATCGAACGCCTTGAAGAAGAGTTTTCGCGTTACATCGGTGTGAAGCATACTATCGCTGTTTCAAACGGTACGGTCGCAATACATTTGGCTTTAGCTGCCCTCGGTATCAAACCCGGGGATGAAGTCATTATTCCCGATTTAACCTTTGTTGCTACGGCGAATGCCGTGGCGTATTGCGGGGCGGTTCCGGTGCTGGCCGATGTTGACCCTGTTTCGTTATGCCTTACCGCCGAAACCATCAAAGCAAAGCTTACATCCCGCACTAAGGCTATTATTCCTGTTCACCTCTACGGCCAACCCGCCGAAATGGACGCCATTAAAAGGCTAGCGGATGAACACCATCTTTGGGTTGTCGAAGATGTTGCCGAAGCGCATGGTGCCGCATGGAAAGGAAAAAAGGTCGGTAGTTGGGGCCATTGTGGAACCTTCAGTCTGTATGGCAATAAGATCATTACGACAGGAGAAGGGGGCCTGATTACCACCGATGATGAGGCGTTGGCACAGCGGTTACGCTTTTTGCGCGATCACGGGATGAGCAAAGATAAACGTTATTGGCATACGGAACTTGCTTACAATTACCGTATCACTAACCTGCAGGCCGCGTTAGGCGTTGCTCAGCTGGAACAAATTGACCAGTTTTTGAGTCGGCGAAAAGAGATTTTAGGCTTATATCAAAAAGAACTTAAAGGACTTCCTGGGGTCACGTTGAACCCTCAAGTACCTGGGGGCGAAAGTGTCTGCTGGTTGGTTTGTTTAAGGCATGACAATTGGACAGAAACGTCTCGTGCGCAGTTTATGCAAAAACTCAAGGAAAAGGGCGTTGATTCACGACCCTTTTTCTACCCGTTATCTCAAATGCCGATTTACGAGCAAGACCGTAAGCTCACTCCGGTGAGTAATGCTGTCTATGAAAAAGGCATCAACCTTCCCACGTACATCGACTTAACCGACGATCAAATCAAAACAGTTTCTCGCTGTGTTCGGGAGCTCTTGGCATGAAAATTGGCTTGGTGCTGGATGATAATGCCCTTAAAGGCGGTATTTCACAGTATTCCTTTTCCCTAGCAAATGCACTGAGCTTGCTCGATGAACACCATTTAGTGATTTTCACCAAATCGGGTACGTTTTTTGAAACGTCGCTGAAAGCCGAGGTTCGACGCTATGAAGGGTTTCGCCGTAGCAAGGGTTCAAGGCTTCGTAAATTCCTGGCGCTTCTTTTTAAAAGGCCCAATAACGCTTGTGTCACCGACTTTGATCGTAAAGCTTTTGAAGGTGTCGATTTGATCTTTTGTCCGGTCAGCGACGTCTACCCGCATTTCTTCTTGGGTATTCCTTTCGTTTTTACCTTGCATGACTTGCAAGAAAAGCACTTGCCCGGTTTTTTTGATGGAAAGAATCGTTTAGGAAGACACCTAGAAAATGGTGCCTTATTAACAAACTGTCGGGGAGTCCTTTGCGAATCGCGCTTTGTTCGTGACGATATTTTAAAGTTTTTTCCAAAAACGGTAGCTGAGAAAATCCACGTTCTTCCTGTTCCCCCGTTTCAGACCAAAGATACACCGGCTGATCTTGACCTGCAAATTCCTGCAAAGTTCGGAGGTAAGCCGTATCTTTTTTACCCCGCGCAGTTTTGGGCTCATAAAAATCATCTTCGTCTGTTTGAAGCCTTGAAAATTGTACGTCAAGAATTTCCTCAGCTTCGCCTCGTATGTACCGGCGGACACCTCTACGAGTTTGACCGGGTGCAACAAAAAGCCAGAGATTTGGACCTTGAAAACGCCGTAAGCTTTCCAGGGTATGTTGATAAAGAGACTTTAGTTCAGTTGTATCGTCAAGCCGAGATGCTAGTTATGCCCACCTTGTTTGAAAGCGTTAGTATTCCCATCTATGAGGCTTTTTCGTTAGGTGTGCCGGTGTGTTCCTCAAATGTTACGGCACTGCCGGAACAGGTTGGCGATGCCGGTCTCCTGTTTGATCCTTACCAGCCAAAAGATATAGCCGAGAAAATTCTAAGACTTATGCGTGACCCATCGGCTGGGCAAAAGCTTGTCGAGAAAGGCAGAGAAAGGATGCAAGGCTTCACGCTAGAAACCTTTTCGCAGGGGCTGGCGCAGGTTATAAACGCTGTTATGAAGGGTAAGTCGGCGTGACTGTGATTCTTCCCGTCGTTTTGTTTGTGTACAACAGGCCCGAGCACACCCGGGAAACCCTTGAAGCTCTTCTTAAAAATCCCGAAGCGGAACGCACCGATCTTTGGGTTTTCTCCGATGGGCCGAAAACGCCAGAGCAAGAAAGTAAGGTCACTGAAGTTCGCCGGCTTATCGAGCTCTTCAAGGGATTTCATCATGTTGAACTGGTCAAACGGGAAAAGAACTTTGGTCTGTTTAATAACATCCAGAAGGGTCTTGATCGCCTGTTTCAAGAGCATGAGGCACTCATCGTTTTGGAGGATGATCTAAGGCCGACTCCAAACTTTCTGGCCTACATGAATGGTGCCCTAGCACACTATAAAGATGATCAAAGGGTGGGGTCTGTTTGTGCCTATCATTACCCTGCCGATGACCCCTTGCCGGATGGGCAGGACGTTTTTCTGTTTCGACGCTTTACCTGTTGGGGATGGGGTTCGTGGCGCGACCGCTGGCAAAGCATCGACTGGGCTTTACCCAGCAAAAAAGAATTCTTGAAGAATAAAAAGCTTTTGACTACACTTAGCCAGGCCTCCAACGATTTACCTGAAATTCTTTTAGATAGAATTGAGGGGCGCAACGCCTCCTGGAGCATCGTTGTTGGACTCGACCACGTTAAAAAGAACCAATATTGCGTTCACCCTACCGTCTCGAAGGTGCAAAATATTGGTTTTGACGGTTCAGGTACGCATTCTGGCACGCTGACTAAGCATGCCGCGAGGCAAGAAAACAACTCGCAACGTGAGTTCAATTGGGAAGCTCAGGTGGATTCGCCCTGGTGCAGGTCTGCGAAAAAGTATTTTAAAAATTCATTGTGGCGAAAAGCAAAGAATTGGCTTTCGGTTGGGCGGTGGTTTTAATCATGCCTTCCTTGCCAAAACTTAAGGTAGCATTTTCGGATTTTTGGAAAGACTTTGACCCTCTGCACAACATCATCGCGGACAGTTTAAGTTGTGAATTTGCTTGGCAGCTTGTTTCTCTTCCTGAAGAACAGCCAGACTTAGTCTTTGTCTCGCTTTTTGGGAGCCGATGGAGAGAATTTTCTTGCCCGCGAATACTCGTAGCGGGTGAGAATATCTCGTCAGACTTGCGACATTTTGACGCTGGTTTAACATTTGATCCTCCTTCAGAAACCAACTACTATTTACCTCTGTACCGTTATCGAAGCGAATACAATGAGATCTTCCAACCTCGTACCCTCAGCCGAAGCGATTGGCTACAAAAAAAGAGTATAGCGGCGGTCTTTTCAAACCCTAAAGCCCGATTTCGAAATGAGGTGTATTTTCGTTTTCGAGAAAAATTTCAGGCAGATTCGGGGGGAAAAGCTTTTAACACTGTTGGTGGTCCGGTCCAAAGTAAAAACAAATTTCTTGAGGACTACAAATTTTCTTTGGCATTTGAAAATACGGCATGGTCAGGTTACACAACAGAAAAAATCCTCGAAGCGTACGCCTATAAAACGGTACCTATTTACTGGGGAGACCCTACAATTTCAAAGACTTTTAATTCAAAGTCCTTTATTTGGATAACAGGGTCCGGTAACTTACCGGTGGTGGAAGAAACGCTAGAACGTCTTCTTAATGATTTTGACGCGTATCGTGAAGTGTATGAGCAACCATTGTTTATCGGTAATCAGGAACCAGAATTCCTTAAGCCTAAACCAATCGGTCAATTTATTTTAAGAGTTCTCACCCGAGGGGTAATCAGAACCCAAAAGAAAGTGACAGACTATCATCTGCACTTGTGGGGTTCTCGTTGGCGAGTGAAGCAAATTTCAGAAAAACATAAGATTCTTCGAAATATTCTCGTTTATATTGTTTCCTTGGACTACCCCTTAGAAAAGCTAAAAACCTTGTTGCGTCCATTACTTCGCCGAAGGAGTAATTAGATAAAAATGACGAGTGTTCAGGCGATTAATATTATTGTCCCCTTCCGTAATCGGTCGCCTGAAATTCTTGAACAGCTATGGTTGTCTCTTTGCGAAAAAACCTCTGTACCATTTGAATTTGTGGTCAGTGATTATGGGAGCCATCCTGAAATCGCTGAAAAACTTAATGAACTTGCCTCACGACGAGGTTTTCGTATTGTTCGCTCAGAAACTCAGGGTTTGCCGTTTAGTAAAGCCAAAGCCGTGAATGTTGCCGTTAAAGAAACCAAACTTCCATGGATTCTGCATGTGGATGCTGATATGGTTTTTTTTCAGACTCAGCTGGAAGCTTTGGTTGGGTATTTAGATGAGAGTCAGGTGCTTTTAGCGGAATCGTATTGGCCGCAGTCTTCACGACAAAAACCTAAAAATGGAAAGGTTTTTCGATCGCCAGGTGTGTTTCTTCTTTTGCACCGAAACTGGTTTGAACGCCTTGACGGTTTTTGTGAAAGCTTTGAATTTTGGGGTGCAGAAGATTCTGAATGGTTAGATCGACTAATTCTTGCAGGGTGCCGCCCGCGCTGGCTAACGACGCAAGAAATCACATTGTATCATTCGTGGCATACTCGTGAAAATTCCAGGATCTACCGACCCTATACAGCAGAAACAAGAGCGTTAGAAATCCAGGTGGAAAATATCTGGAAGGGTTACCGTAATAATCGTTGGGGTACGTTAGTTACCAGCAAAGATCGACCGGTCCTTTCCCGAATGGGTGAAGCTATCGAAATTGACCTATTTCAAAAGAAAGAAACGGAATGGGTCGGGCAACTTAAAAGCCTTTTAAATCAGGGACGGTGTGTAAAGCTCAACCTGGGACCACGGAAAATCAAAAGAATTTTTTCTGCTTTTCAAAGAATCGCGTATGCTTTTGATGGCCTATTTAACCTCTTTGGGCTTCGCTTGGACTATGCGACAAATGATAACTTAGAAAAATTCTTGTCATTAAGAAAAATGGTTGGCCCCGAACTGCTTGATATGTACCTCGAAGCGGATTATTCAAGTATCTTTGTGGTTCAGCGGAAATGATTTTTTACCACACGTTTGGAGGAAGACTAGGGAATCAATTGTTTCAAGCTGCCTTTGCCTCTTCAGTGGCACGGCCCAAGGAACGAATTTTTTTTACTAAGATGGACCATGTTTTAAAACTTTTACCCAAGGAATTTCAAGGTAAGAGTCATTTCAAAGATCCGTTTTTGTACAAAATCTTTGATCGTTTGGTTGTTCCCTTTTTAATAAACCCTCTCGTGCATATTTTTCGTCTAGTAACTTTGATTCGTGAAGTACCAGGAACCGATCAGGTCGAAGTTCAAAAGGGAATTTTTCGAAAAATTGTCTGGATTGAAGGGTATTTTCAAGGCCAAAACTTTTTTGATCCCGAAAAAGTTCGGCAATGGACAGTTAACGAACAGTTTCAAAGAAGAGCATCAAAAGCTTTGCGTGATTTGGTCCCGCCGGGTAGAGTGTCTGTTGCACTCCATTGGAGGCTGGGAGACTACAAAAATTTTACTGTTTTTGGAGAAAAAAATCCTTCGCTACCTGTTGGGTACTTTCAAGAGGCAATTCAAAGAATACAAAAATCAATAAAAAACCCCTTTTTTATCTTTTTTTCTGATGAACCTGAACAAGTTGCAACACAACTCAACCTTAACTCTGCAGATTATGCGGTTTCGTACCAGCCGCCCGAAATTGATGTATTGACCATGTCATTATGTGATCACCTTATTTTGTCTAATTCAACACTCGCCTGGTGGGGCGGCTATTGGGGGAAAGGAGCCGGGAAGTTGATTTTTGCTCCTAGAAATTGGTTAGGCTGGAAAAATGGGGTGACGTATCCGCCGGCCATAGAACCCGGCTTTGCTACTTTGATCGAACCGCATAACATAAGAGGTCATCGTTGAACGCTGTTTATTTGGCAAATTCCTTTCATCTTACAAAAACAAAATCAACAGATTTTTTGATTGAACTATTACGGTCGTGGTTTAATCTTACGATTATTCCTCATAAAGAAGTATGGGCTCAGCTCAATTTTAAACCCGATGTTCTTATAACCTTTCAACATTTGTGGAAACCAAAAGAACTAGAAGCAATGGGGGCAAAAACTACGGTAATTGTGCCCATGTTTGATGATTGTCCCAAAGACAAAGTATTTTGGGATAGCTATCTCGGCTTCAAAATTTTGAGTTTTTCTTCCACTCTTGGAACTATGCTCAAAGCTTGGGGTCACGATGTGCTAAGCGTTCAATACTACCCGGAATTTGAAGCTGATCAAGTAAAAAACCTAAAAGATTATCATGGTTTTTTTTGGCCTAGGACGCCACAACTGGATTGGTCACACATTCGGCCCTTGCTGGCTGGTGTAAACTGGAAATCATTCCATTTGCACGTTACCAATAAAGAAGGTGCGCATCATTTACCTGATCAAGAAGAAGCGCAAAGACTAAACTTGATTCGTACGGAATGGTTCGAAAAGCCAGAAGACTATCTTAAGGCGATGGAAAAAGCGACTGTTTATTTTGCACCACGGCGAGCAGAGGGTATAGGGCAAGCTGTTTTGGAAGCCCTAGCGAGAGGTCTGTGTGTAGTAGCACCAGATGCTCCTACGATGAATGAATACATTACTGACGGAGTTGACGGTATCCTCTATGATCCTGACAAGCCAAAGCCTCTTGACTGGTCAAAAGTTTCGGAAATGGGGTTGAAGGCGCGTCGGCGAGCAGAAGTGGGGCGAAAGGCCTGGTTAGAGACGCTACCAAGGATTCGAGAGTTTATTTCAGAACCAACTCCTCGTCGTCAGCGGGTTCATCCGTGGGTTGTTGTAAAAGGAAAATTGATAGCGACAGCCAGATCTTTGGTTCGTTGGCTAAGGAAACACCATTGACCCCCACCCCCCGACTCACCGTAGCTACCGTCACCTACAACGCTGTAAATGCGCTTGCCCCCACGGTAGCCAGTGTTGTGCGCCAATCGGCGCGTAACCGTTTCGAGTATATTATCGTCGATGGCTTTTCGATGGATGGCAGTATAGACCTCATCAAAGATTTTTTTGACGCAAAGTTGGTCGATTATTGGATCAGCTCGCCCGATGCTGGGATCTACGATGCAATGAATCGGGTTATCGAGCTAGCGAGGGGTGAATACATCCTCTTTTTAAATGCGGGGGATGAGTTCGCTGAGGCAGATACTGTTGAAAAGTTTCTGGATTGGCAGGGTGACAAGCCCGACTACGTGTGGGGGGACTGCCTTATCAAAAGCCAAGGTAAGCTAGTTTCTGACCCGGCAAACAATATGCTTCGGCATATTTATCGGCAAATGACGGTAAGCCACCAGAGCATCGCCATTCGAAAAGCCCTGTTAAAGGAACATAACTTTCGACGGTACTACAAAGTAGCCGCAGACTATGAAGTTTTGTGTCACTTAATCACGTCGGGGAGGCGTGGCCTCTATCGACCCATTCCTGTGGCTTTGATCGAAGAAGAAGGCTTTTCGTCGCGGAACTTTTACCGTGGCCTGCGTGAAAAACGCATGATCAGCTATCACTACTTTCCCCAAGACCGGTGGCGCTCGGGGCCCTACTTTTTTACCTGGGGAATCTATATGAAGGTTAAAGTCGCCTTGCAGACCATGGTTAAAAGCTGGCGTGATTATCTTAAAGAGGTTTATGGAGCAGAAAACACCAGCGGTGTCAGCAAAGGGTTAAAAAGGTCATAACCTTCGCTGGCAAAAAAACCTTGCTCGGGTACTCGACAAGCCACAAAACATTTCGGCGCGTTGACGAGGGGGGCTACCGACCCAAAGCGCAGCTTTCTGGCGTCTGGACGTTCACTGTCCTTGGCTTCGAGTAAAACAGTTCCCGTGGGCGTTTCGATCAGGAAGTCGATTTCGACAAGATTTTGATCTCGGTAAAAAAATAAATTCCGCGAGGCTTGAACGCCTGGGGTGCGAATCAGTTCATTAAAGACAAAGTTTTCCCAGGTGGCACCACTGTTGTCACCAAGGGGTCGGTTTGCCAGGCGATTGAGCAGCCCTTGGTCGTTAAAATACAATTTGGGGGTTTTGGCCAGTCGTTTACTAAGGTTAGCAAACCAGGGCTCCAAAAGCGTGATGACACCCGTGATTTTTAAGGTCGAAAGCCAAGCTTTGGCTGTGTTAGGTGAAATTCCTACGTCACGAGCCATATCCGAAAGATTAATAAGTTGACCGGCTCTTAGGGCACAGACCCGCAAAAAGCGATGAAAATCACGCCAGTTCGTGGTTTGCAAAACTGAACGAATATCCTTTTCAAGATAAGTACTGATGTAGTCCTCTAAAAAAGCTTCAACCTTGAGTGGCATACTCCAGGTTTCGGGGAAGCCGCCCTTCCAAACTAAGGCCTCACGTTCTTGTGGCGATAAGCTTTGAAGCTCCTGTGCCCCCAGGGTTTCCAGCGAAAGCAGTGCGATTCGGCCTGCCAGGGATTCTTTGGCTTGTTCCAAGAGCGAAAGCTTTTGACTTCCGGTTAACAGCCAACGTCCCGGTGTTCGATCTTCATCGATCAAGATTTTGAGCTCGCGGAACAGATGCGGTGCATATTGAATTTCGTCAAGGATGACAGGGCCCGGCCCTAGAGCCGCTAGAAACCGGCTAGGATTGTTCCCGGCTTCTTCGGCGTATCGCAGGACGTCTAGAGTTACGTAAGTCGCATCAGGAAAAACCTTTCTGAGGAGTGAGCTCTTTCCGCACTGGCGTAGTCCCGTGAGTAAGACTGCAGGGCGGGTCGCGGCCGCTTCGCGCAAGGACTTTTCGGCGATTCTATCAATCCACTTCAAGATAATCCGCAGTCTAATTGCAAATTGTCTTAAAATCAAGAGAAAGAGATCGCCACAAAAGTCTTTACGCAAGAGACATATAAGAACCTACTGCCGATTCGAGTCTTTTGAGTGTGTGTAGAGGTCACGGTCACCTTTCGTGGAAAACCACTAGCCAAGATTGTTCCTTTAGCTGCAGAGGCTTCGACGTTTGATGACCCAGAGGCAGATATTTTTGGAATGTGGAGTAATCACTCAAGTGCCACTTCGGTTGATGACATGGTGCGACATTTGCGACAAGGACGCAAGTTTTGATTACGGAGAAGTCCTTCTAGAAGTGAGAGGTGCTTCCAAAAAGTTTAAGAAAGCAGAATGGAAATTATACCGAGAGGGTTTTTCCAAGACATTTTAACGTGTGTTGAACGGCCAGAAATTCTGGTGTTGCACGGAGCTCGCCAGACTGGGAAGTCGACCACACTCAAGTGGTGGTTAGAACAAGAACGCTCACGCGGGCGCGTAGGTGTCTACCTCGATGCTGAAGACCCGGCGATCCTTGAAGTCCTCAACGCCGGTGTGCCGAGCCCTTCCCTTTGAGGTGCATGGGTTAACCTTTGAAGAGCGAACGCGGTTTTTAGGTAAAGCGTGGGATTTTTCCTTGCGTTGGCCAGCACCGTTGCACGAGCAAGCCCGAATTGTATTTACGGACTTAGCCGAAACGGGGAGTTACCCTGGACTGGTGGCGGTCGCTGACCGAGAGCTCAAAGCACGGCTTTTAAGGCAAATTCTTCAAACGTATGTGCAAACTGATGTTCGTGAACTAGGCCGTGTGCGCTACCCCGATCGTTTCGAAGCCTTAATCAAGGTGCTGGCCGCGCAAGCTGGTAACCTTTTGCAGACCACCGAGATAGCCAACACCCTGCGCATGGCACGCGAAACCGTTGAAGAATATCTTTACCTGTTAGAACAAACCTACGTTGTTCGACGGGTTAGGCCTTTTTTCCACAACCTGAGGTCCGAGCTCAGCAAAGCCCCCAAAATCTACTTTGAAGATAATGGCTTGTTGGCCCTGAGTCGAGGCCGCTCTTTTGCCCCGCTAGATGGTCCACTCTTAGAAAATGCCGTCTATACCGAACTGCGCAAGTTAAAGTCTGTCTACCCGCACTTTCGTTGCCTGGTGTGCGGCTGGGAAGCCCCGCGCAATTTACCTGACGGCATCGATTTTTGCTACCCCTGGGAACTGCATCATTACCTATAAAACACGAAGAGGATTCCATGAGAAAACGCGCATTAGTCACCGGCGGTGCCGGCTTTCTAGGGTCGCACCTGTGCGACCGCTTACTCAGCGAGAACTACGATGTCATTTGTCTGGATAACTTTTTTACTGGACAAAAACAGAACATCGCCCACTTGGTTGCCAACCCCTATTTTGAGTTGGTCCGTCATGACGTGACCTTTCCGTACTATGTTGAGGTTGACGAAATCTACAACCTCGCTTGCCCGGCCAGCCCCGTCCATTACCAGTTTGACCCGGTTCAGACTACCAAGACGAGCGTTCATGGTGCGATCAACATGCTGGGTTTGGCTAAACGGACCAAGGCGAAAATTATGCAGGCCTCAACCAGTGAGGTTTATGGCGACCCCGAGGTGCACCCGCAGGTTGAAAGCTACTGGGGAAGGGTGAACCCGATCGGCATTCGCAGTTGCTACGATGAAGGTAAGCGCTGTGCCGAAACTCTGTTCTTTGACTACTTTCGCCAGCATCAGGTCGATGTTAAAGTCGTGCGGATCTTCAACACTTATGGCCCTCGTATGCACCCTAATGATGGGCGTGTGGTGTCAAACTTTATCGTTCAAGCCTTAAAAGGCGAAGATATCACGATTTTTGGCGACGGCAGTCAAACCCGGTCGTTCTGCTTTGTAGACGACTTGATCGAAGGGTTCCGCCGGATGATGAATACCCCCGATGGCTTTCCTGGCCCCGTGAATATTGGCAACCCTGGTGAGTTTACGATGCTAGAGCTTGCCGAAAAGATTATTCATTTGACAGGGACAAAGTCAAAGTTGGTTTTCAAACCCCTTCCTCAAGATGACCCCAAGCAAAGACGGCCCGACATCAGCCTAGCGCAGAAAGAACTGGGTTGGAACCCGACCGTTGACCTCGAGTCTGGCTTGAAACGTACGATCGAGTACTTTCGTCACTCGGACCTAGCATAGTGAGCATTACATGATAACGCCAATGACACCGTACCCGGCACAGGTCGTACGGCGGCCACCGCCGGTTAACTTGATTCCCGAAGACAGTGCTCTGTTCGCTCACGAATTTGAAAAAGCGTTCTCTGAAACGGCTCCTTGGGAAGGAAGCTGGGACTACACCGGTGAGGGACTCTTGTTAAAACCCGGGACGGGTCGTGTGGATGTTCGTTCATTTCAAAGCGGTTGGCCGGGGGGGCTTGCCGGACGAAAAGTTTGCCTGAAGGGCTTGTTTTACCGTTGGTCACAGCCACGACGAGCCTTAAACCCAGCACCGGGACGCCGCTTTTTGGTGATCACGGATGAGTTTAGCAACGGCTACTTTCATTGGGTCACGGACGGTTTGCCCAAGCTAGCGTTGCTAGGTTCAAGTTTAGCAGAGTTTGACTTAGTGTTACCGGCCTTTACCAAAAGGTTTGCTTATATGACGCAAAGCTTGGCGGCATGGCCTGAACTTCATTATCAGGTGGTCGATGCGAAAATCCGGTCTGCCTTATCGGATGCCGTTGTCCTTCCGGCCTTAGCTCCTACGGGAAATTACCGGCCCGAAACCATCTTAGCCCTGGGGGAAATCTGGAGAAATACGGTTCACCCCCAAGCACCGTTTCGTCGGCTATATGTCAGCCGTGCCAAAGCGCCTTGGCGAAAAATTGACAATGAAGCCGAGGTGAAACAACTTTTAGAGCGCCATGGCTTCGAGACAGTAACCTTAGAAGATCTCGACTTTTCTGCCCAAGTGAAACTCTTGGCCGAAACAAAAACTTTGGTTTCGAACCACGGGGCTGGGTTAACCAACCTCTTGTTTCAAACCCCTGGTGCACAAGTTCTCGAAATTCGCCAAAGGGGCGATGCGCACAACAACTGCTACTACGCCTTGGCCGCCGCCGCTGGTGTAACTTACGCCTACGTGTTGGCTGACCCTGTCCGGGCCAGTGAAGACACGCATACCGCCGACATTGTGGTCAACCTCAAGGCCTTAGAAGCGGGGCTTTTGTCGTTGTTATGATTTGTGTCCGCCGAAGAAAGTTCGGCATACCCTACCATATTCATTGGTTTGACCCATCGCCCCAGTTTCACGTTTGGCCTCTGACCATCTTTTACCAAAGTCCCGGAAAGGAGGCGCATAGCGGTTTAGTGCGTCAAGCTTTTTACACCCTGCACAGCGATCTGAGCGTGGGCGCCGACGGTTATTTGGCAGCGATGAATTCGTCAACGCGAAACCAAGTTCATCAAATGATTCGCCAGGGCCTTTTGGGTACCAAGGTCGGGGTTAACGAGTTCACCGAATTTCACAACGGTTTTGCTACCGACAAAGCCATTGCTGGAACGAGTGTTCAAAAGTTGAAATCACTCGGTGAGAGCGTTTGGCTTACTGCCGCTGTTTGGCAAAACAGAGCTTTGGCAATGCATGCTACTGTGGTTGATCACGAAACCAAACGGGCTCGTTCGTTGCTTTCTGCTAGCGCACGGTTTGAAGAACCTGAAGACCGAAAGTTGATCGGAAAAGCTAACCGCTGGCTTCACTGGTGGGATATGTGCCAACTGCACGAAGCTGGCATAGGTCTCTACGATTGGGGTGGTGTGGCCAAAGATGCAACAGCGGGCGAAAAGCTGGGCATCAACCAATTTAAAGAAGGCTTTGGCGGGATTCCCGTCGAAGAAAGTCATTATTATCCCGTGTTTTTAAAATCGTGGGGAGACTGAGTTTGCCGAAAGTTCTTTTTGTGACAACTAGCTTTGAAAATGGTGCCATCCCCAACATTCTGTCGGATCTAGCACCTCATTGGCTTGAGCAAGGTTTGGAGTTTGAAGCGCTCACCCTAGAAGCGATTCCTGAGGAGCATGCCAGCGTCAAAAGGTGGCGTGCTTTAGGCTTGAGCTTGTCGAGTTTGAACTTAAAGGCTCGGGATACCTGGCAAGCTGTTGGTCCCCTTGGCCGCGCCATTCACCGTTTGAAACCCGATTTACTTCACTCCCATTTAGGCAGAGCTGATATCTACACCGCTTGGGCCAAAAAAAACATCCCGCAAGTTACCACGTTTCACAGTGTGAAACGCAATGCGGGGCGATCAACTGTGTGGGGGTGGAAGCTCACAGATCGTCGGGTGGCGCACCGGACAGGTGTTAGCCAAGCTAGCTTGGACAGCTTTTATGCCGATGGATTTTTACGCTCACCGCATTCGGTGATTTACAACCCTGTCGATACGGCACGACTTAAACCTCGTCGAACGCGTGACCAGGTGTTGGCCTCGTGGGGCTGGGGCAATGATGTGAAGCTTTTGTGTGCTGTCGGGCGCTTGGTCCCTGTTAAAGGACATGCGGAGCTGTTGACTGCCTTCGCTCAGCTCGTTCACGAAGATGCTTCTTTACGCTTAGTGATTGCTGGGGATGGTCCGTTACAGGAATCGTTGAACTTGCAAATTTCTACTTTGGGTTTGCAAGGCAAAGCCGTCTTGGCCGGAGGCTGGGACGGAGTTGGGGATCTGTACCGGTCCAGTGAAGCTCTGGTGTTCCCTTCGCACTGGGAGGGCTTGGGGCTGGTCCCCCTCGAGGCTCTTGCTTGCGGTTGCCCCGTGGTTTCTTCACGGTTACCAGCCGTCAGTGAGTTCCTAGAAGAGGGGGTGAATGGCAACTTTTTTACCCCACAGGATAGCACCTCGATAGTGCAAGCCCTGCGAGGGGTACTCGAAAACGCCCCCGCGGCACGCGAGCGAGCCCAGCAAGGTGCTGAAATGGTACAAGAGCGGTTTTCACCGTCAATAATCGCCTCGCAATACCTCACGTTATATCGCAAGGTTTTACTAGGTTAAACAGAGGCTTGCTATAACATAAAGAAGAGGGTTAACACTACGTTTACCCGAGTCTTGCCTTTACGTAGAAAAATCAAAAAACATCTCGAAGCCGCACCCGCCCTGCTGGAGTTACCTCTAGCAGAGGCGAGGATGAGGAAACACGACCAAGAATACAAAAAGCTTTTCTCGAACCGAGGGATTCTAAGAACCCTGCTGGAGTCCTTTGTTCCTGAGCCCTGGGTGCAAAGCCTGGATTACGACAAAGCTGAGCGGGTTGAGAAGAGTTTCATAACCAAGGGCTTAAAGG
>JABEVK010000134.1 GCA_013044245.1 Spirochaetales bacterium | reverse complement strand
CCCAACGGCTAAACCGGGCTCAAGGCCAAGAACGCGAGGCCAAACAGGTTTTGACGGCCTTCTTAAGTACCTTGAGTGTCCGGTAAGCTTTTTAGCGGACTTCGCGCGGGCGCAGGTGCCAAATGGACACCAATAGCACGACGTTGAGCGATAAACCCTTCCACCAGTCAAACCCATTGGGGGTAAAGGGTTTGGAAAAGACAAAAAACTCAAGAATGGTTTTGGCCAACCACAGCAGGGCAACGGTAAAGATGGCTACCCCGGCCACATTTAGCTGAATAAAACCAAAAGGCGACAGAAACATCACCACGCCGCTGATAAATTCGACAATGGCAAACGTCGTCTTTAAAAACGGCGGTTCGTGGGGTACCCCCAGGAAGTTGACCACGGCATTGCCCAGCGTGTCGGTATGCTGGGCTAGGGCCTGGGCTCCGGCGATCATAAAGAATATGCCGAGGGCCAGGGACAATAAAGTCTGGGAACGAAAAAAGGTTCTGTTGTCAGTCATGATTTCTCCTCTCTTTAGCATAAGAAAAATCTAACGCGCCTGCAAAGTAAATTTTTTGAAGCAGAGTGCTTGGTGGCGCCGTTAGTCCTCGTTAGAAGAGGACTAACGCGATGATTAAATACCGGATCTTTCAAACAAAGTTGAGATCAAAAAAACAGCACGTAGCCAAAGTCAATCTTTTAGGCTGTTACAACCGCAAGGCACTGGTGGGGTTGATGCTGGAGCTAGGACCCTCGCGGCGACGCGAAGAATTAGAGGCAATGTTGAGTCTGTTTGAAAAGGCCATCATAAAAGCGTGTACCGCTGGGTTTGCTATTAACCTTGAGCGGTTTTTGCGTTTTGAACCGGTGATCCAAGGTGGGTTTGAAAGCGGGGAGGATCAATTTACCCGACCTCGAAACCAAATTCAGGTTCGTGCAATACCCAACAAAGGGTTTCAAGAGAACTTTCGTGAAATTTTGCCCGAGAAACTCCCCATGGTGACGTTTTCACCAGTGTTTCATGTGGTGGAGGACTTGGCCACCGGGCAAAAGAACCTGACAGTGAGCCGAAAGCAGGCAATTCGTCTTCGCGGAGAACGACTGCGGGGTCTGCGCGAAGAGGGCAGAGCCCATCTGTGGTTTGTTAGCGTCGATCAACCGGAGGAACGTACAGCCAGTTTAAAGCCTTACAGCGTGACCGATACCGAGATTCTTTTGATTTTGCCGCCGGTGAAATTTTCTCGGGGTTACTTTGAAATGTGCTGGCACCGAGATTTATCGAACCGCTTTGGCCGTAGTGAGGTGCTTGCTGTTGTTGATTGACGAGGGTTAAGGCCTGAGATATTGCCTTGGGGCACTGTCATGAGCCTAAGACCAGCTCACTCATGACCGTAGGGGGCGTAGTCTCATGATTGGCCATTGGGCGTTTGCCTTCAAAAAAGAGTCAGTAATCCAGGTGTTAACATGTTCAATCAGCTCGTCCCCAGTAAGGACCGAGCAAGTCACACGATCCACCTAAAAGATGAGAAAAGGAGCTAAGCCGCTTCAGAAAACTTTAATCAGTCGGTTTGGCCGCGGGCTTTTTTTTGCATTACCTTAGAACCAGGAGGATATGAATGCAAATTTCAGGCAATACGATGTTAATTACAGGCGGTGGCTCGGGCATAGGTTTAGGCTTGGCACGAGAGTTTCAAAAGCTGGGCAATACGGTGCTTATTGCAGGGCGTTCTCCTGCGAAATTGAAAGAGGCAGAACTCCTGGGTTTTAAGACCTACTCGGTGGATATGACCAAGCCTACCTCCCGTGAGGCTTTGGCTAAGTCGGTGTTAGCCGATTACCCTGGCTTAAACGGTGTTATTCACAATGCGGGGATTATGAAGAATGAGAATATGCTCAAGGGGCCCACGCCCGAGATTCGTGACGAGACCTTGGCCACGAATTTGATCGGACCCATGCATTTGACTGAGCTTTTTTTGAAACACTTCTTGGGGAAAAAGAACGCCTTTATTATGACGGTAACCTCGGGTCTGGCTTTTTCGCCGTTGGCTATGACACCGACGTATAGCGCAACGAAAGCTGCCATACACTCGTACACGCAGAGTCTGCGCTACCAACTCAAGGATACTGGAATTCAGGTGCTGGAGCTGGTGCCACCGTACGTGCAAACCGGTCTAATGGGTGAGAGACAGGCAAAAGACCCCAATGCCATGCCCTTAGAGGCCTTCATCACCG
The DNA here is from genome assembly GCA_013044245.1 of Spirochaetales bacterium. Lineage (GTDB taxonomy): Bacteria > Spirochaetota > Spirochaetia > JABEVK01 > JABEVK01 > JABEVK01. The sequence continues at coordinate 2,942 of JABEVK010000134.1, read as the reverse complement.
AAGTCATGCAGATTCTTAAAAACGACACCCAGGTCAAAGAGATTCTGGTTGAGCGAGTTTTGCCTCAAAGGCACTCTGGGGATGGAGGTCCAGAGAAACACGAGCAGTTTTTTAATCAGCTCAATGATCGTATGTTGGCGGCTCGCAAAGCAGAGTGGTGAGGTAGGAGAAACGAGAAGGGGAAAAGTGCCAATTCGAATATGGATAGCCCGTTTTCTTCGCGCGAGATTGTCCACTTCACCAAGAAATAAAGCGCAAAAATCGTCAGGGCAACAAAAAGATACTGCAAGAGTTTTTTGAGAAAAAGGTCAACACAAACGCTCTTAGCCTTGGCGATAGCGCAGTCAAAGATATTATCATTACTGGGAACTATCTCTGTCCAGGCGGCCAATTTGTGAAGGCCTCTGATAAAAACATTTGTTTTGGCTTTGTAATAAAAAAAGTATAAGTAAAATCCGGCAGCTCTGAACTTTTGTCCCCAAGGTGCTCTGAGTAGACGATTAACAAGGGGCCAACCATGAAGACGCAAGTAGGGCCAGGTTTTGACTAAGAAACGAATATTCTGGAAACGACGCCAAGCAAAGATAAGGAAGGTGACATCAAGGATCAGACCGGTGTACAACTTCAGGTCATTAGGGTTATTCGTCTTGTAAGAGGAGTATAACCCAATCCATGCCAGGGCAATAAGTAAGGCAAGGTCAAGGGCACTGTTACGGTACCACTTTGCCAGGTACTTGTTAAAAGTGGTATTGAATTCCGTGAGCTTGACCTCGATAGGTTTCTCAATAAAGGTCGCCGATAAGAAGTCACGTATGTGAGGTCTGGGGTCCATAACAGATAGTATTCCTAAATTTTAAAATAGCGGAACTTTGAGGGAGTAACGGACATATTTGGCTATTGTCAACGCTAGCTTCAGAAGAGGTCGATGACTTTCTGTAGATCTGTTAAATGTTGGTAATCCTGTTGGGAGAAGCATAGGGAAGAAAAGTGGGTGGTTCTGGCAAGACCTAGTAACCTTTCCAACCTGTGGAGTTGAACTATTACCTTCGGCTGGCGTAGATCTTTGCATTTGAGATCACCTCGTCATCAATTGACAGCGTCAATTTCGTAGCCGAACTAGTTCTCTATTCTTGTAATATAACATGCTGAATACGTGTTTTCAAGTACACGACGAGAAAATAGCCCGTCCGAACTGTCGACAAATTCGGCGGAATTCCCTTCGGCTTTGTTTCTACGAAAAATACACAAATCCTTCATGAATGGTTTACAGAAAGGGAGCAATTTCATAACTGGAGGTTCAAATATGAACATTTCAAAGAAATTGCTTGTTTTCGGTGCGTTTGCTTTGCTGAGCAATTCTGGGGCTTTTGCTGAAGGTATGATGGGTGGCCAGGGTGGCTACGGGATGATGGGTTCTTATGATAGTTTTGGCTCTACTGGTACAGACCATTTGGGACTAACCAGAATATCGTTGGCTGATGCAAAAAACGATGTTCAGGCTTATCTCAAAGCCACAGGAAATCCGAAGCTGGCCATAGACGAAGTGATGGAGTTTGACAGAAACTTTTATGCCATTGTCAAAGAAACTCATCCCGATCATGCGGCGTTTGAACTTTTAGTAAACCCCTATAATGGAACCGTAACTCCCGAACCTGGTCCGAACATGATGTGGAACACGAAATATAGTCCTATGGGACCGCGGTTCATAGGTTCAGAAGGCCCTATGAACGTAAGTGTTGAACAAGCTCAACAAGACGCGTTGGCTTATCTGAAAAATGTTGAGCCTCAATATACAGTTGAAGCTAAACCAGATATCTTTTATGGATACTATACGATGCACTTCCTGAAAGATGGAAAAATCTTAGGTATGTTGAGTGTTAATGGCTACACGGGGCAAGTTTGGGTCCATACATGGCATGGCGCTTACATAAAAATGGAAACCGAATAAAAAGTGTCACCTCCTCAGGTGACATCTATGTTCGCAGAGAGGGGAGGGGATACGACGATTTCACTATTTCCAATCTTCTATCTTTAAGCCTGGAATTCTTTGAAACTCTTCTGTGTTATTAGTAACCAATGTTAATCGCTTCGTTACAGCTTGGGCTCCAATTAACATATCATACGGTCCGATCAACAATCCTTTTCGCTTTAAATCAGACCTAATTTTTCCAAAAATTTCCGCATCATTATCATCAAAATCCAAAATTTCGAAAGGAGCTAAAAATTCTGTTAATGAAATTCTATTTTTCTCGATATTCTGGCTGTTGTAAACTCCAAATTGAAGTTCACCAACTGTAATCGAAGAAATATATAACTTTTCAGTTATAACACTTTTTAGTTTATCTAAAACATGAATGGGCTTTTTGTTTTTAAGAAAAATACATGTGTTAGTGTCTAACAAATACATCACAGACCTTCACGTTCTTGCATTTCTGGTTGTTCTCTTCCACTCGCCATGAAATCATCAGTAAAGCCATAAAGTCCATCAAGGAATGTTTCCCATACCCTATCTTTAGGGAAAAGAATTACACTTTCACCGACTTTCTGAACAAATACATCTTCGCCCTTGAAGTTAAACTCTTTTGGAAGTCGAACTGCTTGACTTCGGCCATTTTGAAATAATTTAGCTGTTTGCATATTAATATCCTTAAAAGTAGTATATATCATGATATATACTTTGTCAAATTTCAGATATGCGCCGAAGACCCCCCCCTCTCTGTCAACATAGATGGCATCTGAGGAGGTAACACTTGAAGTCTAGCATTGGCTTTCGTAACTCGATTTTATGGAAGGTTCCTCCCCCCGAAAACCGTAGTATTTATGGGGTAGCCAAAGAATCCGGGATTAGTCCCACCACTATCCATAGTTGGTTTGCGAAGCTCAAAGACGGTAAACTATACCTCAACCTGGAGGACGGTGAACCAACCCATGATCAGCGGGCT
>JABEVK010000133.1 GCA_013044245.1 Spirochaetales bacterium | reverse complement strand
TGGTAGGACTGTTCTTGTTCGGTTTCGGTTAACGACCGATCCGCGGCGCTCGCTACGAGCTTACGTAAGCCCCAACCCACAAGAGGCCGGTATTCCCCGACACTCAAGGGGCGACAGCCCAGGCCTTCAAGCACCTTGTTGACCGACGACGAGATATCCTCCAAGCTATTGACCAGAGTTCCGTCTAGGTCAAAAATAACGGCGACAATTCGAGGCATAGCTTCTGATACCAAATTTTGAAGGAATCCGTCCAGTGGAGGAACATGATTTTCCCAAAAAAGGGGAAAAAGCTTTTGAACGATTTTATTCTGCGGTATGGGGCCAGCGCTGGCCACTCCTCCGTGAAGCTTTGCTTCAAGAAAGTGCCCCCCAGGGTATGGGCGAAGGCGTTTTGCTTCAGCCGTATTATCTCGACACAGCATCTCGCCTGGCCGCTGAATTGCTTCCCGTCTCGCCAGGGGACAAGGTCTTGGACCTGTGCGCGGCACCAGGAGGTAAAACCTTGATCTTAGCCCAAAAGCTCAAAGGTGAGGGTACCTTAGTTTCGAACGAACTAAGCTCTGCACGCCGCGAACGACTAAAAAGAGTTCTTCGTGATCACTTACCCGATCTTTGGCAAAAGGCTGTCAGCGTCACCGGCAAAGATGCCACTCGCTGGGGACTGTATCAAAAAGAAATCTATGATGCTGTTCTTTTAGACGCACCCTGCTCGAGTGAGCGCCATGTTTTACACTCGCCCAAGCATTTGAATCTTTGGTCACCCCACCGAACAAAAACCTTAGCGCAACAAGCGGTAGCATTGCTTTGTAGTGCTCTCGAAACCGTCAAAACAGGGGGCTATGTTCTTTATGCTACCTGTTCCATTTCTCCTGAAGAAAACCAGGGGGCTCTTGAAAAATTTCGAAAAAAAAGGCCTGGTCGGTGGGCTGAAGTGCCCCTCTCCCAGGCTATCGGTGAGCGTCAAAGTTGGGGGTATTTGATTTTACCAGACACCCACCAGGGTCAAGGACCGCTCTTTTTCTGCTTATGGCAGAAGCTTGCTCCGTAACTTTCTGAGACAAACCGCTGTCTTTACACAAACTCCTGCAATTCTCGAATGGTTCGTAAACCTCGTAGCTTCGTGATCGCTTTTTCTTGAATCTGTCGGACTCGCTCACGAGTTATACCCAAGAGCTTGCCAGTTTCCTCCAGGGTCAACGGCGCTTCACCACCCAAACCAAAACGCAACTGCAAAATCCGCATTTCACGTTCACTCAACTGTTCTAGGACAGCACCCAAGGTATCTTGTAAAGTCAGAGAAAAGACATTGTCAAACGGCTCTTGATTCGATTCGTCCCGGATGAGGTCAGACAGCCTCGTGACACTGTCATCATCAACCGTTCCATCCAACGACGTCGTTTCTTGAGAAATTTTAAGAATCTCTTTGATTTTGTCCTCAGTGAGGTTCATGTAAGTGGCTAATTCTTCACTGGATGGGTCTCGCCCTAGCTCTTGCGTCAAATGCTTAGCCACAAAGTAGCATTTCTTGATGGTGTTGAGCATATGAATGGGGATACGAATTACCCGCCCCTTGTCCGCCAACGATTTGATAATCGCCTGGCGAATCCACCAGGTTCCGTACGTTGAAAATCGGCACCCCTTGGTGTAGTCAAAGCGTTCAACGGCTTCGATCAAACCAATATTGCCTTCATCAATCAAATCAAGAAGTGTAAGACCTCGATGTTGGTATTTTTTTGCTATCGAGACGACCAGGCGGAGGTTAGCGTTGATCATCCGATTTTTCAAAACCAAGAGTTCTTGTTCTATAGCAGTAATTTGCGTTCGCAACACCGCGTCGGCGGTATTGGTCTCGCTAGTGGCTAAAACCCGTTTCAGCTCCCCTTTTGCCTTTTTGATACACTCGCCAATTTCTTGCTCCTGAAAAACGTTGAGCAAGGGGAATCTTGAGATTTGCTTCAAATATACAGACAATGGATCAGACTCGCTATTATCCTGCATGTTTGAGTCAACTTCATTCATTAAATATTTCTGGTCTTCGGCATCCAGGACATTTTCGCTCACACGCATGACTACCCCTGTTGTTTTCTAACGTTACCTTGCTTTTTTCGAGCCGTCAAATCAAATTACCAAGAACCTCCCTGAAATGGATCCAAAGGTTTGCCCTCTTGAGAAACAAAAAAGATTAAACCCATTTGACTCGAAAGAGTCCCCAGCTTTTGACCTTTTTTGACATTCTCGCCGTATTTTACCTCACTTTGGCGAAAATTTCCAAACGCAAAGACAAGTTTTTTCTCATTTTCGATCAAAATTACCGGACCAAGTCCCGCATAGTTCCCTTTATACAGTACAGTTCCATCACAAACTGAATAAAAATCTCCTGTTCTCACGGGAAACTGTGCCATTTTCAAAAGTCCTTCAGGACCTTGAGGGATGACTGGTTCTGGCCAAAAAAAATCTGATTTGATACCTTGAGGGGGAATATATAAAATTGATCCGGCAACTAATTGTTGGGGTGACGAAATAAAGTTCCAGGCCATCAATTGTGACGGAGAAATCTTCCACCGACGACCCAAAGAATAAAAGGTATCACCAGGTTTAACCCGATAAGCCGTGGGAACGACCAGTGTCATTCCCGGCGATAGGGAGTCCTTCTTGAGACCAGGGTTACTTTTTTTTAAAATTGACCACGGAACCCCTGTTTTTTGAACAATAACTTCGGAGGTGTCCTTTGCGGTCACGACATACGACGCGGCGTCAGCGAACCCAGCCAAAGATACCAAGGCCAAAGTCATGACCGCCAAAAGAAACTTTCGGAACACCATGACTTTAGTTTCGGTTTATGACTGGGTGAAACTTAACCTCGGCAACCCTACGAAGGGCGAAGAGTTTTCTCTTTTCGTCCGGTAAGGAAAAATGCAGTGATACAAAGCACGCCAAAAATGACCAGGTTAATTTGTAATGAGGTCATATCGGCCCACACGGTCACATCTCGGTCACCGTGAAGGAACTCTAGGGCAAATCTCAACAGTGAATAGCCCCCTAAATGGAAAAGCGCTACCCGGTACCAATTTTTTCCTTGTTTGGCGAGGGAATTAACCAGTAAAATCGCTAAAACCATCAAACCTAAGTCCCCCAGGGACTCGTACAACTGTGTGGGATGTAAAGGGACAGTGACTAAACTGTCAGGCCTAGTAAAGCCTTGGCTAACCGACCACGTCCAAGCAGGGCTGGGGTACTGCGTGTTTAACTGCAGGCCAAAAAGATCATGCCCGTACTTGGGCTCCCGAATACCCCATGGCAGATTCGTGGGAATGCCCCAAGCATCACCATTAAGGAAGCAACCGACCCGACCTACTGCCTGTCCTAAAAAGACTGCAGGCGAAGCAACAGCAAAGGTCTGCCAAAAGTTTTGCTTTTTCCATAGGTAATAGCCCCAACCGCCAAGAAAGCCTCCCAGTAAACCGCCGGTAATGCTGTAACCACCACCCCAAAACTGAAGAAAAATGGCAGGGTCAGCAGTAAGAGTTTTTAAATCCCAAAAGACAAAGTGAAAGGTCCGGGCTAAAAGCACGGCACCAATGATGATCCAAACAAAACTGTTTTGCAGGGTCTCTACGCTGAGTCCAAATTTTTTGAACCGTTTGGCAGCATAAAGGTAAGCAACGATGAACGAAATGAGGTAGTACAAACCCTCATAATAGGGAATAAAAATACCCAGTTGAGGGATGTTCAGGTGAATGGGAAACAAGGCAGAACCTCCACAAACAATCTAATGCTTCCAAAGTGATACTACGCATTTGTGAACAATCTTGTAAAGCCGTAACCTAATTTCGCCAAGCCAATTCTGAACTTAAACTAACAACTTCACCGATCACGATGACTGCCGGAGCACCAATTTGTTCCCTGAGCAACAACGCCGGTAGGTCTTGCACTGTGGTAATGCGCTTGACCTCATCACCTGTTAAAGCCGAGCGTAACACAGCCGAAGGCATTTCAGGCCTCATTCCCCCTTTTATTAAACCTTGACAGATTTGCGCGGCATTGGAAGTGGCCATTAAAAAGATCAACGTTCCCCCTATCCTTGCCATCGCCTCGTAGTCAAAGTCAGGGACCCCCACTTCGGCGGTATGCCCGGTAAAAACATGAAAGGATCGACTTAATTGACGGAAGGTGACCGGTATGCCTGCGTACTCGGGCACGGCAATCGCCGAAGTAATGCCAGGAATGACTTCACACGAGATGCCAGCCGCTAAAAGGTCAGCAAGTTCTTCACCCCCACGGCCAAACACAAAGGGATCCCCCCCCTTCAAACGCAATACCTGGTACCCCTTCTTAGCCTCTTCAATCAAGATCTCGTTGATTTCCTGTTGAGATTTTTCATGAGAATCGGTTCGCTTTCCGACAAAGATACGACGAGCTTTTTCGCCTGCCATCGCCAGAATTTCCGAAGAAACTAGCCGATCATAAACTATCACCTCGGCTGACTTAAGAACGTCAGCTAACCGAAGCGTCACAAGCCCTGGATCCCCTGGACCGCTCCCCGCCAACCAAACTCGGCCCTTCACAACCCACCTCCAGATGTAACTTTACTCGAAAATCAAAACCTAAGCAAAGTAGCCAGAAAAGAATGACACCTCTCGGGCAAAATGTTAAGTTAAGTTCAAGGAGAACTCTTTGATGAAGAACAAAATTCCTCAGCGACTTGCCAAGGCTAGCTTTCTGATAATCCTCCTGTCGTTGCTTTCCAGCTGTGTTGTTTTATGGCCTTCCGGCTGGCGTGGTGAACACCATGATCGTTCCTTTCACGCACGAGAACACCATCATGACGATGATTAGGCCATTTCTTGATGCTTAGGCCCAGTCTTTAGGTTAAAAAAAAGCCGCCCTTTTGGGGCGGCTTTTTCATCCACGTTCGCTTGTGATCAGCGAATTACTTCTTCTTACCAGTAGCAGTGGTACCCGTGGCGGGAGCTGTGGCAGTACCAGTAGCCGAGCCCGACGAGGTGCTTGAAGAACTACTCGTTGACCCAGAAGCGCTGTTCGAAGGCTGATCGAAATTGGTTTCGGTAGCCATCTTCTTTTGCTCCAAGGAACGGAGAACTAATTCATTACCTAAACGGGACAGCTCGAAGTTGCGAGCAGACTGTTCGCGCTGTTGAAGGATACCCCAAACAGCTTCATCATTGATATCAGTGTTGGTATTCAAGTTCGCCAAGTCATAAATAACCTTGATATCCTTGATGTAACAAACCATATCGCCACCTTCATCCGTGGCATCACGATGAATCCGAATCGCTTTCAGCTTAATGAAAGGCTCATCGTGGGGATACAAAGGACTAACGGTCAAGTCGCGATCGCGTACCTGTGACTGATAGTCAGGGTTATCCCATTGAAGCGACTTCCAGCCGTCAAAGTTCAGATAGCCGATGAAAATATCCTGAACATCGCCATTCTGGTTTGAGAGAAGAAGCGACAAACCTTCGGGATAATTTCGTCCCAAGACATTCACCTGAATCGCTTTAATGACACCGACATTCTTAAGAACGCCATAACCATCAAATTGAGAACCTGGCTTTTCTTGGTTTCCTTTCAACGTCGCATAAGCGGGGATATCAAACGGAGGAGTGATATCCGCATACGAGTTGATCGCATAACTGGGAAAATGCACGCGAACACCAAGGACTGTCTCACCAGCATACTTGCTAGCGTTGGCACTGACAGGAGCCGCAGCTACGTAAGATTCTGAGACATTCTCAATCGTACGAGCGGACGAGGTCAGCTTCACTTCCCAGCTTGGGATTGCCAGGGAGATCTTCATCTTCGCTTTATCGGCAGTGCTGTAGGAAGTCCCCGCCTGACGGCTGTAGTCAATGGTGGTTGGCGCGTGAAGTCCTGTGTTTGCATCGCCAATCAGTTGGGAAAAATCAATGAGGGTGCTTTCTTCGGCAAACGCGGCTCCGTTACCCAAGATTAGGGCCGCCCCAAGTATCGTGAAGAACCTTTTCATCCAGTGCTCCTTATTAACCTTGGATTCTAAATTTCATTATATGAACGATGTATGGTTTGTCAACGAATTTTAGGCAAAACGGGTGCTCCTTGTATGGCAAACTCGACTTTTTTATACCACGGGAAGTTAAACAGGATGTCTTGACGCAGAATCTTAAGGGCTTGAAGGGGGGGCGTTTCCACATCACTGTCGGGACGAAGCGTGTTTAAGGCCAGGTCAACCACGATGGTTGAGCCACGAAAAAAAATATCGCGTAGGGCAGCATCACGCGAAAATAACCTCAAACGGTCCGGAAATGCCGGGCCTAAGAGAATTTCTTTGACAGTTGTTTCTACGTTTTTTTCCGTATTCCAGGAAAATGGGATAATACGAACCTCCCAACCTAAGCCACGACCAATTTCGTTAGGAAATTGAAGTTCTACTCGTGCTTGTCGGTGAGGCAGAAATAGCTCAAGTGCCAGGGAAAGTAAAAAGATACCTCCCAGCGACAAGAGAACGATCAACTGCAGTCGTGAACGGGTCATGGGCCTTCCTCAAAGTTCTTAATGAACAGCTGGATGCCATTATAGAGACCGTAGGCTAGTTTCTTCAAGTATCCTGGATTTACCAAAAGTGCGGCTTCTTCAGGATTGGTAATAAACCCCATTTCTGCTAACACCGCCGGCATTCTGGTGTGTCGCACGACATACCAAGGATTTTCTTTCACCCCACGTTCAGGCTCTTGACTTCCAAGGACTCGAGCCACAGAAACCGAAAGATCATGCGCCAGATCATAGCTTTCTTGCTTGTACTCGGTATCAAGCCAGGCGTTCATGATGGGAACGGCAGCATCAGGCATTTTATTGACGGCACGAGCCGATAAAACCTCTCGTTGATAATCGGGGGGCACATACCAGTATTCTTGACCTCGGGCAGCCCTGTTGATTGAAGCGTTAAAATGGACTGACAGGTAAAGGATACCCTCATTTTTGCCTAATTTTTGTGAATTGGCGATTTTTACCCTCTCGGCAAGAGTGGGATAGGTGTCACCAGTGCGGGTCAAAACAATTTTTTTGTCGGGGTACCGTTTTCGCAAGAGGGCGGCAAGATCCAGTACCACTGCTAAGGTTAAGTTTTTTTCTTCGAGGGTGACTCTTTTTCCGTCGATGCGGTGAGTCGCTATACAGCCGGGGTCTTTACCGCCGTGGCCAGGGTCAAGAACAATCACCTTTAACACAGGATGTGTTGTCGCAAGCGGAGCACTTAAAATTCGCGATTCCTGCTTTTCGCCGTCTAACCAGGCTTTAAGCTGTTGAAAATCTTGATCTTGAAGAAAAATCCCCTGGGAATTCTGAGTTACTGCTGACAAATCGAAGATTTCTTGCCCCGAAACCGCCAGATTTGCTGAAGGATCAACACTCAAGCTCGCCTTAGGACTGGAAAGAACAACGACCTGACGGTCAGGATCAACCCACAAACGGGCATTCGTGAGGCGAGCAAGTTCTGAAAGTGACTGCCCAAAGGCACCCGAAAGTCCCAAAAGGCACAGCATTGCCGAGGTGGCTAGCCGCTTCACCTTTTACTTACTCCGAAACGCTCCCTCCCATATTGTAACCCTGTCAGCCCACCCTGAAAAAAATACCGCCAAGCCCAAGCGGGCCAGCTTGACCTGTCGAGCACCTCAGGATTTCGAAAGCGATCTTGCTCCAACCATTCTTGCACAGCAATCCCATAAGCATCTTGCCATTGCGCGCCAAAACCAGCAGAAAAGTCAGGAAGGGGTTTTTCGCCTTCAAACCAAGGCTTCGCATCCGGGAACCACCAATTTTGATTCAAGTTTTGAAAAAACTCATCGGTTCGAGGGTGCGGACACTCTAGCTCTACATTCACCATAAGCCGTGCCGCTTTCACCACCGACGGAGTTTCGTTGGCAGAGGCACTAACAATGACGTTGCCCAATTTCTCGACATTATTACGAGGCCAGAAAGTTTCTTTTCCTGGTTGAACCAACCAAAAAAGCTCTTTAACGCCGGCCAAGGCTTGCACTTTTTCAAGGTTTTTCACTGCACGCAAATTTCCGGGTATCGTAAAAAACGCCCTTTCCCAAACGGTAGTCTGAGAACGTTCGTCTTGCGGAGACGCCGGTTCACCCAAAGCGATCCGGATTGCTGACTCAATAGCAGAACGCCCACTCGAAAGCGGATACGTCCAGCCCGACATGAACCCCCCTGATAAGCGCGCGGCAATTTCGCCAATCACAGGACCCTGCTTCGACCATTTTAAGTCGCCTTTCACAGCTCCCTCGGTTAACCCTAAGGCCTGTCCAGCGGACCTCAGCAAAGCCCACAAAGCCTGAATACGTTCCGCTTTGGCTTCACTGGGAAAACTATGCCCCAATTCTACAAAGAACGGAGGAAAGTGAATTTCGCGATCGGCTAGGCCCATGGGGTAAAACTGATCACCTTGAATCAAGGCATCCAAACTGTATTCAGGACCCTCGATATAATCTTCGGCGATCACTCTGCCCGAGGGGCTAAAGCGTAACGCTTCAGAGGCCGCTTGACGCCATTCCTGAGTAGATTTTACCAATTGAACACCTCGAGCCCCCATACTATCGACCGGTTTTACGACACAGGGACGAGCGAAAGGTAAGTCTGCGGGAATCTCGGAGGCAGAAAAGACTTTAAACTCCGGTGAGGGTAACCCTGCCTGTTGCAAGGTTTGACGCATCAGTTCTTTATCTTTTGCTTTGAGAGCCGCCTCATACGAATGTCCTGGCAAACCAAGGTTTTGTGCAATCCAGGACGCTGTCGTCGAAAAATCGGTTCCCACGGTAATAACACCGTGTAGGCCCCACTCTTTTTGGTGCCGACGAGCCGCCTCTAGGCAGAGCTGATGGTTTTGTATATCCGCTACAACAAAATGATCCGCATCGGCACGGCCCGGCGCTTGGGGGTTTCCATCCAAACAGAGGGTTTCAAGGCCCAAGTTTCGAGCGATCCGCAAAACCGGCAGTTGCATGAGGCCGCCCCCAATCACGGCCAATTGGCGTTTTTTCACACAAAGCTCCTCGAACAGGATTTTTCTTTAACAGCGTAGATCTCGAAGGTGTCGCCCCAACCCAACCAACGGTCTAATAGCGAAATTAGGGCCAAGCCTAGGCCTTTTTTACTAACCCCAGGAAAACGCTCGGGGTGATGCCCCGTTATGCGGACTCCTACAACCCGAAAGCCAAACCTTCGCAAAACCGCGCGGGCATTTCGTGGATTCCAGATCGTAAAGTGGTCGTCAGGACTGTTTTGCCAAAAGCTTTTTGACGAAAAGCGCCGACTAATGCCTTTTCCATTCGGCGTTCCTAAGGCAAGACGGCCTCCCTCAGGCAACAGCTCAGCGAGGGCTTCTAAAACCTCACTCAGCTGTGAAAAATGTTCAATCACATACCAAAGCGTCACCACTTGAGGGGGGAGTTGGCCCGGAAATACCTCAGCCCACGTTCTACCGGGAAAGGCTTCGGCTACTGCGGGAAAGCCCAGTTTTGTTCGAACATACTCGGCGGCTTCAGGAGAAATATCCCAGCCAAAGGGGATGGCCCCCTCATCTTGAGCAGCCTTAAGAAAAGGACCGTAGGCACAGCCAATATCCAAAAGCCGTAAGCCCTTCCAGGAACCCCAGCTTTTTTGTGAGTAGGCAATTCGCTTCTGCCCCATGGCCGCAATCGCGTCAAAGTCTTCAAGATAGGTTTTTCCGTATTGACGCTGATATTCTTCAAAGAAATAGGTTGAAGAGTATTGCTTCGCGGGAAGTTGAAAAGGAAGCATATATTCCATTTGACAGTCCCGACAACGAAAGTAGGACTTTTCAGAGGTTCGGGCTAAAAACCGGCGTCGAACTGACCCGCAAACCGGGCAAAAGGGCCCATTTTTGGGGGGAAGAAGAAAGTTTTTCCAAAACTCGGCGGCCCCAGGTCCAGAAAACTGTGTTCTTTCAGCATAGGCTCGGCTTTTTCTTACGGCCTCGCCCAGTGCGTTTGCCAGAGTCCTCGGTTTCTGAGGGTTAAAGGATGCCAAACCCATTTTGCGTTGAAGCTGAGCATGGTAGGACGTAGGGGCCGCCAGGGCTACAGGTACCCCCCTGGCGAGTGCTTCTAATGTTGTTAGGCCCCAAGAGCCAAGAACGACATCAAAATCGGCTAATTTGTCAGCAAGGTTTTGCGGTTTATCCCACAGCGTTTGTTCGGTCCACTGCTTAAGCTCGATACCGGGCACCGGCCAAGGAAATTGAGCACCGGGACCGCGAACGACGGTAAATGAAACCCTTTCTTCAGAGCTAGAAGGGTTAAAAAGTTTTTGACAGGCACGAATTGTCGGTACTGTTAGCCCTTGAGGGTCTCCCCCGCCAAAAACCACAAGAATGTTGTGTGGCTGTCGGGAAGAAAACTCTGGCAGAATGGTTGGGGGTGCTTCTAAGGCGAGTGAGACTAACAACTGGTTCGGAGGTGTAGGAGCTAAGTTAGGAAGACTATCGACGAGGTAGTCCATATCAGCCCTAAAATGACCGCCTTCATCCCAGCCGACAAGAAAGCCGCCCAGAGAACGCAGTCTTTGATAGAGAGCGGAGGAACAAACCTGTTGGTCGACCACAATCAGCGAAAACTCCCCTGGGGCAGGCCATTGTGTTAACAAGCGGCAATCACTATGCCACGAGTCAGCCTTCTCCCAAGGCAGAGACTCGCCATTATCCAGGTTGATTGCCAAGACGGCCGACTCGGGACCGATCTGACTTGCCGCTTTTGTACACCGTCGCCAGTGTCCCCAACCCCGATTTACTGCAAGATTGGGGACAAAAAGAACGCGTTTTGTCGGGATACTCTTCATCGGGGATGCGTCTCCAACCACCCCACTAAGGTTTCAATTTCGTAAGCTGAGGTGCCTAGAGCCTGCCAGAGCGTCCTTACCCACGCTAAGTCCTCTAAGGTATCGACAGTGACTCGGCCCGAAGAACGCCAAGAAGTGGGAACCTCGGGACGATAAGGGGCAAAACGTTCAGGATGATGATACAAATGGGGAGCAACATGCTCTTGTTCTTCGAGAGTAGGATTTGACGATCGGGCATCAAGCAAGGCAGACGTCTGCAATATCTCCACCCCTGTTCCCAGCGGGGCCCCTTGCCACGCGGCATACGCCGAAACAGCCGCTTGCGGATCGTTCAACATAAGGGTCGCTAAGGTTGCATTGACTAAGGGGTTATCCCCTGTAGCTCTGACAATTCTTGAAACACCCAGCTCTTGAGCCGCCAGTGTAAACCGAGTCAAAACGTCTTCTTTGGGGCCGACAAAAAGTTTCCACCCGCAGGAGTCCACTAAAGGACGAAGGCGATCTGCGCTTCCTGGTTCGGTGAGAACAGCCTTGACCCTACAAGGTATGGGGTTCAAAGCTCGACAGCAACGTTCCAGCAGGGTGAGCCCCCCCAGCTCGGCGAGAGCTTTTTCGGGCAAGCGCCTAGAGTCCAACCGAACTTGCAGAAATACCCCCGTCATTCTTCCTCACCCCATAATTCAACCAACCTGCGAGAATCCATCTTAAAGCGAAATTTATGTTCTGAAACCCACTGGCGAACCTGCCGAAAAATACGAAAGGCTTTCCAAGGTACCCAAGCACTACGGAGCAGAAAAGACGGGAAACGAAACCAAGACAGTTCCCCTGACTCGCCATTAAAGCGTAGTGCCAGATTCTTCAGATAGAACCAACGGTAGGAATCTTCGTATGACACATCTTCGATGGGTAACTCAGCCCTGTACTCAATCTTATAGGGTGCACAACAAATACGCTCACCCCAAAGGCGTACACGTGTACCCCAGTCGACTTTTTGCCAGAAGTGGTTAGAGAGTTGAGGATCAAAGCCACCACTTTGTAAAAATTTTCTTCGGTCATAAATGCCCGTGTAATCAGAAGGGTACAGGGTACCTTC
>JABEVK010000132.1 GCA_013044245.1 Spirochaetales bacterium | reverse complement strand
CTCCGAAGGATCAAACCGCCTCATCTCCTGAGGGCGTTTTGACATAAATTCAGCGATTTTTTCAGCAGACAAACGTCCTTCTACTGGCTCAGCCTTACCAGCAGGCCGAGAAGAGCCTTCAGGCTTAGCGGAGTTTGCCGCTCCCGAAGCGGGAGAACTAGGCGCAGCCGCTTGCGAACCTGCCGATTCTTCTTTGTGAACGACAACCTTCTTTTTGACAACAGTCTTCTTTTTGACAACAACGACTGTTTTTTTCTTTTCCGCCTCTAAATCAACTGGCGGTGTCACTTCCGGTTTCGAGTGCTTGATGAGAGTAGCCTTGGGCTTTTTATTTTCCAGTTCGTCCGACATAAAGTCTCTTATTCCTCAGATTCCTCGTCCTCAATCTCAAAACTCAAACCGACCCCACAATTGGGACATTGGGTCATATTGATCTGAACGGGGTGCCCACATTCGGGACATTCGAATTCTTCTTCATATTCTACATCATCCTGGGAAGAATAATCAATCTCACTCGATTGACCTTCTTCATCCACGATCTCAACATTTTCATTGATCACCTTCATCAGGTTCTCAACATCCTGAGCCGTGATACCATCTATCTTATTCAGATCCGTCCTGGACATATTCAGGAGCGTCTCTATTAATACGATACCATGTTCAGCCAGGATTTCTACAACCCGAGGAGAAACGCCCTCGAGTTCAGAAATCTTAGTAATTACGCCTTCTTCAGCAACTTCTTCCGGTCGGAAAAGGCCGTGCGCAGCCTCTCGAGCTTCCCGTGACAAGTCCATTTCCGCAAACTGCTCTTCAGTTTTAACGTCAATACTCCAGTCACAAAGTCTGTTGGCCAACTTAACATTCATTCCCTGCTTACCAATCGCCAAGGAAAGCTGACTTTCTTGAACCACCACCAACGCTTGGTGCTTGGACTCATCAAGAATGACGACCTGACTGACTTGAGCAGGAGACATAGCATTCTGAATGAAGGTTTTCGGGTCAGGATCCCAGCGCAGAATATCAATACGCTCGCCGTCTAACTCCTTCATTACCGCTTGGATTCTCATACCTTTCAAGCCAACGCAAGCACCAATAGGATCAATTTCTTCCTTGACGGAGCGAACAGCAACTTTAGTGCGGTACCCCGCCTCCCGAACAATTTTCTGAATAATAATAACTTGCTCATAAATTTCAGGAACTTCAATTTCGAACAAGCGTTTAACAAACTCAGGATCACGACGTGTGAGAACGATTTGCAAACCGCCTGGCGTTTTACGGACTTCCTGAATTAAGCTTTTAATCCGAGATCCAGGAGCGTAGGTTTCTCGTGGCGATTGATTTTTTCGTGGAAGAATACCTTCAGTTCGCCCCAAATCGACGTATATATTGCCATTTCGTTCCCGTTGATAATAGCCAATAATAACTTCATTCACTTTATCACTAAACTCAGAATATAAACTATCTTTTTGAATATCCCTAAGGTACTGTTTTGCTCGCTGTTTTGCTGTATAAACCGCCTGACGATCAAACTCTTTCGGGTCAATTTCTACCAAAATCTCATCACCAACGGTAGCCTCTTCATTGAGTGCTCTCGCCTGAGTCAGTTCAATCTCTCCCACAGGGTCATACAAATCGTCATCGTCAACCACAATACGTTTCGCAAAAATCTTGACCCCATCATTTTCACTGGACATCTTAACAACAGCATTGTCAGATGTGCCAAACGTTTTTTTATATGATGCCAATAAGAATTCTTCAACAACCTTTTCAATCAGGTCATTAGAGATTCCCTTATCCTGCGTGATTTGATGAATCGCATCAGAAAATTCGGAGTTCACAACATCCTCCCAGAAAAAAATCTATAAATCATTCAACCTTGCTTTGCGAATTTCTTTTTTATCAATTAATACAGAACCCTTCTCTGTTTCAAGCGTAATAGAAGCATCATTCGCCTCACTCAAAACGCCTGACAACCACTCAGAGTCACCTTCTCGTAAAATCTGAATTGGTCGGTCTAGGAACAACTCCAATTCAAAATTATACTTTAAATTTCGTTCTAATCCCGGAGTGCCAACTTCAACATACAAATCCTCTGTAGACAGTAACTCCTCAAGCTTAGGCAATAGCAATTTATGCAGATGCGCCAAACCTTCCAGAGTTAATCCTTCCGGAGAATAAATCGTCAAAGAGACCTTTGTCGTTCCATTCTTTGTCCGAGAGGCAACTTCTAAAAGTCTAGCTTTCTCAACACTGAGGAACTGATCGAGAGCAAGAAACAAAGGATCATCGGGAAGGGAAAGCAACATACGGCACCATAAAAAAAAGAGCCGTTTCCGACTCTTTAACTCATTCCTCTTAAGCTAGTCTTGAAACGAGACTACAAAAAACCTTTAATTTTGTCAAGTATGAGAGCTATGGTTAATGTAAGGAAAGGCAAAGCACTTTTACTTCTCGCGCACCATGATTTTTCAGCAATGCAGAGCACGTCTCGACGGTAGCGCCTGTCGTCACCACGTCGTCAACAAGCCAAACAAGCTCTTCCTGAATCTCACACCCCGACCAAAAGAAGGAGCTTCGAGCGTTTTGAAAACGTTTTTCTCGGCCTAAAAGTTTTTGTTTTTCGCCAGCATGCCTTCGCAGACAGTGTCTTAGTGGCCAATGTTTTCTTTTACTTATAGCCTGAGCGAGGTGTTCAACAGGATCCCAGCCACGTTGCCACACTCGTCGGTGATGGGAAGGAACGGGAACGACAACACCCGGGGGGAGGTCCTCCCAAGCAAAGAGTGAAAGTAACGCACGGATTAACTGAGGGACTGGCCGCATTTTATACTGAGCAGTCCAAAAACCAACCCACGAATTGTATGGCCCTAAACCGATGAGTTCCTCAAAGGACCAACTTTGAGTTTGACAGTCCATGCAAAGTTTTGTCTCGGTGAGTAGCGGTTGATGACAGAGCTCACAAGACGGTCCCGTTTCTTTTTTTTGAACCCGCTGATGCCAGCAAAGCGGACAAACATCCTCCATTTGATGATCTGGAACAAAAGGAGTCCCACAAATAAGACAGCGATAACGTTGTAACCACATACTCAGAAAGACGCGAAATCTACCGGTTACCTTTCAAAGATTTTTGCCAACTATTAATCAAATTGAGCGCCTCTAACGGTGTAACTCGATTTAATTCAAGACCAGCAATTTCGGCGAGCAACAATTCTTTTTCATCAAACAAACTAGCCTGAACAATCGAAGTTTGAAGGGGTTTCTTTTTTTGTTTTTCGCCTAAAGGCACTTCATTTTCAGGCAAAAGCCCCTCAAGAATATTCCTGGCCCGCTGTAATAGTTCTGTAGGTAAACCAGCCAACCTCGCGACATAAATTCCATAAGAATGATCAGCTGCGCCAGGAATGACCCGACGAAGAAAAATTACGTCGGCGCCATCCTCTTCTACAGCCAAGCAAAAGTTATGTTTTTCGGAGTGCTCAAGAGCGGTCAACTCATGATAATGGGTCGCAAATAATGTCTTAGCACGGACTCGATTTAACAAGTACTCGCAAAGCGCCCAAGCTAAGGATAGACCGTCACGGGTACTCGTACCTCTCCCCACTTCATCCATGACTATTAAACTAGAAGAAGTCGCTTGCCTTAAAATATAGGATGTTTCATTCATTTCTACCAGAAAGGTTGATTCACCTCGTGAAAGATCGTCTCCTGACCCCACGCGACAAAAGATCTGATCAACAATTCCTACTTTGGCATACTCCGCCGGTACAAAACTGCCCATTTGCGCCAGGAGGACAATCAACGCAGTTTGCCTCAAGAAAGTGGATTTGCCCGCCATATTGGGCCCGGTCAACAGATGGAGGATGTCCGATTCTGAAAAATTAACAGAATTGGGAACAAAAGGTGTTTCCCTTAACGCTGCCTCCACCATCGGATGACGACCGGCGCGGATTTCCAGAGCATACCCCTGATGCAAGTCTGGGCGTGTGTACTTAAAACGCCGTGCCACTGCCGCTAAACTTTGTACTGCATCAACATAAGAACAAAAGTACGCTGCCTTTTGAAAAGCAATCACATGCGACCTTAAACGTTTTATCAATTCCTCATAAAGTGTTCGTTCTATTTCCAGTACCCGCGATTGCGCTGTTTCCACAGATACCTGAAGGGCTTCAAGTTCATCTGTAGTATAGCGTTCTGTTCCTACTAAGCTTTGCTTTCGGCGAAAATGCGTCGGCAAATTTTGAGCTTGAACTCTTGATACTTCAAAAAAATATCCCAAGATTTTGTTATTCTTAATCCTTAGCGTATTAAGACTAAACTTTTGCTTTTCTTTTTCTGCGTATCCCTGTATTAACTCCTCGCCGTGATCACGAGCAAAACGATCTTGATCTAACTGGGCATTAAACCCGGGAGCGAAGACGCCTCCGTCTTGCAGTGCTGTGGGCAATTCTTTATTTAATGCTGACTTTAAAAAATCTCGTTCATTAGCTAGCTCCTGTCGTAGCTCTTGAGAAAGAGATACTTGAG
The DNA here is from genome assembly GCA_013044245.1 of Spirochaetales bacterium. Lineage (GTDB taxonomy): Bacteria > Spirochaetota > Spirochaetia > JABEVK01 > JABEVK01 > JABEVK01. Next base: position 59,266 of record JABEVK010000132.1, on the reverse strand, counting down.
CTTCATCGAGGTGCCTTTGTTCCCAAAAATTTGCTAATTCCTCTGTACGTTCAAGACAAACAAGAACTCCCCCCAAATCGCGGGGTGAGGCTTTATCCAACACCAAGCGAGAGGTCAATCGCTCCCAATCGAACATTCCCGATAAGGTATCCCGAGTTTTTTGATGCTGTGAAGGAGATTCTACATAGTAGGCAACATCGGATTGTCTTGCCAAGATTTCGTCAAGATTTTTAAGGGGAAAGTGAATCCAGGACTTTAAAAGCCTGGCACCTGGTGCCGTTTCCGTAGCGTTAAGAACCTTCCAAAGGGTGAAACCTTCCCCACCACGATTTCGATCGCTCAATTCCAGGCTTTTCGCGGTTGCCTCATCTATCCCCATATAATCTTCTGGCCGATATTTTTTTAGCTTTTTTAAATGCTCGGGATTTTTTCCAGGCCAGCGACTATCCGCATACGAAAGAAGTACTCCCAAGGGAATCAACTCCAACGAATGGGGCTGCCAACCTAGTGCTGCAGGACTCACAACTTCAAAATGCCGTAACACTCTGTCTTTTGTTCGGGCAAGCTCAAAATACCAAGGAGGAAGTTCTGTTATCAGGGGTGAAGATTCCTTTTTTTCCCAAGAGGCAAGCTCTGGATAAGCCTCTCTCATCCCCTCCTCTAGTAAAATTTCCCGTGGCTGGAAGCGAAGTAGCTCGCGTTGAAGAGCTTCTCCATTTTCCCAACGGACAACAGTGGTCCAAATTTCTCCTGTCGAAAAGTCTGAAGCTGCCAAAGCACAATGTTGGTTCTGCCAAAACAAGGCCACCAGGTACTGTGAGGCGCCACCGTTCATCAAGTTATCATCTACCACAGCGCCAGGACTCAAGACCTCGACCACTTCCCGCCCCATCATGCCCTTTCCGCCTTGTGGAGCATTTTGCTCACAAACGGCGATCCGTTTTCCGAGGTCAAGTAGCTTTTTGATATAGCTCGATGCTGCATGATACGGAATACCGCACATCGGGACGCCCTGACGCTGAGTCAAGGTTAACCCCAGCAGCTTACTAGCCTCATGAGCATCCTCTAGAAACATTTCATAGAAATCACCCAGTCGAAAAAAAAGAATTTTATCTTGATGCTGGGCTTTTAACGCAAGGTACTGACGCATCATGGGAGTCGGTTCGATCATTTTTTCATTCTAAAGAAGGTTGAAATTTCCCACAAGGCGTTCTCGAAGTCAGAAGCTCCTGTTGTCATTCGTAGAAAATCGATTATAATAGAGTTGTGTCAGAAGCATTATATTTCCAAGAGACTTCGGCAGGAATTTTCATTAAGGCTGTAGGCCATATTACGGCGGCTCTTTCTGTTGATCTGAAGGCTATGGTCACTGAAAGACTTGAGCAGACTCCTGTCCCCCTTGAGCTTTTTGCTGATCTCTCGGAATGCACCTATATGGATTCTACCTTCATGGGCTTGTTAGTGGGATTTCACAAAAAGCTTAAATCCCTTACAGGAAGGTCTCTTACTCTTTGGAACCCAAGTCGCGAATGTGAAAAATTGCTTCAAGGCCTAGGAATTTGGAAGTTAATGCGACTGGTCGAAGGAAGGCTTGACTCAGGTGAGCCAGACTTCTGGAAACTCGTCACTAAAACGCAAGACCCTAGTCCAGAGATTTTGCTTGGTGCTCATCAAAATCTGAGCGAGATTTCCACCGAAAATGCCAAAAAATTCTCTGTACTTGAGTCAATTCTTAAAGATCAAATTCACAAAGAAGAAGAATAGTCTGGACGAAAAAAAACCTTCCCGAAAGATTTTTCAGGAAGGCTTTTCGTTGTGAATCGGACCTTTTGCTATGTTTTGCCGTTTACTGTTTTGTCGTTGTTGAAGCTTGAGGTGCTGGTGTCGCTTGTGGTGCTGGTGCTGGTGCTGGTTGGTTGGCTGGCGCAAGATCAACTTGGAGTCTAGCAATTACTCCATCAGTAATGTCAGCATCAGGACTATACCACACAACTGAAGAATCATTTTCTAAGTTCAGGATTAACGAAAATCCTTTAGACACTGCTTCTTGATCAATCTCAGAAATTAAAAGCTTTTGAAAAGAGTCATCTTTTCGCACTTCTTCACTCTTTTGCTTGAGTTCTTGTTGTTTTACAGCCGCAAACTGCTGATAGGCATCCTTTTTTCTCTGAATTTGACTGTCTAGCTCTTGAACAGTTGATTCGTCCCCACGGGCTTGAGCATCATTTCGCTGATTCATCAACTGGATAAGTTCTTGCTTGAACTTGTTGATATCATTTTGAATCGAAGCTTTGAGAGCCTCAAAATCGCGAACCCCTTTGGATTCCTTGTAAAACTTATTGTAAATTCGGGTTAAGTTCACTAACCCTGTTTTTGCAAATTGCTGAGTTTGCGCAACGGCAATTGACGAAATGGCAACCATGAAAATTGCCAGAACAAACCATCGTTTCATCCTTTCCTCCTAATTTGTATAACCGAAAGCAATAACGAGTGTCATATCCGCTTGAGGTCCAAAAATACCCTGTCCTTTTTGCCACACTACACCATTACTGTCATTCATTAGGAATGGCTTAGCTAAATATACTGCAATGGGGAACTGTGGGCTTACCACGCGTAGACCAAAACCCCAGGAATAGTGTTTCTGGCCATAAGGAATCTGCGACAAACTCGTGTACGTACTATCATTATAGAGTACCCAAGACGAGTCAACAAACGTATCAAGCCACACGAAGTTGGGAATTACAGGAAAACGGAATTCGACACCGCTGTTCCAAGCCGAATTGAGTCCGGTAATATACCCCCAGCCCCGACCACTGAGCATCCCATCGACATTCACTAATTCTGTTGGCTGAGCCACAATGTAGCTGGGTCCACCTAATCCCGGCATCAAGAAACTTGCCCCCGTATGAGCACGGAAGACCCACTGAAAATCGTAACTATCGGTAATGGGCAGGTCGAGAAGCTTCAAATAAAAATCTGCAGTTCCATCCCAGCGGCTCCAGGAGGATTGGCCAACCAAGAACCCACCATCCAACGTCATAGTTTGTGACAGTAAAAATCCAGACGTCGGGTTATAGACTAAATCTCGTGTATCCCAGGCAGTTTTTGCCCAAATCTGGTTATTAAACTGCCAATTGAGGTTATTCTGGCGAACGACATAACTTGCAGGCCGGAACAAGGTTGAATCATAAGAAACATATTGCAACCCAGACTGGGCACCAGTTCCCACACTGAGTCGCCCCCACGGTAGATACCAGGCATAGCCCGTATTCACTCCCAATGAGAAATCATACGACTCATATTGCATGGTAGAATACTGGGCTTGGTTATTCGAAAGGTCGTATTGATACCGAGTTACTAAATGGAGCTGAGTAATATCATTGGAACTGGGAACTCCAGGGAACGGATCACCGGCGTTATACGAATGTCCACCATACGTTTCTGAATCTGTAAAAACATAGTCGTTAGGGTTGTAGGGGTCAGGGACTGCGGTCCCAATCCCGGTTGACAGCGGAGCATTGGCATCTTGAGGAATATTTTGATTGATCGCATGCGAAATTCCCAAATTCCAGCCTAATGTGAGGCGCTGATTAAAAGCCCAGTTATCAACAAAGCTAGCGTTTAAACTTTGAATAATAGGAGACAGGCTGGAGGCAACACTAAAATTGTATCCTTCACCAAGAAAGTTTTTATCTCCCCACTTAATTTGTGCCGAAACAGGAAATGATGTTGCCCCTGAAAAAGACAAACCAAATGACATATCAGCGGTTTTTGCTTCGTCGACGTTAAGGACCAAATCCATGAGCCCATCAGCGGATCCTTGGGGGGTTTCGGGAACGATGCTACTAAAATACTGCAGGTTGTAGAGGTTATGGATCCCCTCCACAATTTTTGCTTTACTAAAGACATCGCCTACTTGAATTGGCATTTCCCGTGTGATGACGTAAGACTTTGTTTTAGTATTCCCTTTAACCAAGATACTTTCGATGTGAGCGCGAGGACGCTCAACAATGTCGATCACATATGAAATTTTATTTCCTGTGCGAACTTCTGTTTTTTTAATTTCATTAAAGATGTAACCATTTTCGTAATACAAATCTGAAATTCGTTGAAAATCCGCATCAACTCGTTCTTTGCTAATGACACCTCCCACCGGTTGGCGGACAAGAGACTCAAGTTTGGAGGTGGAGAATATTTCGTTTCCATGAAAAGTAAAACCTCCAAAAATAAACGGTTTACCTTCGTGGATTGTTATCATGATGTCTAAGAGATTTCTGTCGTTCGTTTTATCAAACACTACTTTCTTTTGGACATCGACAATTTTTGCGTCGATATATCCCCGATCCCAGTAATATTGTTCAATTGTACGCAAGTCCTTGGCAAAGGCTGCTTCTTTAAAAAGCCCCGCATCGAACCACCCAACTTCTTTGGTATCCATTAAGCCTTTAAGAGTTGCAGCAGTTGCAAACGAAAGACCTTGAAATTCAATTTTTTTGACGGCGGTTTGCATTCCCTCATCAATATTAAAATAAACAGTGGCCTCATGCTTTTTGTTCACCTCGGTTGTCGAGGTCACTTTTGCCGCAAGATACCCATGGTCATTATAATATTTCAACAGAGCCTGCTCATCGGCTTTGATTTTTCCCTGGTTGATGATGTCACCTTTTTTAGATGTTAACACCCCAGAAAGATCCGAAGAACTAATCTTTGTGTCGCCATTAAAGACAAAATCTGCAATCGTAGGTTTTTCCTTGACTTTAAAAATCAAGATTACCTGATCGCCCTGAGCGTCGGCTTTTACCGCCGTAGGAGCTATTAACCCTTCGAAATAGTCAAGATTGTAAAGATCACCTTGTAGCTGTTGAAATAACTCATCCGTAAACTTTTTACCTATATAGGGGCGTACAACTCCATCCAATTCGCTTCGCTGAATGGTAACAAGTCCTTCAAAGCGAATATCTGCAATGGGCTTGTTCATATACCAGTCCTGAATAGGCGGAACCGAGGGACTGCCAGCTGAGGCTGTTGAACCCGAAGCCGCTTGAGCAAAGGCTGACAACCCTGTTGCCGTGAAAATCAGAACGGCAAATAACCTGCGAAACGTCATGAACTCTCCCTTGTGTCAATAACTCCAATTCCAACTGAACGTTACGGTATTATCCGTGACAAATAGACTTTGAACATGCTGGGGGACAATCGTCCAATTCAAAAGAAAGAACGGTGTCGTAAATTCCATCTGTATTTCGGGATCCACTTGAAACCCTGTTGTCTGAATGCCACCCACAACAGGATTTTGATGAATATTGAGATCCCCTTGCAAAAAAAGCTTGTCTCCTAAGTACTTACCAAAATAAACCCTTGTATTATCAAGGTAGCTTGAAGTCGCAGAACTTGACTGGGTTAGGGCCTTCTCAAGAATCTGAGTTCTGATGGAAAACAGATCCAACCCAAAGCTTTTTTTAACAGATTCTTCAAAAGGACGCAACAGGATGCCCGAGCCTAAATCCGAAGCTACCGAAAAAGCAGAATCTAAGGGGGTCGTAGAACTTGCAACAGCCAAAGTGGTTCCCAGAAGTTGTTGTAACTCTTCGGGAGTGCGATAAGGGATGGTGCTAAAAGTGGGTGAAAACTCACTCAAAGGTCCGTCCGCCTTGAGGATGATGATCACAGGGCCTTCGGAGTCACGAGTTTTAAGGTCCGCGTGGACACTGAGATGAGGGTCAAAAGAGCTTTCAGACTCACGAAATGTTAGTTTTCCATCCTGTATCTGAAAAGTTTGTGAAACATAGTTGATTTCGCCTGTTAAGAACCCAATCACACCCAACAGTGAAAACTGAGAAGTCTGATCGTTGTAACGAATTAGCAAGTTCTGTCCGGGCATAGCAGTAGCTTTAACCAGAGGTATGTTAGGATCTGGCCAGACAAATTCAACTTTACGCCCTGTTTTTAAATGTAAATCTACGTTAAGCCCATAGGCGCTTTCTGGGGTTTGTTGAACGGGAATCAACCGCATCTCGGTGTTCTGAAGCGTTAAATCCCCCCTTACCGTCATCGCATAAGCATCGCCAGTAAAGGAAAGCTCACCCGAAACCCAACCCTCTGCATCGATTCCTGTTAATACATAGCGAGCGGGAATCCAGGAAAGTTCGTCGGTTCGTACCGTTAAGTAAAAATGGTCAATCGCGGCGTGGTCAAAGTGAAGCGTCCCACCCACTAACCAACTTTGGCCTTTTGGTCCAACGTTCACCTCTGGAATAGTAATCGTCTTGTCTCGAAACTCGATGGCTCCCGAGAACGGTCCCACTGTTTTTCGTAAAAAAGCGTTATCAAAGACAAAATTTTGGAGTTCTGCGTCGCCAGTGATGCTCGGATCGATCCAAGAACCAGAAATGTTAACACTGCCAACCATGACGCCCTCGTGTATCCGCAACATGTCACTATTCAGCCATGGCGCAATTTCGTTGAGCGGCAACCGAAAACTCGTCACTTCTGTATGAAAATTTTGCGGACTCAACTGTCCTTCTGCGTTGAGAATTGTCCCTTGCTGCGACAAAATATGGACTTCATAATGGGACAGCCCTTGACCCTTAGCCTTAAAAACACCATCTGCGGAACCCAGGCGCCAATTTTGACCGTGAAGCTCTCCCTGAAAAACGCCCTCCGGGAAATGAAGACTCCCTAACTTTGCGTTTGACCATTGATAGGTTGTGTTAAGTTGCAAGGTCTGATTCTCACCCTTCCACCGCCCTTGGTTAACGCCTTGCCACGTCCAGTTTTTCCCTGCTACAGATACGGATTGTTGAGAAACCCAAGTCCATTCTTTTTTTTGCCAGTCGAGAGAAAGTCGTCCCTCTGAAATGGTGCCGCCCCCCCAAGCCCCTTTGAAACCGTGAATCTCCCAATGTGATAAAGTTCCCGACAACCCACACGATACGGCAACAGGATCATTCCCAAAATAAAATTTCTCTGATGCGACGACAGCATTCCAGCTGACACCGTCGGTCTTAGTCCAAACAAAATTGCCCTGCCCTTGCCAGGTTCCTTGCCAAGGCTCAGGGAGAAAGCGTTGTACCGGCGAATGACGCCACTCGGCATCCACATTGATAACCTCGCCCCACAGCCAGTTCACCTGAACATGCTCGGATTCTCCTTCGGGCGAGGTGATTCGCAATTCTGCACGCCAAGGGACTGAGAGTTTTCCCCACGAAACGGCCAAACTTCCTTGCCGAACCCCCCAGGGATCTGCCCAACGAAGAATATGGATAGCAAGGCGGTGGTTCTTGAGACCTGCATACCAATTTACCGTAAAAGGGGAGTTACCCAAGGGGTAAAAACCTTGCCAAGTGCCATCATAGAAGCCTCCCGATAAATTCTGTCCTTGCTGTGATAAACTCCCTTGAAAGGATAGAGAACCGCCACCAGGCAACGGAAATCGTTGAACTTGAACAGAAGCTAACCAGGACTCAGGGGTCCCTTCCCAGACTCCCGATATTCCCGAACTTCCCCCGAAAATAAACCGATGTAACGAGGGCCAGTATTCGCCTTGTAAATCAAAATGCTTCTGATAAAGCTCCCAGTCAGATCGCAGCGATATATGATCTTTTTTTTGAAAATCTACCGTAAGATCGCCTGAAAAAGGAAAAGTATCCCATTGTCCTGTGACCTGCGAAACTTTGAAAAGACGCTTTTGAAACGAAAAATTAAAGCTAACCTTTCGTTGGGGATTCTTGACATCGACAAGCTTCCAAAGTGAGGGTGTGGCTTCGATGCCTTGAGAGGATGAGCGAACCAGACCGCTCGAGCTAACTTGCCAGCCAGAAAGAGCATTCACCAACGCCGCATCTAAAGCGACAGGTCCAGCTTGTGAGGCCAACCCTGCCAAAGAGAGGTTGCCTACATTATAGGCGACCGCAAATGAAGAAGATTGCAAAGAGGCTGTTCCCGATAAGCCTAAAGAAAATTCAGGATAATCTTTCCACCCTGATGCGATTAAAAATGATATTTGTTGACCTTTAAGATCAAACCGACCATGAGGATCATGGAATTGAATACGATTCCATAACCAATTTTTACCCTGAAAAGAACAATACTCCCCGTGTCGTTGTAGAATAGTTTCACCGTTAAAATTCCCTAAGCCGGGAAATTTCCAGTGTTTTACGGTAAGAATTCCTTGTGGTAATTTTGACTTGACAAGGATATCACCTTGAAAGCCAAGGGCACCATGAAGAGTGTTAAATTCAAACTGCTTGACGCGAATAACTTGAGAGTCCGCCTGAATATCCGCTGTTGCAGAGCTTTGGTCGGGAAATAAGTCTTTTGAAAAGAGAGCTTGTCCTTTCATCTTCGCTTGCCAGAATTGAGTTAAAGGATTCCAGTCTAGCGCAACCTTCCCAGTCCAAGTTGTGGCGAGCCAACGATTAACGGTAAGCGAATTTTTCCAATGGAGCCACTGCAAAAATTGATAGTGATCAGTGGTCATTTGCGCCTTGATTCCTTGATTGTCCCAAAGGACCGATAAATCCAACGCTTGTTGATCTTGTGTTTTTGAAATCAAAATCTTTGTGGGCGTCCTCTCAAGCTGAAACCCAAAAGAACCCAAATCAAACAAATTGGTGGACAGTGTATCGGCATGAGCTTTGATTACCCAATCTTGAAATTGGTTATCGACGTGAAGAACCCCTTGTAAAGACGTTGATCCTGACGATAGCCCATATACGGCTTGAGCTAAATGGCCCGCTAAACCTGTTCGAAAAATCATTTGCCACTCATTAGCCTGCCGGTTCAGCGTCAAAAAACCATTGACAGCGCTAAAATGTCCTTCGGGTGAGGTTATATCTGCCGACATGTTAAAGATCTCAATGGGGGGAGGCGCCTGAGCTTTGGTATCCATGAGCAAATGTTCTCCATTTGCTAAAAATTCAGCATCTTTTTGTGTATCAAGCTGAACCCGAGAATTGATAATTTGTAATCGGGCAATCGCATTTTCTTCATGCCCCTGAAAAATCGCTAGCCAATTCCAATAGACTCGAATACCAGAGGCGTAGAAAATATCCCGCCCCTTCGCCCGAATCTTGACATCATGAAAATCAAGATATTCAAAAATATTGGATGATAAACGTCCATAAGAAATCGTTGCGTCCAAAGATTTTTGCAACGCTGACAAAAGCGCTTGTTTTTGGTTTTGCCAAAACGCATCCCCACCTAAGGGAATTAAAGTGGCCAAGAGCCAAGCGAAAGCAACGAGTATTGGTATCTGTAATGTTTTCCAGTTCCAACTCCATCTCATGCTTAACTCTTTAATCCGGACTCACAGATTTTAACTTGAGGACCCAATGAACCTGATAACTTTTGCCGTTTTCTGATGCAGGAAATCCCTGGCGAGCCAACCACGCACCAAGCCAACCATCAAGATGAGGATGTGCCGTTTCTAAGCCCAAGATTCGCGATGGAGAGCCTCCCTGAGCGGGAATCCATAAGGTCAAGTGCCAGGTGATTTCTCCTTCAGGAATATTTTGAGGGGGAACCGGGGGTAACAGTGGCGGGGTAGACCCTCCCCCTGAGGTCCAAACTTTTGCCGACGCCGGTTGTGTCGAGGCAATTTCCCCTAACAAATCCTCTGCTGAGGCCTCTTGGTCTGGGAAACTTGGGGATGGAAGCTTTTCAGCCACGGATGATCTTGCTTGGAGTTCTCCACGTAAGGAGTTCCAATGAGCCTGGGCGACCGGTTTTGGTGATAAAACTCGAGGAGCCCTGGGGGGAGTAGGACGGGGAGCTTTTCCCCTTACGAGGACACCACCACTGGGGGCTGGCCCACTTTCTAAGTGCAGACTTACCGAGGGCGGTGGCTGTCTGTTTACCGGCCAAAAAACCAGAACCAACAGAAGAATGATGAGGTGAAATAGGAGCGACAGGCCCCAAAAAAGGAGGCTTACGCCTCTCATTCCCGGCTTCCTTTCCTTGTTAACAGCGAAATATCGGTGATACCTCTCTGCCTCAGCGCATCCATCACTTGTACCAAAAGGCTGTACGATATTTCTTCATCACCCTGGAGAAATACTCGCCAATTTTGAGTATGACCTTTAAGCTGTTGATCCAATACGGCATTTAATCCGTCTAAAGAAGTCACTTGCCCTCCTACCAAAAGCGACCCATTGCGCAACACAGAAACTGTCAGAGAATCATTACGAACACTTCGTCCAGTTTGAGCTTGTGGTAAAGTAACATCGACAGCAAAGCGGATTTGAAAACTGATGCTCAAGATGAAACTAATCAAGACTAAAAGTACGTCAATAAAGGGGGTAAGTAATAGCCACGTCGGCTGCCGGTGAGAGCGCCGTAGTTTATTCACGTCGAGGTTCCTCCAAGACGTCCAACAGGGTTTCAAGCTGACTTGCCATTCGGTCCGCTTTACGCTGAAAAACAGCATGAAAGCCTAAACAAGGTACAGCGGCCATTAGCCCCAAAGCTGTTGCGATCAGGGACTGAGCGATGCCCCCAGCCAAGGCCGCAGGATCAGCGCCACCACCAGCACGGAGTGCCAAAAACGCGAGAATCATCCCGGTTACTGTACCAAATAATCCCAAGAGCGTGGCGACATTGGCAAGAATGGGCAGATACGAAATTCGATCTTCGTAACGACTTAACTCGGTTTGTGCACAACGTCTTCGTTGAATAGTGGGAACTTCAAGGACAAGCGCCAAAGGATGGCGGGGGGCAAGCCCCTCTGAACTTAAGGAATACCCCGATTGACATTGCTCAAGGAGTCTTTCAAAGTGAACGTCCGAAAGTGGCTTATGGGTAGTCGTCTGGTAGGCTTTCTGCAAAATGAGAGCCACGGCATAGACCGACACGGCCAAAATCGGGATGAGAAAGAATAAGGATGCTGGGTTGAGGCTCATGGGTTCTCCGGTTCAGGCAAGGGACGAAGGGGACCTTCCAACGAAATCCACCCCTTTGAGGGAATCTTAACCGTTTGATCCGGCCAAATTTCAGGCAAAGGAGGAGGAAGAAGTAAAACTTCCTTCATCACGCGAATTTCGGTAATACCGGAGGGAAAACTCCAGCTCACCAGAAAAGGAAACAAAATCAGCAGCAGAATTAAGAAAAATCGTGACACAAGGAGATTATACAAGAAAAATGGCAGAAAAAAAAAGAGAGATTTGGAAAGGCTTTTTCGTTCTTGAAGGCATGGACGGTTCGGGAACCACAACCCAACTGGAACTATGCCGGACAAGGGCTCAGCAAGAAAACCTTGCCTTAGACTGTGAGGCAGAACCGACGACAGGAGCCATAGGGACTCTCTTACGAAGGTTTCTGCGACGAGAACTAGAGGGTTCTGCCCAAACCTTAGCTTGGTTGTTTGCGGCCGACCGTCAAGAACATCTTTTTGCGAGATCTGGTATCCAACACCGGCTAACCGAAGGTCGAAAAATTCTAACCGACCGCTACTGGTTCTCATCAATGGCGTATCAAAGTTTAGATCTTTCATGGGACCAAGTGTGGGCACTGCAGGCAACCTTTCCTCTACCGGAAGCGATATTCTTTTTGGATGTCGACACGCAAACGGCTGCAGAGCGACGTGATCAACGAGCATTGGCTGAAGAACTCTTTGAAAAGGCACCCCTGCAAGAACGAATCCGTTCCGGATACCATTTAGTATGGGAACAGCTTCAACGTGAGTCTCCAGACTCAGAAATTATCATCATTGATGGCCGAAAACCAAAACCTGAAATTCACTCAGAAATTTGGGAAAGACTGTGCCGATAAGTGAAGAATGAAGCGCCTGTTTTGGGTTTTCGCCTTGGTTTTAGCCTCTGCGACACCGGCATTGGCCTATAAGATTTTATATGCTGAACAGTGGTACCAACTCTTTCATGAACACTTATACCAGTACCCCGATGACTGTATGGAAAATATTTGGTACCTAGAGCAAGCGAGAAAAGCGGATTTTGCCAACCCCCTCAACGCCTTAACAAAAATCACCAACAAGACGCAATGGGCCCTCTACCGAGACCTTTTTATGATGCATGTTGATATTCTCCTCATTCAGCAATACCTGCAACTCGGGCATGATTTCGACAAAGACCATGCCTATTTTTTCAATTACCCATGGAAAGCCGCCAATCTCGACAGCCTAAAAACTGCCGAAAAAGTCTACAAAGTCGCTTTTGGTTACTGGGATGATGCTGTTCGATGGGCAGAAAAAGCTAAGAAATACCCGTTTATTGAACTTGACAACATTCAATTCTGGAGCGACCAAGCTTGGCGAATACAAACGGGAGATTTAAATTACCGCTCCATCATTCAACGGCAAATTGACCATTTGAAAAAGGTACGACAAGAATTCGAAGCCATGGGACCAAAAACCTACTAGGACTCCGCCTCAAGTCTGTCAATTCTCTCTTGTTACCCTGATCCCTACTGACACCCTGACGACATCACGGTATACTAGGTTCCGGGAGGCGGAATGAGTCCTCAGTTGATTCGCAAAAACCTGGAATATATCAAAGTTCTCCCGATGTGGGCCCAGGAGCTTTCTTATAAATATCTTTCAAAAACTACCAATTTATACATTCTCCATGGCAACGTCCGGGATTTCTTGCCCCATCGATTGATTGAAGATGAATTTGTATTTACACGAATTCAAGAATATGTTAGCGATGTACTTTTTGCGAATCGCGATATCATCGTGTACTTTGACCGGTCTTCGGGAATCAATTTTAATGATATTTCGATGCGGCAAGATTATTTCGATGCCATGAGCCAGGCTTTTCCCGAAGCAGATAGTACAGCGTTTTTTAGTTCTGATCCCTTAACAGCGTTTCATTACCTTGAAAAATACTTTCTGCTCAACCTTCCCAAGAAGCTTCGCATCGTTTTGATCATCGATTACGCCGAAACACTTCTGCCCGCAGCAGAAATGACTCAAATGACCGAAGAAGATCGGACCTGCTATGTTACTTTGAACCGTTGGGCTCATGATCCCATTTTTACGCAAGGTGATGTTTCAATATTTCTTATCACCGAAAACATGACCGAGTTGAATCAGAAACTTTCAGCTTCTCCGCTAACCGTCAAGGTTTCTTTACCAATACCAGATGCGGAAGTCCGTGAAAAATTTCTTCAATTCCTCGAACGGCAAGACAAGCTTCTTTTAGAAACTCGCTTAAGTTGCTCTTTGGTCGCTCAAATGACGGGTGGGTTGAACCTGATGAACCTTCATCAGATCGCGTCAGAAAGTTTTCAAGAAGGTGAGCCCATTTCTCTAGATTATCTCAAAAGAAAAAAGAAAGAGATTCTAGAAAATGAAGCTGGCGGTTTATTAGAGTTTTTAGATGGTGCGTACAATCTAGACTATGTTTCCGGTCACGAATTCGTCAAACGACGCCTGCAATCGGCTACCAAGGCGATCAAACAAGGACGTTTAGATGTCTTGCCAATGGGCTACCTCATTGCTGGTCCCGTAGGAACAGGAAAAACTTTTTTGGTTTCTGCCTTTGCCGCAGAACTTGGCATTCCCATCGTTCGTTTACAAAACCTAAAAAGTCGCTGGCAAGGTGTCACAGAAAGTAATCTTGAAAAGGTTCTCGGAATCTTTCAAGCCATGGCTCCTGTAGGCGTTCTTATCGACGAAGCTGATGTCCTTTTAAAAGATCCACGCTCGCACACAGAGCACTCTGACACAACAAGTCGGATTTTTTCTCAACTGGCAAACTTTATGGGTAACACTGAAAACCGAGGGAGAATTTTATGGTTTTTGGTTACCAGTCGTCCTGACTTAATCCCCATTGATCTCAAACGGCAAGGCCGCGCCGAAGAACATCTGGCCCTGTTTTACCCAGAATCTCCTGAAGAAAAAGAAGCCTTGTTTAATACCCTTGTCAAAAAGCTCGATCTAAAAATTCGTGATTTTTCTATTAGTGATCTCTTGAAAAAATTCCGTCAAGAATTTTCAGGAGCAGACTTAGAAGCCATTTTAATCCGTGCGAAATTTACATCGGCCCTGGCCGGACGAACATTTATCACCAAGGATGATCTAGAAGAAACCATCAAAGACTTTATCCCGCCCGTTTACCCCCACGAGATTGAACTGCAAAATCTTGTGGCAGCGTTAGAATGTACCAGTCGCGAAATGATTCCCAAACGTTTTCAAAATCTCGATCGAGCCAAATTAATCCAAGAAATTCAGGAGCTAAAACTCTTACTGGGAGAACGCTAATCTGAGACAGGTTTACCGTGAACCCTTACCCCTAAAAGTTCGGCATAGGTTCTTGACTCAAGATTCTCGAGGGGAACCTGAAGCTGATTGAGAACAGTAAGAATTTCCTGTCGAGCGTTCTGTTGTGCTGTGATATCGGCCTCTTCTGGAAGAATTTTTTCAATCTCGACAAACCATCCTAAAGGCTCAACGTGAACCACCTCGATTAGCAAGTCATTCCAATGGTAGGCCCGACCGCGTTTATTTTTCTTGTACCAAAACGAAAAACCCAAAAGCTGTATCCAACCAAAAAAATTTTCAGCGGATGAAATTTCAAATTCCAGCTCACGATTCACTTCTAGACCGTCGATCACGGTTTTAGCCTTAGAAGTCACCGTCCAGCGTGAGCCTTCACGTCGAAGGCGAAGAGGTGTCGGGCCTTGATAATAAATATCTTCTTTTTCAAGCGGAGTAGCCGAGAACCCCTGTTGTGTTAAGAAAGCTTCAACCTCTTTCGGAGAAGCTAAAACTGCTTTTAATTCAATCTCCCAAGCCATGCCCATTCCTTGTTGAAAATTGATGAAGACGTTATAGTTCAGATAATGGTTTACCGTCCTATGGGAGTCTTAGGCAAGCTCAGGGGAACAGTGTTTTTACCGTTTCTTTTTTTGGCGCTGTTTGGTGTATTGAACGTCGCCATTATTCATGCCTATCCCAAGCCCTTATTTTTAGACTTTCTCATGACAGGAAAAGGGGTTTCACCGGACTGGCTGACACTTCCTCGCCCCCAGCTTTACCTTTTAGCATGGAGTCGTGACGCCAAAGTCCTCACCGCTCAAACAGAAGATCCCTCAACGACAGTTAGTTTTGAAGTCTGGGATTGCATTGATGATCGTGCTGTCGACACCTTGAAATTACCAGGCTGGGGAACTGGCAATCAAAAAACTTGGTGGACTTCGCAAGAAGCTCAGATAAGCGCCCTGAGAAAAAAATGGGATCTCCACCCCTGCAACTTTCAGATGGGGACATTCCCCCTGATTGACTCAAATGATGTCTTTTTTCAGCCTTATCTTGATCTTATCAAAACGGGTCAGCGCTGGGGAACAACCTTGAGGCTTGTTCTTCATGGAGGGGGACTTGGTACCAAAGTTGTTATGGAACGTCATGGGGTTTGGCGACGAGCATTGTTGTTAGGTTTCACGCCCTCACCCTATGAAGATCGCATTCTCATGATTATGGTAGTACAGCCTTCTGGCTGGAACGGAAAAGAAACCGAATTACGCTATATTATTGCCGGAGCCAGTTTAGTCCTGGGGTTTCACTCTTGACGAACCGTATACTTGACGAGCGGTACACTAAGGTGTTTCTTTAAATAAAGAGGTTTTTATGCGTACGATTGTAAACCAACCTGAAGTTTTTTTACGCCAAAAAGGCATTAAAGCTTCCTTTCAACGTGTTCGAATCTTTGATTATCTGCAAAATTCTCGAGAACACCCCTCTGTCAGTAAGATTTTTGAGGATTTACATCCCCACATTCCCAGCCTTTCGCGAGCAACCGTCTACAATACCATTAACCTTTTTCTTGAAAAGCACTTAGTCATTCCTGTGCCTGTCGAGGGGACGGAAGCACGCTACGATCTTTCGGAACCCATTCACGCCCATTTCTTTTGTACAGGATGTGGGCAAATTTTTGATATCGATACGAAAGCTTTTCCCCTGCCGGCTGAACTAAAAGACTTTGACGTTACTGAGACTCATGTGTTGTTTAAGGGGCAATGTCCCCAGTGCGTTGGCAAAACTTCATCTTGAATTCCTCACTAAACCTTTTTAGAATTAATCAAGAGGATAGGTGTGGGGCTTCTCGCTGAATCCGAACGATACAATTATAAAAGACTCCTTCAAGAAGCCCAGGATGACTTACGTCTTGAAAAGCGAAAGAATGCAAAACTTTTCAGCCAGCTGACCACCAGTTCCGAGACGGGGCTACCTAATTCCTTGGTTTTACATCAACAACTCAATGACCTGCTTGAGGCTGACGACTTACCAAAGGCAGTCATATTTGTTGCCTTGAATGAAAACTATGGAATTTTAAAAAGAACCTTTAACACCAACATTCCCGAATGGATTTTGTACCAAACTTCGTTACGGTTGCAAAAAATGGTGGGCAACGATGGTTATACCTTTCATACCCACGAGGATGAGTTTTTTGTTTTGCTCAAATTGAACTCACTGGTAGGCTCTTTGGAACAATTTGCCCGTCAAGTCGTCGAATACGTCGAAAAAACTCATGCCATGGCAGGGAGTACCATTTCTTTGGGCGTCAACCTAGGAATTGCCCTGTACCCGGAACATGGCAAAAAGAAAGCGACCCTTTTGCGAAATGCAGATATTGCGCTTTCTGAAGCGATCAAAGAAAAAGCACCGTTTAAAATTTTCTCGCCGGAACTCAAAGACAGCATTGTCGATCGAGCAGAAATCCAAAACGGTTTACTCCTGGCCCTAGAATCTCAGGCATCTTTAGACGAGAAGCCTCAATTGGAACTTTTTTTTCACCCTCAGATAAAAATCACACGGACAGCCGAAGGATGGAAAGGATCCGTACAAGGTGCTGAAACTCTTATTCGTTGGAAGCACCCGACAAAAGGCTACATTCCTCCATCCAGGTTTATCCCCATTGCCGAAGAAACTGGTTTGATTATTCCACTAGGTCACTGGATTCTCCATACCTCATTAGCCTATCTAGTGGATTTACAGGCGACGGGACACCAGCACCAGACGCTCAGCGTGAATTTCTCGAGTATTCAATTCCAGCAAGAAGATATCACGGGCATGATTCAAGATATTGTTAAGCGTCGTGGCCTGAACCCAAGCTTATTAAAAATTGAACTCACAGAAAGCGGTTTGATGAGAAACTTTCAAGAAATCATCGAAAAAATGAAAGTACTTCGTACAGCCGGGTACCGAATTCTTATTGATGATTTTGGGACAGGGTATTCCTCTCTCAGTTACTTAAAAGATCTTCCCATCGATGTCGTAAAAATTGATAAATCGTTTGTGGACGAGGTTACCCGGCGTCAGAATGATCAAGCTCTGACAAAAGCCATCATAACATTAGCAAAAGATCTCAACTTGGGCATTATCGTTGAGGGGACAGAGACCCGTGAGCAAATCGAATGGCTTTATGAGCGGGGATGTGACACCTTTCAAGGCTATTTTTTCAGCAAGCCACTGCCCTACCCCGACTATGTGGCTTTTCTCAAAGACTTTCCCAAAATCTTCGCTGGAAAGTTATCTTAACGGGACTCCTGTGAGAACGAGTTCGCCGTCAAGGTGTTTTACTCCAGAAATTCTGGTCGTTATAAACTCGTTTCGAACGGCGTCAGATTCTAAAACCACGGGAAGATAGTGTTCCCCCCAACCGCATGGCGGTCCGGAAGTAAACTTCTCAATGAGTACTCTTTGAGTTTTTCCGACCCAGGCGTTCATTATTGCCAGCTTTTGTTCTTCCACTTTCTCGTGAAGAATCCGGCTTCTTTCGGCCTTAATCGCTTCAAGAATTTGATCGCCCATACGATCGGCTCGCGTTTCCGATCGACGCGAATATTTGAACACATGGGCATGTGAGAACGAAAGATCGTGAATCGACTGGCACGTTTGTTGAAACTCTTCTTCGGTCTCGCCAGGAAAACCAACAATGAGGTCGGTGGTAATGTGAAAACCGGGAACTTTGTCGCGTAAACGAGCTACCAAATTACGATAGTCTTCATAGGTATACTGCCGCCGCATGGCCAAAAGAACACGATTAGAGGCACTTTGCAAACAAAGATGCAAATGTGGAACCATTTTCGGGTGTAAAAATAGATCAGCAAAATTTTCTGGCAAGCCATCCGGTTCTAAGCTTGATAGCCGTAATCTCCAGTCACCTGGCAAATCGAGAAGCTGTCGGATCACGTCATCGAGGTGTCTACCCTCATCATCATAGCGACCAATATTTACCCCGGTAAGCACAAGCTCTTTGATACCGCTCTTTACCAGCTGGGCCGCCTCGTCAAGAATTTCGACAACAGGACGACTTTGTGCTCGGCCCCGGACTTGCGGAATGATGCAAAAGCTACAAAAATTGTCGCAACCGTCTTGGATCTTGATTGATGCTCGGGTATGAAAAACACGAGGAAGTACGGGATAGTCAAAGACATTGCCTAAACTCACAGGCAGAACGTCCCTTGGTAGCTCTTTTGGCAATTCGCCTCCAAGATGGGCTTCCACTAAAGAAACTAACAAGTTCTTTTGTTGATTAGGGACAACTAATCCAATTCCTGGTTCTTTTTCTAAGTCTTTTCGGGAGCTTTCGGTGTAGCAGCCTGTGACCACCACTAAAGATTCGGGATGTCGTCGTAGAGGATAGCGAATCAGATTGCGGCTTTTTCGATCACTTTTATTGGTCACGGTACAGGTATTGATCACGTAGACTTCAGCTTCTTCATGAAACTCTACCGTCTCCCAGCCTTTTGCAAGAAATTGTGCCGCTAAGGCCTCTGACTCAAATTGATTTAATCGACAACCCAAGGTTTGAAAAGCGACTCGCATAATCTGATCAATTCTATAGGAATCTCTCACCTGGCTCAAGTATTATCGTAAAAAAGCAGAGGCCGGTACCCTCAGCAACCCCCACGAACGTTCCCAGGAAACCTCATGACGTGGCCTCCCGGCAACAGCTTTTTGCAAGCAGCCATCCGTGATTCCTTTGCTTTTAACAAAAGCCCCCCAGCCCTCCGGTCGCTGTGGTGACCACCACCGTCCCCATGTTGCTTCATCCAAGAGTCGTTGTTCCACCACTGTGATCACCGCAGTCCCCTCGGGAAGCGGTGGAGCACCTAAAGCAAGAAACTCAGCCTCAAGATGGCGTAAATCTGCCCATTCTTCGGGGGTAAATAAGCTTTCTTTAAGAAAATCCAAGAGTCGTGGCCCCTTATCCCGCAAGGCGAACAACCAAACAACCTCGCCTTGATCAGCCAACAGTGAGAAAAGCGTTGTCTCGAAAGACGGTTCTAATGGCCCTGACGGTTCAGGCGGCCAGGCCCAAAACAATATCGCTTCAAATTTAATACCTGAGAATAGCCAAGAAGGATCCGGAAGGCGAGAACCACCTTCAAAGACGATAGCTCCCTGGGGAACTGGAGCCCCTTGAGGCCGCGTCTCGGCCGGGCGGCTTACCCATACGCCCCCTTCAGGGACTCGAGCAATTGCCTCTCTGGTGAGAAGAAAACCTTTGTCTTCAGCGATCCATAGCCGATCGTGACGTCGAAGGTCTAAATCATCAAAAACTTTTGTGAGAAGATTTTCTTCGGCTCGACGGGGGGCCGACTGTGACCGCTGAATCCAAGGATTCAACGAAGCTCCCGTAAAAGTCAAATTCTCAGAATCCACTACTTCAAGGTCAAGAAGTAAATCACGACGTCGCCAAACCTCAGCACGAATATTTTGCTCCCAGCCAGACTCAGTTGGTTCGTAAAAAACCCGCCCCAAAAGCGAAGCCGGCAAGTAGTGTTGAGCGACCCAATGCTCGCGAAAGGCATGAGGATAAAGGTAGCCCTGCCCGTGACCAAAGCCTTTTCCATCGCGGCTAGCATCTTTTAAGGCCGTCGGTACCTCTGCGCGTTCTGCTTCGATATGCTTAAGGGCTTCGAAATACCCCGACGTACTATTACTCTTGGGGCAAACGGCTAAATATAGGGCCGCCTGTGCTAGTGCGTATTGCCCTTCGGGAAGCCCTACTTTTTCAAAAGCCCGATAGGCGGCTTCAACAATCACAATCGCCTGTGGATCCGCCAACCCAATATCCTCGCTGGCGCTGATCAACATCCGCCTCCACAGAAATTGGGGGTCTTCTCCAGCGGCTACCATTTTGGCGAGCCAATAAAGAGCCGCATCAGGATCACTTCCTCTTAGCGATTTAATAAAAGCGGAAATGGTATCAAAATGATAATCGCCGTCCTTGTCATAGAGAACGACTTTCTTTTGTAGACTTTCTTCGGCCATGGTCAAGGTTACCGGAATCTCCGTCCCCACCTCCGGGGGAAAGGGAGAAACGGCGCTCTCAACAGCTAGTTCTAAAGCATTGAGTAGACTTCGGGCATCTCCCGCCGAGACCCGGATAAGATGTTCCAGAGCCGGTTCTTCTAGGGTGACTTTAAACTGACCGTAACCTCTAACGTTATCTTTCAAAGTCTGATCAACAATGGTACGTAAGCCTTTTTCTTCTAAAGGCACCAGTTGAAAAATACGAGAACGCGACACCAGGGCCGCATTGACTTCAAAAAAAGGATTTTCTGTTGTAGCGCCCACAAGGAGAAAGGTGCCATTTTCAACCCAGGGTAAAAGGGCATCTTGTTGGGAGCGGTTCCACCGATGAACTTCATCAACAAACAGAATCGTTTTACGGCCCCGCAAATCTCTTTCACGACGAGCTTCTTCCAAAATCTCGCGGATTTCTTTGACACCAGTCAAAACGGCATTGAGGGCGAGAAATGCTCCTTGAGTTTTTGCTGCGATTAACCGCGCTAAGGTTGTTTTTCCTGTTCCAGGTGGTCCATAAAAAATAACACTGGTTAGGTGATCTGATTCTATCGCCCGCCTCAACAGGCGGCCCGGTGCTAAAATGTGCTCTTGACCGACAAATTCATCCAAGTTTCTTGGCCTCATGCGGCTAGCCAGTGGTTCATAAGCAGGTTTAGCTGACCGAAACAATTCCATAAAACGATAGTACCTGAAAAAGTTGTGCCTGGGGAGGGTCCTGGGGTTACTGTCTTGAAACTTGACTAAACCTGTCGTTTACCCTATTTTGGGCCGGTGGAAGCTCAACGCCAATGTCAAGTCCAGTCTGTGACCTTTATCACGCCCGAGACTTTTATTCTCCGCTTTAGCCGAGAAGATCTTACCTTTCAACCGGGTCAATACCTCAGTGTGGGCCTTGCTGGGCATCGAGAACAGAGGGAATATTCCATCTATTCTTCGCTCACTGCTGACTTTTTAGAAATCCTTGTTCGGGTAGTCCCTGATGGTAAAGTCAGCCGCCAGCTCGCGCAAACCAAACCAGGCGATCTTTTAGCTGTTGATGGGCCCTTCGGTTATTTTTTGATCTCCGAGGCGCAAAAACAAAAACCATTTTTGTTCATTGCCACAGGAACAGGGCTTTCTCCGTTTCATTGTCTTGCCAATTCCTTACCTACCCTCGATTACCAATTCCTTCACGGCGTGAGACACCAAGAAGAACAATACGGCTATGCCGAGTTTGACCGTTCCCGATTAGTCAGCTGTGTTACCGGAGGTGGTGGCGATTACCAAGGAAGGGTGACCCAATATCTGCGTGACCATGATTGGTTGCCCGAAACACAAGTATACCTTTGCGGTAATTGTGATATGATCTACGATGCCTTTGACCTGCTCAAAGAAAAGGGAATTCCTTCGTCACAGATCTTTACCGAAGTTTATTTCTAACAAGGCGGACCGCTGATGAAATACTTTATTTTAAATTTGGGATGCCAAATGAATCAGTCGGATTCTGAACGAATTCAGGCTGTTCTTCAACAAATGGGTATGGAGAAAACTGAGAACGAAGAGGAAGCTTTTGTCCGTGGTATTGTCGCCTGCTCAGTACGTCAAAAAGCAATAGATAAAGTCTACTCAAAAATCTATGAATGGAATGAGCAAAAAACGTCAAAAAATCTTTTGACCTTTGTTTCAGGTTGCATTCTTCCAGCTGACCATGAAAAGTTTCTGAAAAAATTCGATTTAATTTTTAGCCTACAACAACTCAAAGATCTTCCTGATATGTTTCGTCAGTACGGCGTTACGACCCCCTTCAGCGCCTCTTTAGAACGTGAAGAACCAGAATTTTCCCCATTGATGGGGGGCTTTTGGCAGGTAAAACCACAGTACAGCAGTCCCTTCGAGGCTTTCGTTCCCATTCAAAATGGCTGTGATAAATTTTGCACCTTTTGTGCAGTCCCCTACACACGAGGTCGCGAAATCTCACGACCTTCGGCCGAGGTGCTCGAAGAAGTGCAAAACCTTGTCAAAGCGGGGTACAAGTCCGTGACGTTGCTAGGGCAAAACGTGAACTCTTATGGTCAAGATCGCCCTGGTCAAGAGATGACGTTTGCTGAGCTTTTAAAAGAAGTAGGCAAAATTGGCCAACGCGAAAAAGCCGATTTCTGGACATACTTTACGTCCCCTCATCCCCGGGACATGACGCGCGAGGTCTTAGAGGTTATTGCAGAATATCCGGTTCTTGCCAAACAGATTCACCTTCCCCTTCAATCCGGTGATGACAAAGTATTGATTCGCATGAACCGAAATTATAGCCTTGATCGGTATCGAGCTATTGTCACCGATATCCGAGCGATTCTCCCGAAGGCCACGCTTTTTACCGACATTATCGTGGGGTTCACAGGAGAAACTGACGAGCAGTTTCACAACACTCGTTTAGCCCTAGAAGAATTTCAGTTTCAAATGGCCTTTATTGCCCAATACAGTCCACGCCCAGGCGCCGCTTCGTACCGATGGGAGGATGACGTTCCTCGCGATGTAAAAAAAAGTCGTTTTCACGAATTAACAGAAGTCCTTCTGGCAAGCAGCTTGGCCTATAACCAATCACTGGTCGGACAAACGCTTCGTGTTATCGTTGATAAACCTGACCGTAAGCCAGGTTATTGGTCGGGACGGACAGAAGGAAAAGTGGTGGTACGATTTCCCGCCCAGGAAAAAGACTTAACTGGTCAATTTGTTAACCTGCGCATTACCCAAGTTGTTCCTTTGTCTTTGGAGGGAGAACTCATACCGGAATACGCTGGACAACTCTCTGCCTTGTGACTATTTTTGGTAAACTATGATCAAAGCTCCCCTGCCTGGCACGCCTGAAGACCTCTGGAGACGTCGTGCTTCTGAAAAACTTACTCACTTCACCCTCTATGGAGGCCTGATTAGGGGTGCCTACGTTCAAGCCAATATGGTTGTGGAAGAAATGGCTCAGAGCCATCAGCTAGGACCATTTGAAACGTACTTTTTGGGTCAAGCTTATGTGGCCGCCCTCTTGATGGCGTCAACCCTCAAGGGTGAAGACCGACTCAACCTTAAAGTAAACACTAACGGCCCCGTCGGTGGATTTACAGTGGATGCCAATGCGTACGGTGAAGTTCGGGGGTATCTCTTTGAAAATCCTATTTCCATTCCCACGGAGTGGAAAGAAGCTCCCTTTCCAGAGCTGTGGGGAACTGGAACACTCTCGGTAACTTACACCCGCGAAGGAAAACGAGTTCCCGTCACAGGAACCGTCGCCTTTGATCAGCGTTCGCTAGCCCTTGGCTTAGTGCATTATTTTGACCAATCAGAACAAACCTCGACGGCGGTGGATCTTAGCCTCCCCTTTGCCGAGGGGGGAAAACCCCTTGCGGCTGCCGGTCTTTTGATCCAAGCCCTGCCTGGTTGCCCCGACACTGTCTGGAATACTATGGCAGAGCGACTAAGTCAGCTTCCGTCAATTGGTGAAAACGCCGAACAAAGTCATTCTGCTGACGCACTTTTAGATTTTTGGTTTAATGACGCTTCCCCGAAAATTTTAGCAAATCGTACTGTTGAGTTCTTTTGCCCCTGTTCTAAAGAGCGCTTTCAAAATGTTCTTCAAGGTTTTTCAGCGGGCGAAAAAGCAGATATCCTTGAAAAAGGACCGTTTCCGTTAGAAACCACCTGTGCTAATTGCTCTTCTGTCTACCGTTTTACCCGTGAAGAACTGGCTCAACTTTTCAAAGGCTGAGATCACGGGTTCTTAAGTCGCACCATAAATCCTTAGACGGCAGGCCAAACGAATTCAAAAGCGGCACCGCCTTCAAGAGGATTCAAGGCTCTTAAGCGGCCTTTCTGATGTTCCATCATGCTCCGGGCAATGGCTAAACCTAAGCCATACCCCTCGGACTCGCGATCCTCGGGCAAACGGTAAAATCGTTGAAAGATTTTTTCTAAACTTTCTGGTGGTATCGGAGGTCCCTGATTCGTTATCGTTAGGGTAATTTCACGAACTTTTTGTGGCGAAACTCCCTGATGAAAATCAATCCGAACTTTTGACCCTGGCGGCGCGTGACGATAGGCATTGTCCAAAATATTCATCAGCGCTTGTTTGGCCGTCACAGGGTCGAGCGTCGTCTGTAATAGAGGAAGGTTATCCCACTCGGTAGGGATTCCTTCCCACTGGGGAACCAGCCGCAATTCTTTATCTTCCCAAAGCGGGGACATTTCCTCGACTATTTCATGAGTTAACGAGGACAAACTTTGCTTTTCCCAGTTAACTTGCTCTAAGCCTTTCTCTAATTGCGCTAACCTGAGCATCGTATTAAGAAAGGACACAATCTGATCGACATCCATCAAATTGTCTTCAAAAACCTCTCGCCACCGAGGATCTAGGTCACTCTTATTCAAAAGATTTTCGTTTCGCCCCCTCAGAATGGTCAGAGGAGTTCTTAATTGATGCGAAAGGTCTTCTACCAAACGTTCTTGAAAACTTCGATCAAGAGCTAGGCGATCTAAAAGCTGATTTAAGGTTGAGGCCAAAAGGCCAATTTCATCATTTCCCGGCGGTTGGGGTAAACGATCCTCAAGATGGGTTTCAGACAGATGGGCGGCGGTAGCTGACATTTTTGCTACGGGACGAAGGGCTCGAGAGATGAGTAACGTGCCTAAAGCAGAACTAAAGATAATTGAGCCCGTTAAAAGAATGGCTAAAACACTAAAAAAACTCCATGTCGAAGTTCCTTTATCAGCCAAGAGACAAGCAACACGAATTTCTCCGACAAGCTTATGATTTTGGTACCAAGGCTCGTTGAGAACTCGAAAAGGTTCAGGCGCTCTGCGAATCGTGACAAAGGTCGCCGAAGTTTCGAGCTGCCGAATAGCTTTTTCGAGGGACAAGGCGTGGTTCGAAGCACTTATAACGTGGTTCTGAAGATCAACAAGATAAATTGTCGTTTTAAAAAGCAAAGGCCGATTGAGTCGTCTCTGCCAGTAGGTATTAAGATAAGCCTGAAAGCGACTGCTTTGCAGGTTAACTTCATTCTGGTCCTGCCAATAAGTGCTACAAGAATCCAGAGCCAGTTGGGCTTCGGTCAAGAGAAAATGATCGAGCAATTGGCGTTGACGGTCTTCATACCAAACAAAGGCCCCTACCCCGAGGGCCGTTAACAAAATAACCGTCAAACCAATGTGGGTCAGAACCAGACGATGCCGGATCGACAGCCCTGAGGTCAAAGGCTGTCCTCAATTTGTGGGCCCGTGTCTCCGACGACAAAGCCCTTTCCCCGTACCGTTTGAATTAATCGGTAACGCTGACCTTCATCGATTTTTTTGCGAAGTCGATTAACAAATACATCGATCACATTGGTATACAGCGTCGTCTCTGAATCCCAGACCGATTTCGCGATCATTGCGCGGGTTACAATTTGACCTTGGTGACGCATCAAATACTCTAAAAGCTGAGATTCTTTTCTCGAAAGGATTATTTCTTTTCCTGCCCGCATCACGACTCTCGAGTTCGGATCCAGCGTCAAGTCCCCAGTTTGGACCACATCTCGGGGATAATTTTTGGCTTTACGGAACAAAGCACGAATGCGTGCCTTAAACTCTTCAATTTCAAATGGTTTTGTCAGGTAGTCATCAGCTCCGGCGTCTAGGCCTTCAACTTTATCCAAAATGGTCGACTTTGCGGTTAAGAGGAGAATGGGTTGCTTGACCCCTTTGTCCCGTAAAAATCGACAAAAATCCATACCATTTTGGCCGGGTAACATAACGTCAAGAACAAAAGCGTCAAACTGATCTTTCTCAATCAAAGGCAGTGCCAATTCTGCGGAGCCACAGGCCTCTGGAGCCCAGCCTTCCGCCTTGAGGCTTTGAGCAAGCAAACGTTGAATTTTCACTTCATCTTCTACGATCAAAACCTTCATGATAAGGCCCTCCCTTGACTCTCTGTGTAATTTAACACGGAAGTCATTACAAAATAAAGGTCCTTCGCCCATTTTTCTCAGGGTAACTCCAGCATTTCTTGCAAAACTGTCACTGTTCGCCCCAGAAGGCGAGGCCATTCTGCTTCCTCGTCGGGGGTAAAACGTCCTAAAACATAGTCAGCCACACTGCCATGCTGAGGGCGGCCAACCCCGATTCTCAACCGAAAAAAATCTGAGGTGCCCCAATGCTGTTTCAAGGAACGCAATCCGTTGTGTCCCCCAAGCCCACCACCAAATTGTCCTTTTACCTCGCCGAAAGGAAGGTCAATATCGTCATGTACGGCCAGCCAAGATTCTGGGGGAATTCGAAAGTAATCACTCAGTGCTCGTGCGCTTTCTCCGCTCAAATTCATATACGTTTCAGGAAGAAGCAGGGTAAGCTTTTGACCAGCCCAAAAAGCGGTTGTCCATTGCCCCTGAAACTTTTTTTGCCACAACCCTTGATTTTGCCAGGGAAAAGCGTCCACAACCCGCCACCCGGCATTGTGCCTCGTACCTTCATAGTCTCGCCCAGGGTTTCCTAAAAACACAAGAGCTTGTATGCGATCTGAACTCATGCCCACAACCTACGTTTTTTTTTGCGTTTTTTTCAAGCCGAACAACAGGCTTGTCGGTTATTCCTGGCATGAATACTCAAACAAAACCCTCACGAATGCGTCCTGCACACCCCGTAATGGAAAATCTTTCTGATCTTGAACTCATTCAGTACCTTTTGGGTACACGAAAACAAGAACGGGAACCGGAACAAGCCCATAAATACCTTGAGGTCTGGGACTCCCGTATTCCCGGTGAAGCAACCTGGAAACAATGGCGCGAGCTCGGTCTTAGTTCCGCTTCAGCCCTAAAAGTTGCCGCCGCTTGGGAACTGTCACGGCGCAAACTCAGCCCTCACCTGTCGCGAATAACCTCCCCCGAAGCGCTCTTTACGCAAGTGGTTCGCTGGGCGGAACGTCCTCAGGAAGTGTTTTTGTGTGCAACCCTTAACGGTGCTCAAGAATTACTGCGCCTGAGGGTGATTACCATAGGTTTAGTAAACCGTACGCTTGTCCATCCCCGTGAGGTTTTTGCTCCTGCCCTCGGCGACAGAAGCGCTGGCATAATTGTCGCTCACAATCATCCATCTGGCCAGCTTCAGCCTAGTCGAGAAGATTTAGAGGTCACAATGCGTTTAAAACAAGCGGGAGACCTCTTGGGAATCCCCTTGCTCGACCACCTCATCTTTAGTCGCCAAGCGTTTGTGAGCCTTAAACAACTGGGACATCTGCCGTAGTAAGAAATCTACTTTAAACTATTTTTTCAAGAATGCTTTGACGCCGCCGAGGAGTTTACCTAATATGGAAGTGTGGCTACAGATTTCATGAACTTTGCCGAAGAACCAGGGCTGTTCTCGGCTCCCCTGTCTACGACCTGGAAGATTCTCATTGCCGATGATGAGCCGTCGGTACATTTGGTGACCAAACTTGCCCTTGGCGACTTCACCTTTGAAGGCCGAAAACTTGAACTTATTTCTGCCTATGGCGAAGAGGACGTTAAAGTCCAATTAAAATCACACCCCGATATCGCTTTAATCCTTTTAGACGTCGTGATGGATACCGCAGATTCTGGGTTTGATTTGGTTCGCTACATCCGTCAAGAACTCAAAAATAATGAAATCCGAATCATCATGAGGACTGGTCAGTCGGGAAATGCGCCCGAAGACCGCATTATTATCAATTATGATATCAACGATTTTAAAGACAAAACAGAATTAACGGTTTCAAAGCTAAGAACCACACTCATCTCGTCTCTTCGCGCCTATAATCACCTCAAGAAAATTGCCCAGAGCAGAAGGTATCTTCAAGACATCATCAATTCCTTAACGTCAGTTTTAGTTACCGTCGATTCTCACCTTAACGTCGTACTTTGGAACCAACAAATTGAACAATGGGCTGGTATACCCGTTGCTGATGCTGTGGGGAAAAAACTTTTTGAAATCGCTCCTTGGCTTAGCCCCTTGAAACCTTTACTCGAAGCCGCTACGACATCGAGAAAACCCGATTCTCGACGGAATATTCCCTTGTTTGTTAATGGCACCGAACGATTTATTCACCTTCAAATTCAACCCCTTTCAGCGGATCAAGGGGATGAACTTGTTCTGCACCTAGAAGATGTTACCGTAAGCAGACATCAAGACGAACAACGTCAACGCCACCAGCAACTATCCCTTTTGCGTTCACTGACAGAAAATGTTGCCCAGGAACTCAAAAGCGTTTCACAACAGCTCAGCCAAGCGGCCATTCCCTCGCAAGAGGGTTTGGTAAGACTTCAAAAGCTTCTTCGTCGTATTCCCCCCGACAATGAGGGTTTACCCTTACCCCGAACCAACCTTGACTGGTTAAAAAGCCTACGAATAACAGGAAAAACACTGGCGGCGCAAGGAAACTTTCGTCTTGAAGGACCGCTGAAACCAGTTTTGGTGGCGGCGACTCCCGAGGATCTTCAACGGCTCAATGACCGACTTTTGGATCCCGCTACTGATAACGCTAACCTTCAATTTGACATCCAGGAAGAACAAGGGGCCTTACCTTGGCCCATCTGGTCTGATTCGCTACGGTATTGGCGATTGCAAGCCATTTTCCAATATCCACAAAAAACGTTACCGCAAGACCTCTCCTGGATGATCACCATGGTGGCCATTTACAAAATTGTGGAATCGATGGAAGGCTTCGTCGATGCCGAAGAACTTTCTGGCCAACAAAGAATTCTCCACTTATGGTTACCCGAAGCTCACGCCGATGAGCCGAAAATCCCCCAAGGGTATGTTTGGCAAGATTCTGGCACCGTTTTGGTTTGCGATGATGAGCCAATGATGCTTCAAGTTGCTGGTAGCATCCTACGCCGCTTTGGCTATGAAGTTCTCACCGCACGAGACGGTAAAGAAGCCCTCGAACTTGTTAGGAATAAATCTTCCGAAATCCGGTTGATGCTGTTGGACCTCATCCTTCCAGGGCAAAATGGCTTAGATGTTTTTCGGCAAATTCACGAAATTGCCCCCGAGTTACCTGTGCTTCTTACGTCTGGCTTTGGTAAAGGCGATAAAGTGAACGAGGCTCTCGAGGCAGGGGCGGCAGGCTTTCTTCAAAAGCCCTACGGAATGGACACCCTGGCCCAAGCCTTCCGGCAAATTCGCGAAGGGTTAATCAAATTTCAAGAATTTTGACTCGCAACAAGAGAGGGATTACGACCAGAGAGACATCGTAAGGACGACTAATCGGGGTATCGTTGTGTTATCTGCTTAATTGCTGGCAAAGCTTCAAAGAACACCTCAATCAATTCCGGATCAAATTTGATAGCGGACATTTTTCTCATTTCTTCCAAAACGTCCTTTTCGTCCCAAGCTTCTTTGTAGACGCGACGGCAACTTAACGCATCATACACATCGGCAACAGCAACGATTCTACCCCAAATAGGAATTTCTTCACCCTTACGCTTTAAGGGCTTACCTTCTTCATCCATTTTGGTCGGCTCACCCGTGAGCGGATCGACCCACCCAGGATACCCAGTACCATCCCAGTTTTCGTGGTGCGTCATGGCCACTTCAGCTGCCATTGCATCGAACTCCGACTGACGATCTAAAAACAAACTTGCTCCCAAAACCGTATGCGTCTGCATAATTTGGTATTCTTCAGGGGTAAATTTCGCAGGTTTTTTTAAAATTAAGTCAGAAATTCCCACTTTACCCACATCATGAAGCATGGCTGCCATTTTAAAAATGTCTGCTGTACGATTAATACTTTCTGATGGCTGCCCTTTTTTAACGGCCCAACGACGGTAAAGTTCCGTGGCATAACCGGCAACCCGGTTGACGTGTGGGCCTGTTTCTTTGGGATCTCGAAACTCCGCCATCTTAATCATTCTTAAGATGATGGTTCGGGTTAACTGGGCCCGTTGAAGAGCCATGGTGGCTGACCCCGCATAATGGAGTACAAGGAGTTCATCATCAGGCGAAAAAGCCCTAATTAAACCGTCGGGGGCCTTGGCATTGATGATTTGAATGACGCCTATGACTTTTCCTGTATTAACTTTTAGCGGCAAAGTTAACATTGAAACGGTGCGATATTCTGTCATCACATCATATTTAGGATCAAAATGAAAAGGTAAATCGGGACTCAACGAGTAGGCATCAGGAATATTGAGCAACTCACCGGACGAAGCAACGTACCCGGCGATAGTTTGATTGTTAATCGGAATCGAAAAGATGCTGTAAGCGAGTTTCTGGCCTTCAGGTAGGCGTCTTTGCAGGGTTTCATTTTGTGAGTACCGGATGTGCAAACGGCCATCTTCGACCAGATAAATAGACCCAGCGTCGGCAGAAGCTGCCTGACGAGCCCCGTGCAGAATTTCTTCCAGGAGAATATCGACGTCCTGAATCTTATTAATATCCGCATCCAGATCAATTAAAAGCTTGAGTTTATCGCTATCACTAACCGTCATAGACCTAGTTTACGACGTCCCCCCGCATCACGTCAAATCCTGCCCCCTTACCCCCTCTTTCAATTATTTGAAATATCTTGTATCCTGTGAATAATTTATGGATATTCCAATAACATTCGCCGATCTCGGCCTCAGTGCCCCGATCCTTGAAGCCCTTTCTCGAAAAGGCTTTGAGGAACCTACTCCTATTCAAGCCCTGGTAATTCCCGCACTTCTTCGCGGTGAACGTGACCTGATTGGTCAAGCTCAAACAGGCACAGGAAAAACCGCTGCTTTCGCCCTTCCGTTGATTGAACGTTTAGTTCCTGGTGCCGGGCACGTACAGGCCCTCGTCCTAGCGCCCACCCGTGAGTTGGCCGTACAAGTCTGTGAAGAAATTGTCTCCTTGCGAGGCAATCCCCGCCTTTCTGTCGCTCCTGTCTATGGCGGACAAGCCTACAGTGAGCAGTTTCGTCGTCTTAAACAAGGCGTAGATATTTTGGTCGGAACCCCAGGGCGAATTCTTGACCACCTTGAAAGAGGTAGCCTGAAGCTTGATCAAGCCTCGTACCTTATTCTTGATGAAGCCGATGAAATGCTCGACATGGGCTTTCAAGATGATATTGAAAAATTGCTCGGTCAAATTAACCCCGATCGCCGCATGTTGTTGTTTTCGGCGACAATGCCTGATCGCATTCGTCAAATCGCCGAAAAGAACATGAGGAACCCTGAACTGCTGGCGGTTAAGAGTCCTCAGTTAACAACGAGCCTCACCGAACAGATTTATTTTGAAGTCACTGAAAGTGACAAGTTCGAAGCACTATGCCGAATCCTTGACTTAGAAGATGAATTCTTTGGAATGATCTTTTGCCGTACCAAAATTCAAACTGATGATCTTGCGCACAAGCTATCAGATCGTGGTTATGGCGCCGAAGGAATTCATGGTGACCTTTCTCAAGGTCAACGAGAAGCCGTTCTGAAAAAATTCAAGGCTCGTCGCATCAACGTTCTCTGCGCTACCGACGTTGCCGCTCGTGGCATCGATGTCGAAGGAATGACTCACGTTATCAACTACAGTCTTCCCCAAGATCCTGAAGCTTATGTTCACCGGATTGGGCGAACTGGCCGAGCCGGACGAGAAGGAACAGCCGTTACGTTTGTTTCACCCGAGGAATACCGCAAACTCGCTTTTATCGAACGAGTTTCAAAGAGTCGTATTCGCAAGGAACGTGTTCCCGCCATCAACGAAATTATCGCCTTAAAAAAAGATCGTTTAATCCATCAACTAGAAGAAAGTCTTGACCAGGAACCTTTACCCTTACTGGAAGAGTTAGCGGAGGATCTTTTGAAAGATCGGGATGCGAAATCCGTGCTAACGGCAGTTCTTCAACGTTTCGCCTCCGAAGATTTTGATGAAACATCATACGCTCCGGTTAGAGATCTGTTTGAACGTCCTTCAAAAGAAATGCGCGGAGATTCCCGTTTTGACCGAGGATCCTCTAGTCGTATCGACAATCGCAGTGAAGGACCTCGCGGTAAAGCCAGGCTCTTTATTGCGTTGGGCCGAAGAGATGGGCTTTCTCCGAAAAAGCTGATTGAGCTTCTCGAAACCAAAGGTGGTGTTCCCGCTCGGTTTATTGACGATGCCGCCGTTCTCGAGGAATTTTCTTTTGCCACGGTCTCTTTTCGCGATGCAGAAGCCTTAGTTCAAGCCTTCCATTCGCAAGGACGCCAGGGCAAACCCCTCATCAAAATAGCTCGTCCTGACGAACAAGGAGCACAGGCTCCTCGTAAACCTCGCGGTCGTAGTTTCGGCCGCTAAGCAGGGAACTGTCTGAAGCCGCTTCCGTTTCAGCCGGCGGTTGATCCTCTTCTACCGCCGCTGTTTGCCCAAGAGGGGTTAACCCTCTTGGGAGTTGCGGCACCTCTTCACGATGAGACGACAGAACAGGCCCAGAAACACTACCATGGCTGGTTGTCAGCCGGTTGGCATGCATCCATGACGTGGATGGAACGCCATGAGCTACTCAAATACGACCCCCAAGCTCTTGACCCCACAGTTCAGTCTGTTTTGATTGCGGCCCTTTCTTATGCACAAACCCCTCCTTCGCCACAAAAAGAAGGTCGTGTGGCTCGTTACGCCTGGGGTCGCGACTATCACAAAGTTTTTTTGAAAAAGCTACAGACTGTGTCTCATTCTTTGAGCCAACACTTCCCGAACGAGCATTTTCGCGCTTTTACCGATACGTCTCCGCTTGACGAAAGATTTTGGGCTGAAAAAGCGGGAATTTCCTTTACCGGTCGTAATCGTCTAGCCATCACCGATTCGTGGGGAAGTTGGTTTTTTTTGGGTGAGATTTTATCCTCGCGCCTTTTTACCCCAACTGACCGCCCTCAAGCCGCCCACCGTCAATGTCCTTCTTCGTGTCATCGTTGTTGGCAAAGCTGTCCCACAGGAGCGCTTTCTGAAAAAGGACTCGATGCTAGACGGTGTATTGCCTACTTAACCATTGAACACAAGGGTTCAATTCCTCTTTCTTTACGATCACAACTTGGCGATAGAATTTTTGGTTGTGATGATTGCCAAGAGGTCTGCCCTTTTAACCATGGGGTACCAAGTACTACCGAAACTGAGTTTCTTGCTTGGAAAGCGGGGCCTTGGGTTGACCTCGCTGGGGTATTAGAAATTCCCTCTGAAGATGCGTTTACTCGCCAGTGGGGTGGATCACCCCTCCATCGCGCGGGGTTTTCTGGCTTGCGTCGAAATGCGTGCTTGGTAGCAGGAAACCTCAGGCGCTTTGATCTGCTTCCTCAACTGCATAATTTAACATCTGATCCCGATCCTGTCGTCGCCGAGTCTGCGTTGTGGGCGATACAAATCCTGGAGTCAGAACAATGAACCACAAAAACGTAACGAGCAGCTTTCGCTGTCGGTTGATTTTTCTGCTTTTGTTGAGTCTTGGCCTGGGCTTTGGTTGGGCCTCGCCCCTGTTTGGTCTCGGTTCAGCCGAGGATCCGTCGCAAATCATAACACAGGTCTTTCACGCCGAGGCACCGCAAACCCTCACCATTCGTGGGCAACTTCACTTTACTTTGGAACAGGGACCAGAATTTCGTGTTGTTGTAAAAACTAACCGAGCTATCATGGATCAAGTAACAGTAAACACCTTTTTGGGCTATGGGACTGTGGCGGTAGATTCCGGCCTTGAAGGCCCACGTGAACAAGGTTTTGCCGAGGCGGTGATCATTATCCCCCCCCTCAGTCAGCTAACCATCAGCGGTCAGTCTCGCGGCGAAATGACATGGTCGGGCGCCTTTCCCCGGCTTCTCGTGACCGAAAACTCGCACCTGAGCTTAACGTATTCAGGTCCTGTCCTGCACGCGCAGGTAGATTGGCACTCAATTTTGAAGGTCCAGGGTAAGCTTGACTCTGTAATGCTTTCAAGCCGCGATCAAGGTGTTACTGACTTCAAAACTGCCACCATTGGCACATTAATCCTCAATCTTGAAAATAGTTCACTCGTCGAGGTAACTCATGTAAAAACCTGGAAAGGGACGGTCCGGTTTGGTGCCCGAGCAATATGGACACCTGAACCGGGGTTATCGCCTCCCCAGGGTACGCTGACGGAGCAAGAGCTTCGCTCGTGAAGCTCTTCGTTCCTCAAATTCCTTCCTCAAAGTCCACCGAAGCGGCCTGAGAATACAACGTCTTAAGAAAACTTTTAACCGGTTGATGAACCGGATGCTGGTCATAAACATCAAGGGCTGTTTGATCGGTGAGAGTAGCGATCAAGGCCACATCCCAAGAGCGAGCGGAGTATTTGAAATCTACCCCAGCAGTCAAATCCACCAGACCGGGGATTTTTCCTTTCATCGACAAAATTTGGTTTACAGCGTCTTGCCGACTCGCCTTGTGTTCAGGATGAAATTGAAAAAACACCACGTGTTTAATCATACGATGTTGCAACCTTAAATTTTTCCAACAAGAGCAATCCCGGGTTGGAGAGTTTTTTGGCCTGGTTCCCAGTTAGCAGGACAAACCTCACCATGCTCGCGAACAAATTTTGCGGCTTTGAGCTTGCGTAAGGTTTCTTTCGCAGCGCGACCAATGCCGTTGTCATGAACTTCCATGGTCTTGAGAACTCCATCAGGATCAATAATAAAAGTACCCCGGTAGGCCAAGCCCTCTTCTTCAATATAAACACCGAATTGACGGGTCACATTGCCGGTGGGGTCTCCTAACATGGGGAACTGAATTTTACCAATGGTGGGCGAAGAACCATGCCAAGCAAAATGAGAAAAATGTGTGTCAGTACTGACAGAAAGAATCTCAGCGCCTTCTTTAACAAATTCCGCGTAGTGATCCGCCATATCGCCAAGTTCAGTAGGGCAAACAAAAGTAAAATCCGCTGGATAAAAGAAAACAACCACCCACTTTCCCCTGTAGTCGGACAATTTAACCGGGTTAAACTCCCCTTTGTAAAAGGCTGTCAAAGTGAAATCTTCCACCTTCTGATTCAAACGTACCATAAAATCCTCCTTAGTGAGAAACATTCCAATAATCATAAGAGATTTCTCAGATGTCAACCTCTTGCTGTCGACAGTCGTTCATTTGATTATATTGTGGTCATGAGCGACCTTGCCCGCCTTCCGATGTTCCCCTTGAATACAGTTCTCTTTCCCAATATGCCTTTACCGCTTCATGTTTTCGAGCCTCGCTACAAACAAATGATTCGCGAGTGTCTCGAAACCGGCACCGATTTCGGTGTTGTTTTAGTTTTGGGTGGGGGGCTGGTAAAAGTAGGAACATCGGCGCGAATCGAGAATGTACTACAGACCTTCGATGACGGGCGAATGAACATTCTGACCTTGGGAAAGGATCGTTTTACGATTCACAATTTAATTGAGACGGGCCCCTACCTGAGCGCTGATGTTCAATTTTGGGAAGCTGAGCCAGAAGAGGAGGTTACCGACCTCTTTACCCTGATAAAATCATCTCTTAAAGAATACGCCCAATTGACAGGAAAACTTTCAGACACAGCTATTTTTGAGAACTACACTCCCTTTAGCTTTTCGTTTTTTTTAGCCGAAATCAACATGTACCCTTTATCACTTCAACAGATGGTGCTCGAAATGACCTCAACCCGAGCCCGTTTAGAACGGGGCTACCAAAGTTTGGTGATGCTTTTGAACCGGCTCAGGCTTGATCAAAGGCTACAAAAGCTCTTAGGAACCCGCCAATCTTTTTTTAACATCTGCAATTGACGAAAATCCCAGGAAAAAGTTAGGTTCTTGCGGAAAAGCTCACTAGTTTAGGTTAGACTTAACAAGTCATCAAGGAGGAACCTATGCGACGACTGCGTTCATTGGCCGTTTTAACAGCCGTACTTTTGGCCGGCAACTCAACACTCTCAGCGGCATTACCTGACTTTTCGACCTTAACCGGTTCGATCTCGACTCTTGCTGATAAGGCAGGAGCGGCACTACCCTCGGCTTCAGCTCTGGGTCTCGACTGGTCTGATTCTTGGATCGGTTCCCTAGTTGGCGTTCCCCCGCACTTTGGCCTTGGTCTATCGGCAGGCTTTACGACCATTCCCACCGGGTCTCTTCAACCCATTTTTGATGCAATGGGCCAACAGTTACCGAGCTATGCCACGGCCCTAGGCGGGGTTCCCCTTCCGATGTACACCATCAATGGTCGCATCGGTGGTTTTCTTCTTCCGTTTGATATCGGTCTTAAATTAGGATACATGCCCACCCTTACCGTCAGCAATATGGGGGTAGATTACCTTTTGGCTGGCGCAGACCTGCGCTATGCGCTGTTGCAAGATGGCATCACCCCTGGCCTCAGCGTGGGCTTTGGTGTGAACTACATTCAGGCCGATGTTAGCTATACGTTCCCCAATCAAACTTTCAATGTTCCGGGTTTCACCACCGGTACCGGTGATGTCACCTTAACGGCCCCAACAGCCAGCTTAGGCCTTAAAGACCTCTCCTATGAGCTCAAAGCCGAAATTTCAAAGAACCTTTTGATTGTTACTCCGTATGCGGGAGCCGCTATTGACCTGAGCGAAATGCGGGCCGAAGCAGCTTTCAATGGGACAATTACCTCTAGCGCTGGGTCTCTCACCCCTTCTGACATTTCACAACTCAATTCTCTAACCGGTGCCAATTTTACCAACAACGGGGTTTCGTATACGGCGCTGTCGAACAATATTTGGGGGGCGCGGATTTATGGTGGCTTTTCGTTCAACATTGTGTTCTTTAAAATTGACGTTAAAGCCCTTTATAGCTTTCCCAGTGGCAACTTAGGGGCTGATGTCGGCGCCCGTTTCCAAATGTAAATCTTTTACTCGTTCGTCAGGCGGTCGTTCCTCAAAATCGACCGAGCTTGACAGGGGTTAAAGAATAAAGTAATCTTTGGCGTCTAAAATATCGGAGGATGTATGGGGTCGAGAACCAAATTGACGAAAACCCGTCGTCGGATGAAGGCCGCCAAAAGGCTGGAACTTCGTACCAAACGAGCCGTCAAGGCTTTGAGTAAGATGAAGGCGTCGGGGCTCAATCCAAAAATTGAGCTTTAAGAAACGCGTTAAAAGCCCCGTAAATTACGGGGCTTTTTTTTAACCTCAAGGAGTAGCCGTGTGAACCTACCGATTTTGCCTCCCCTGGAGGATCTGGTGACTTGGCTTAACGTCCGAGAAGAACCGCTCGGGGTTCGCCCCGGTTGTGAAAAAGTTATCATCTGGCCGCAAGGTCGACCACGGCGTGCACCTCTGGCTATCGTCTATATTCATGGTTACAGCGGGACCCGTCGCGATATTTCTCCGACGGTCGAAACTTTGGCGCACGACTTACAAGCGCCTGTTTTTTTCACGCGCCTAGCAGGTCACGGTCTTATTCACGACCCGCACCGAGGCGTAAAGCTCTTTGACTGGAAACAAGACCTTAAGGAGGCCCTAGCGATCGGCCATGCCCTTGGTGAAAAGGTGATCGTAATCGGCACCTCGGCTGGTGCCACTTTGGCTTTGTGGTCAGCTCTTGAAGGTCTCGCCGCCGATGCGCTCATTCTTACCTCCCCACTCCTTGTCGCGCGACAAAGCGGGGCTTTTCTTCTCCAGATGCCTCTGCTTAAGTACCTGGTTAAGGCATTGCTGGGGCCTTGGATGTCGTTTCCTCCTCAAAATACGCTTCAAGCCGAGATTTGGGACTGCAAGCATCGAACAGACTCCCTGATACCCTTATTAGCCTTAGCGCAAAAAGTTCGCCAGACCTCGCCCCGGCATTTACAAACCCCTGTTTTAAGCTTTATCTCACCTCAAGACAAGGTGGCCTCTGCTCCCGCGGCTTTACACTACCTGAAGCAGATTCCGTCCCACTACCTCAACGTGGTAGAACTGCTTCCAAGTCATGACCAGGATTACCACGTTTTGACCGGTGAGGCACTTTCGCCGGGAACAACGACCTTTTGGCTTGATACCACTTTGAACTTTCTTCGTCAGCGAAACCTGGTACCTAGTCGATAATCTCAGATTCTCCCTACTGGACGGTCCTATCCCCGTCACGCTACAATTCTGTCACACCCGATTTAAGGAGCCGACTGTGAAGGACCTGAGCAAAATCCAGTCCTGGGTTCTCGATACCCCCAATTTTATCCACGATTTGATCGACAAAGATAACCAACGAGGACGTTTTCAGGGTCAGGTTGTTACCCGCTTTCCTCCCGAACCAAACGGCTACCTGCACATTGGTCATGCCAAATCCATCACACTCAATTTTGGAACAGCCGCCAAGTACCATGGTTGGTGCAACCTAAGGTTTGACGATACCAACCCCGCCAAAGAAGAAGATGAGTATGTTCAGTCAATTCTCGAAGATGTTCGCTGGCTGGTGGGGCATGAGGCTTTCGATGTCCTTTACGCCTCTGACTATTTTCAACAAATGTATGATGCCGCCTTACGTTTGATCGAGCGCGGTCTTGCCTACGTCGATTCATGCACTTCCGAAGAAATCTCTCAAATGCGTGGGGCCCCCACTGCTCCCGGCATTGAAAGTCCTTGGCGCAACCGTACTCCAGAAGAAAATCTCAAGCTGTTTCGCCAAATGACAGCCGGAGAATTCGAGGAGGGTTCATGCGTTCTGAGGGCAAAAATTGACATGACCAGTCCCAACATTAATCTTCGTGACCCGATTCTTTACCGAATCAAAAAAGCTCCCCATCACCGCACGGGCGACAAATGGGTTGTGTATCCCATGTACGACTGGGCACACGGCTGGGAGGATAGCGTCGAAGGTATTACCCATTCGTTGTGTACATTAGAATTTGAAAATCATCGCCCACTCTACGATTGGTTTCTCGATCAGTTTTCTGAAGCTCATCACCCCCAGCAGATTGAGTTCAACAAACTTTCCATTACCTATACCATGCTGTCAAAACGCAACCTCCTCGAACTGGTAAAAACCGGCTATGTGGACGGATGGGATGACCCTCGGATGCCCACACTCAGCGGTTTACGACGGCGAGGCTTTACTCCCTCTTCGCTGCGTAAGTTTGCTGAAGCCACTGGCTACACAAAAACTGATGGTCGAGTAGACCTTAGTATGCTCGAGTTCTTTATTCGTGAAGAACTCAACAAAGGTGCCAGGCGGGTGATGGTCGTAACGTCTCCTATCAAAGTGATTGTTGAGGATTATCCTGAAGGAAAAACAGAATTTGCTGTCATCGAGAATAATCCTGAAGACCCCGAGGCTGGCACTCGGAAAGTTCCTTTTCGTCGAGAAATCTGGATTGATAAAGAAGACTTCTCGCTTCAGCCCCCTAAAGGCTGGTTCCGACTTGCACCGGGTACGGAAGTTCGGCTCAAAGGCGCCTATTTCATCACGTGCCGCGAGGTGATCAAGAACCCCGATGGATCAATCAAGGAACTTCATTGCACGCACGACTCGGCAAGTTGGGGTGGTGAAAGTCCCGATGGCCGAAAAGTAAAAGGGACCATTCAATGGGTCAGTGTGCAAGACGCTGTAGA
This sequence comes from Spirochaetales bacterium, assembly GCA_013044245.1. Taxonomy (GTDB): domain Bacteria; phylum Spirochaetota; class Spirochaetia; order JABEVK01; family JABEVK01; genus JABEVK01. The sequence continues at coordinate 19,544 of JABEVK010000132.1, read as the reverse complement.
GATCGAGACCCGGTTGTACGACAAGTTGTTTACTCGTGAAAATCTAGCCGATTTGCCCGACGGTAAAACCTGGAGAGATTTTTTGAATCCCGCTTCGTTGGTTACAGAACGGGCTTGGGCCGAACCGTCCCTGCAAGAGGCTCGTCCAGGGCTTACCTATCAGTTTATGCGTAAAGCGTACTTCGTTCCGGATGCGCCATCGTATGAGCATGGCAAGTTGGTATTTAACCGAACCGTCACACTCAAAGATAGCTGGACACGCAAGGGGAATTGAGAGCCTCAGGGTATCCTCAGTGTTAAGCTAATCCGTTGACGCTGAGGATCTACTGCCAACACCAAAACGCGGACCTTCTGTCCTGGTTTGACAAATTCGAGCGGGTCACGAACAAAGGTGTTGGCGATTTGACTGACATGCACCAAGCCATCCTGATGCACACCCACGTCGACAAAGGCCCCAAAGGCCGTAACGTTGGTAACAAGACCATTCAACAGCATTCCTTCTTTAAGGTCTTCAAGCCTTCGTACCAAAGGATCAAAGGCGACAGCTTCAAAATCTTGCCGAGGGTCTTGCCCAGGTCGTGCTAATTCCGATACCACATCCGAAAAGGTCAACTGGTCGACACCCCATTCACGATCGGAATAAGAAACTCGCGCCGTAAGCGCAGGGTTTCCCGTCAGATCAGCAAGCCCCACTCCCAACGATTGAGCGATACGTTCAGCCAAAGGGTAGCTTTCGGGGTGCACAGCACTGGCATCTAACGGATGAATGCCACCACGAACCCTCAAAAATGCCGCCGCTTGCTCAAAGACCTTTGGTCCCCAGCCTTTGATCTGTAAGAGTTCTTGGCGTGACCGAAAGGGTCCTTTTTTAGCACGATATTCAACCACCGCCGAAGCCAAGCGGGCATTCAAACCCGAGACATACGTTAAAAGCGCCTTTGAAGCGGTATTCACATCCACGCCAACCCGGTTAACACAGCTAATCACCGTGTCTTCCAAATGTTGGTTCAAGAGTTTTTGGTCAATATCGTGTTGGTATTGGCCAACCCCCAAAGCAGCAGGATCCACTTTGACCAGCTCAGCCAAGGGATCAATAAGTCGTCTACCGATCGAAACAGCACCACGAACGGTAACGTCACAATTTGGTAATTCCTCACGAGCCAGTTCACTAGCACTATAGACCGAAGCCCCACTTTCTGAGACAGAAACGATGGGGATAGTCAAACCTAATTCTCGGCAAAAATCTAAGGTTTCTCGTCCAGCCGTTCCATTCCCTACAGCGATAGCTTTGACCTCAAATTTTTGAACTCGCGTCAGCAGGGCCTGCCGAGCCTCGTTTTGTCTTCCCATTTCCGCTAGAGGAAAAATCACAGCGTGATCCAACAATTCTCCTTGCGCTGATAAGACCGCCACTTTGCAACCGGTGCGAATTCCCGGATCTAAGGCGAGAACGGGTTGCGGTCCCAGAGGAGCCGCTAAAAGGATTTCGGCTAGGTTTTTCGAAAAGATGCCCACGGCTTCAAGGTCAGCGCGCTGTTTGGCCTCTTTAACTAATTCATTTTCAAGCGATGGTCGCAACAACCTTGACCAAGCGTCTGCCATCGCCGTCTGCACCGAGGCACAAGGGGCTAAAAACCCCAAGGTAGAAACCCCTTCGCGACGGACTACCACCTCGGGTAAATCAAGCTTCCACGATATTTCGCCGGCGTCTTGAGCCCGCAACAGGGCCAAAAGACGGTGCCCAGGAAGAGCCTTCCACCGCTCGGTTCGTCCTGCCAAATCACGGAACTCTCCTTCAGGTCGTAACTTTTTTGTGGCCTTGATCTCGAATTCGGCCTGAGACAAGGCTTCTCGAAGTTTCTGCCGAACCCTTGGTGTTTCACTAAAGCGTTCCGCCCAAATATCTTGCCCACCACTCAGCGCTTCTTCGAGGCTGTTAACACCGCGTTCAGGATTAACCAAAGCGGTCAAAAACTCGACCGTCGGTTCCCGATTTTGTGCTAAGAGGTCGGCTACGGGAGCAAGTCCTTTTTCTAAGGCCATTGAGGCGCGTGTTCTTCGTTTGGGCCGGTACGGCAAATACAAATCTTCCAACTCAGGTAAGGTTGCAGCTTTTTTGACCAGTTCCAAAAGCTCTAACGTTCCTTGTCCTGATTCTTGAAGAGAATTTATAATGGTTTGACGACGTTTTTCTAAGTCTTGAACCTGCGCAAAAGTATCACGAACCAACCGAATTTGCACTTCATCGAAATTTCCGGTGACTTCTTTTCGGTACCGAGCCATAAAAGGCACAGTAGCTCCTTCGTCCAACATTTTTAAAACCGCTGAAACGCCACGCTCTGCTAGTCCCGTGCGTTGAGCAACTATTTTCATCATCTCATCGTTAGTCATGCCCCTACCCTAACCGTTGAAGCGGGACTCAGACAAGATGCTGGACGCTTGGTAACGCTCACGGTAAAATCAGGCACTATGAAAGCCGTGAATTATGATCAAGCTCCTCTTCTTACCATTTGGGAAGTAACTCGTTCGTGTGAACTTGCCTGCCGCCACTGTCGCGCCAGTGCTGAAAATCTTAGATCACCTCTTGAGTTATCGCTCCAGGAGGGTAAAGTTCTCATCGACGCTGTGGCGGCTATGGGCACGCCCTTGTTAGTGTTTACCGGAGGGGACCCCCTTCAGCGTCCCGATCTTGAAGACTTGGTCCGTCACGCTCGTGAACGAGGTTTGATTGTCGCCACCATTCCCGCCGCGACCCCACGACTGACCCGTGAACGTATTTTTTCTCTCAAAGAGGCGGGAGTTCACCAACTAGCCTTGAGTTTAGACGGGGCTACAGCAAAAGAACATGACGAGTTTCGTGGGGTTGAAGGAACCTTTAACAAAGTCGAAGAGGCGGTAGGCTGGATTCACGAGGCCGGCGTTCCCTTGCAAATTAACACGGTTTTTGGTTCCTGGAACGCCGATCGTTTTGACGCCTTGGCCGAAAAGGTTCGAAAATGGGGCACAACCTTTTGGGAAATATTTTTTCTCGTCCCTACGGGGCGTGGAGCAGAGTTAACCAGTTGTACGGCTTGGCAATTCGAGCATCTGTTTGACCAAATTCACCGCTTCGCATGCGAAACAGAAATTACCGTCAAAGTCACTGAAGCCCAACACTTTCGGCGCTTTCAACAGGAACACGGCGGTGCCGCCTCAAGGCATGGTCGCATCAGTCTCTCTAGTCGCCCGGTGAATGCTGGGAATGGTTTCTGCTTTATAGATTTTCAAGGAAAGGTTATGCCTAGTGGATTTCTACCACTCGATTGCGGAAATATTCGCGAAACTCCCTTAGCTGACATCTACCAAAATCATCCCGATTTTCGTCAACTGCGAAACTTAAACGCTCTTACCGGCCCCTGTTCCACTTGTTCCTTTCTTGAAACTTGCTCGGGAGGAAGCCGGGCGCGCGCTTGGGCACTTACCGGTGACTATACTTCATCAGAACCCTTTTGTATTAAATCGGCCCCGAGTTCTGGCAAATCCACTGGTGACGCCACAGCCTCGCGGTTAGCCTTTTGAATTGCTCGAAAGACTTCATGACGATAGACTTTGACATCCTTGGGTGCTTTTACTCCCAGCTTAACCGTATCACCTCGGATGTCTACAATCCAAAGTTCTATATCGTCCCCGATCATGATGCAATCGTCTTTCTTGCGCGTAAGAATTAACATGTCATTCCCTCCGCGCTGCCATTTCTTCGAGGATATCGTGCTTCGTACGGTATTCATCCAAGGGGCTAACGCACTGTTTGCCTTGAAGATTTTTGCGGTTAATATACAGGGGACCCTGAAGGTTCGCGGTCATAGGCCCTGAATCGGGTATCGTCACGATCGCAAACACCAGGCAGTCATCCATTTGTTCCACGCCAATCGAGGCTAATTCTTCGATGGTAATACCGGGATTATAGTCGTCTCTAAAAATCGACGGTTTGATAAGAATAAAGGCGATTTGTGTATCATCTAAGGACTGAAGCCAAAAGAAAGGTTTTTTATGCGCATCAAGGAGCGCAAAAGTTTTATAGTCTTCGAACCCCAAAAGACCTTCGGGAAATTCGAGAATTTGAAGGTCGTCAACAACGACCGGGCCATAGGCTTTGCTTTGTATCAATCTGCTCATCTGAGAAAATCCATTAAGGTTCGGGGATAAATACTTCCAGCGGCACGCAGCGTGGCATCGTGTGTCAGTTCAAGCATTTTCAGCTTGGTGATCCCATCGGTGACATCAAGATCTACCAAATTCGAATTCATTTCAACGACTTTGGGAATTTCATCTTTTAATGTCTTTTCCGTTTCTGTTAACCGTTCATCACGAGCACCCAGCTCCGCCAGAGTTGTTTGTAAGTTGCTCAAACTAGCGTGAATACTAGCCAAACCTTGACCTCCTAAAAATTGATTATTGCCTTTAAGCATGTTGTCCCTGAGTCGAATCACGGCATCGAATAAAGAACCACCAAAAACTTTCGCGTCCGGGTTATAATTCAAGGGCGGCTTTTGGCCCATGCTGTTGGTAATAACCCCCAAGGCCTGAAGCGTATTTCCCCCAGGGCCATCTTGAAGAAACAGCTGGTGTGGTTGTGTTGTTTCTAGAACCAAACCGTTGGTTACCGGGTCGAGGCTAGCTTTAACAGCGACAGGCGCATTGTTAATCTTGGCGATAACCGCTTGAACACTATCACCAGCCTTGAGTGCGATCGACTTACCATCAATCGCAATGGTGGTATCTGAGGGAACAGTAAAATTTTGTGAATCCACCTGAGAATACACCCTCTGATTATCCGCCCAGAAAACAGCATTGCCAGGAAAATTTGATTTTATAAAAGTATTGTCCGATATTTCAGTTTGCTTTTGGCCAATGGTCCCAATATAGTCTACTTGAGTAACGACTTGGCCCTCGGATCCCGGAACACGACCTTTCAATACTCGCCAAGGACTACCATCAATCATTTCTCCGCCAAATACTGGCTGTCCATCGGGGCCTTTAGAATTGGCCAAGGATACGAGCTCATTAAGAAGTTCATTGGTTTCTACGCCCATCTCACTCAGGTCCGATTGCGTATAAGTGCCATTAGCCCCCTGGACGGCGAGCTCGTTAAGACGCTGAAGAATGCTCTGCGCCCGCTGAATTGAACTTTCAGTAAACCGAAGATTGGTTTGGAGTTGCGAGGCATTTTGTTCAAATTTATCAAGGCGGTACTTCCACGATTGCAGGCGTGTCGATTCAGCCGCCGCGATAGGGTCATCTCTAAGCTGTGTAAACTTTTCTTGGGTACCCATTTCGTTTTGAACCTTAGCCATGCGAACTTCTTGGTTCCGCAAGGACCAGTCCATGTCATTCATGGTCATATTCGAACTGATACGTTGCATCTATTACACCCCCATATGCCGAATAATCGTATCGAGCATATCGTTCCAGGTACTGATAAAACGGGCCGAGGCCTGGTAACCATGTTGAAACTTAAGAAGATTAGACATCTCCTCATCGATATTGACACCAGAAATAGAATCCCGGGTGTCACGCAGGTTTTTCATAATGTCCTGTTGAGTTTCCATACTGATCTGTGCTGTTTGACCTTTTAAGCCAATACTCGCCACGCTCTCTTCAAAATAGTCGCCAAAAGTTCTGGCCTGGCCGATCATAACGACGGTATTTCGAATTTGGGCAATCGCTAACGCCGCCGAACCATCACCGCCGGCCGCAACTTGACCGTTACTCCCCAAGCCAGCCGCGATTTTTCCCGGATCAGCAACAAGAGTTTTATTGATAGAAATCCAGGCGGCAGGATGAGTCAAAGGGGCCACGGCAAAGGTTGCCCCTTTACCTGTCGGGTTCGTTCCTGTAGGAACCCCCGTACCCCCCGCTAAAACCGAAACGGCTTGGGGGTTATTCCAATCATAGGCTCCTTGAGGTCCTGAGGCAGCCAAAACGCCCGCGTAACCCACTAACAATTGACCTGAGTCTTCGATATGGCGGATCACAAAATCAGGGTTTTCAGGGTTGGCGCTCGGTACAGCTTTAAACGACAGTTGGCCGTCGCGGTCTAAGCGAGCTGAAATTTCGAGTCCTGAATCGTTAATGCGGTTGATCACATCTTGAACGGTATCCGCTGGGTGATAGGCTACTTTTACTAGGCCGTTGGGTCCCGGAAGGGTAAGCTGTCCTGCCAGTCCAATCAGTGCTTGAGGGTTTAATTTATGATCGCCGTCGATACGAAAAATATACGTTGAGTCAAAGACCCCTGTACCTTTTCGATCATAACTACCATCACGGTTCAAAACCATAGGCTGTTGAACAAAAAAATCTTGCCCGGTAGTCCCTGCAAGACCATAGCCTTCACGGTGAACCTCATTCACCAAATCGGCAAAGTTTGCAGTCATTTCATCTAATCGCTGAATCTGGCCCCGGGTATCCTTATCGCGCAATTCGATCAAGGCCCCCAATTTTCCCCCGGGAATATTGACAGTTTCTTTCGTGTCAGGACGGATGATTTTCCAGTAGCCTTCATTGGTAGGGTCTCCTACCGTCTCTAAGGGACTGACAATTTTTCCTTGAACTAAATGAATACCACCCATGTGGATTTGAAATTCTTGAGGGTCCCTTTTGTTAACAGTGGTAATCGGCACCAGCTCGGCAAGTTTTCCGACCAACAAGTCCCGACGGTCAAGTAAATCGTTAGGATGATCCCCTTGGGCCTGCACCTTTTCGATTTGGACATTGAGTTTGGCAATTTGTCTCAAATAATCATTGACCTGAGTAACGGTTCCTTGAACATCATCGTTAATCATCACAGCGATATGCTTCAAACTTTTATATTGCTGGTGGATAGAATCGACTAAGCCCTGGCCTCGTTCCAAAACAGCTTTTCTCATGGCCATTTGTTCCGGGTGCTGAGACAAATCCTGCCAAGAACTCCAGAACATATCCAGACGGTGACGCACTGAAACGTCAGTTGGTTCGTTTTGAGCTTTTTCAAGAAAACTCAAGTACTGACTTCGTGTTTTCCAGTACCCTTCAGAACCAGACTGAGCAACAATTTGTTTGTCGAGCAACTCGTCACGCACACGGACAACTTCGGCGACGACGACACCTTGGCCCACTTGGCCAGGTCTTTCTGTTCGGTTCAAAGCAGGATCATCTAAAGGATCCATCTCTTTGAACTCTACCCGTTGGCGCGAGTAGCCTTCGGTATTGACGTTGGCTAAGTTGTGGCCAACGGTCTGCATGGCCTCGGTGTTAGCGATGAGGGCGCGTTTTCCTAATTCAATTCCTGAAAATGTTGAACTCATACAGCACTCCTAAAGACGCTTATCCAAAACCATGGGACGTGACCGTGTATGCTTTAGGGCACCATTTTTGGCATAAATTGGCCCTCGTTGGGATGGGTCAGCCCGTACCACGGCTTTAATAAGGCTTTGTGCGGTCTGAACGTACGAATTGAGGCCTTCTGATAGGCCTTTCATTTCAATGGCTTTAATTTTTAAGGCACGATGCAATTCAGCCAAATCTTCTTTCCAAGGTTGCTCAAGGTCAGCAAGGACACGATAAAAGGAGGGGTGTTCTAGTCCCAAGAGCTCCCCTAACGCCAACCAAGCCGCATGGCGCCGCTCTTCTAGGCATTTTAAGCCCTCAGCTTTAAACTCTAAGGAGTGAAGCGCTTTATCGAGGTCCGGCCAACTACGATCCAACAGGGCTTGCCGAACCCGAAGCTGAGTCTCTTGAAAGTCCTGCATACCGTCTCGTTGCAGTTCCATCAGAGTCTTGAGGTCATTCAAACGGTGGAATCTGTCGTCCATGTTCGACTCCTTCTTTACGAGTTTCGGTAGTTTGCTAAAAAAACTGAGTTTTTTACTGTCTTTTCAAAAACTCAATTTCTTTTTATTATGGGATTCTTAAGAGGGAGGCCGTCATGAGCCGTCAAAAATGGAAAGTAGGAATCGTTGGGGCCACCGGTATGGTGGGACAGCGCTTTCTCACTCTTCTCGAAAACCATCCTTGGTTTGATGTCACCGTCCTGGCCGCTAGTTCCGCCTCCGCCGGAAAAGCCTACCGTGAAGCCGTTCAGGGACGCTGGGCAATGACTACCCCGCTCCCGGCTAAGTATGCCGAGATGAAAGTTTTCTCGGCCGCCGATATCAACACTGTTTCTGGCCTAGTTGACTTCATTTTTTGTGCGGTCGATATGCCCAAAGACGAAATCATAGCCTTAGAAGAGTCGTATGCCCGTGCCGAAACGCCTGTTGTTTCTAATAATTCAGCCCTGCGCATGGCCAACGACGTGCCCATGATCATTCCTGAGATTAACCCTGAACACGCCTACGTCATCGAAACCCAGCGCAAGCGCCTTGGTACAAAAGTTGGATTTGTCACGGCAAAACCCAACTGTTCCATTCAAAGCTACGTTCCTGCCCTGCACGCCCTCAAAGATTTTGGGATTCAAAAAGTGTCGGTATGTACCTACCAAGCTCTCTCGGGCGCAGGCAAAACGTTCGCAACCTGGCCCGAGATGGTCGATAACGTGATCCCGTTCATCAAAGGTGAAGAAGAAAAAAGCGAAAAAGAACCCATGAAGATTTGGGGCACTGTTCAAAACGGCGTCATTGTGCCTGCGCAGACACCCGTGATTTCAGCTCAGTGCCTGCGGGTTCCTGCTTCGGATGGTCACATGGCCGCTATCAGTGTGTCGTTTCGCAACAAACCAGCCTTGGCAGAAATCTTAGACCGTTGGGCTACTTACGAAGGCTTAGCCCAGCGCCTGAACCTGCCCAGCGCGCCGCGACCGTTCCTCCATTATTTTCAAGAGGATGACCGGCCCCAGACCAAACTTGACCGTGATGCTGGCAACGGCATGGCTATCAGCATAGGCCGTTTGCGAAGTGACTCTCTGTTCGATTACCGCTTTGTTGCCCTCAGCCACAACACAATCCGTGGTGCCGCTGGGGGAGCTGTGCTAACAGCAGAATACTTAGCCTCAGAAAAGTGGATACCCCAAAAAGCTTAAGAGGTTTATTTACTAAAGTTGAGCTCTTCCGCTACGTAAGGGAAGAGCTTTTTACTACCGAGCCGTTCAGTTGACACTCATGAGAGGAGAAAGGCTAGTCTCATGAGTGGGCAAGACTATTGGCAGAAACGTACCGTCACCAAAGCCTATTTCAAATCGTCCACCACCATATCATAGCAATTTTGCGAACAATTGGCGGGTACACCTTTGGCTAAGAACTCTTTCAGGCTTTGTTTCGATTGATAGTAATTCTTCCCACAGGCATCAGGCGCTTCCATCAAAAGTTCGTCCGTCCAATCAAGATCTTCCCACGTATAGGCAAATTCGTAAATAACGGTCATATTTTTGTCTTTCCCAGATAGTAGATCTGGCCACCGGGCAAGCATTTGATTGAAAAGCTTCTGAGCATCAGGGAGCTTTTTAATTCCTTTTCCGCTGTCGCCGAGAAGTTTTTGCACAGACTTAAACTCATCGTTTAATTTTTTGATTGTACAGGTTGAATCTTTCAAAAGCAATTCAAGAGTTTTCAGCGGGTAAAGCCATTCGTTTATTTCGCTGGTCTCGTTAGCAGTATTTCTTCCCACTGCTTCCCAGGCCTTTCGGAACTCGTGTATGAGACTTGGGTCACCTTTCATTAACTTTTTAGCGTCCGCATCCCCATAGATTGTTTCTAATTCGTTTTGTTTTTTTGCTTGGTGAATTGCCTTAACGAGGTCGCTTTTTTCTTCAGCCGAGGACTTTTTAACCTCGAATCTTCCATAACCCACTGCTGTTTTTGCCCCTAACCCCTCCTGTTTCAGTGCTAAGGGTAAAACCTTTCTTATCAGGTCTAAAGCCTCTTTTTCACCTTGAAAGGTTACAAAAAAGTTGAGCCCAGGCTTAAGAGCAAGAATTTTAACGGGAACAGGGTTGTTCATCCCATCGGGTTGCGATTTTCCTCCATAGTAATCTTGGTGGTGAACCGTGATGATATCTTCTTGAAACCAATCTTGATCGAGTTTTAGCCAAGCATCGTTAAAGACGACATTTCCGATGTAGGCTTTTTTTTGGTATTCTCCCCCAAACAATTCCACTTGTGCCGCACTTTTCTGCTCGCCTTGCCCTCTTTGCCAAAGCTCGCCGCCATGACGGGCAAGGTAGGACGAAAGTAATCCCTTAAACGAGGAACCGCTGATGTAGGGAATTCCCCAAGGTTTGTTTAATTGAATTCCGATATCAAGTGCCGACGAATTGCCACTGCCTAACAAAATCGGTGTCAGTGACCACAGTTCCAAACAAAGCGTATCGTTACGGCCTTGTTGAATCTCCATCCATTCCACAAAGGCACAGGAATAGGTTTTATCAGGAGTAGTGGCGTATCTGAAACCAGCATACTGGCGAATAAGTTCTGCTTTTTGGTCTGAGTTACTTTTACCCTCGTAAATTTCTTCTAAAAGGCGGTCAAAAGCCAAACCTAAGTTGTGTCCCAAAAGCAACTTATTATCTGAACCGGGTTTAATGATTGATTCCAGGTTGCTTCGTAAAGTCTTCATCAAACATTCTCCTCTAAAGCTTCAGCATCAATCAAAATTTCAGCGATACGTTTGTGCCATTGTAAAAGCAAAAGAACTGTCTTGGTAATTTTCATGTACGACGGCAAAGTTTCTTTGAGCACCTTTTGAATTAAGTCATTCTCGTTACTCGTTTCTAAGTCTTTTAGCTCTTTCAATTCTTCTTGAAGGTGTTTAAGTAATACGCCATGCTGAGTGTTCTTGGCCTCTTTTGCCTTTAAGAACACCAGGAATTGCATAAGCCCTAAGGTTCTCAAAAGTCCACCAGACCTCTTACACAACGATTTATACCCACTTAAGTCAGAGCTGGGGGCACCTACAAAGGTTTTGATTTTTTCAAAAACGATATCGGCATATCTTTGACTTCGCGAAACCATTATTTACCTCCCTGCGCGGCTTTAAAAACGAGACGAACAAAGCCTTTGCCTGTGGTTGATTTTCCGCCTATTTGAAAGTGCAAAGGTTTATTACCTTCGACAAGAATCGACGCAAGATCCTCGGCTGAAGCCTTACAACCCGCGTGAAACGACCGATCTACCGTCACAATCCCTGTAAACAAAGTCTCGGAAGGGATGGATTCTTGATACCACAACGCGCCTGGTTTAACGGTACCTGTTTGCTCATCAATGGCGATATGAGCCTCGACTGGTAACGCGGTTTCACAAAGAAAGTTCAACACATTATCTTCTACAATGGCAAATTTCTGTTTAAAATAGCCTTGACTTTCGGCATCATCCCAAAACAGGGGGGCTAAAAGCTCGGCCCAGCGTGAAGCAAGTTCTTCTTGCGTAAGGTCGGCAATCAAATCAAGTTCTTCTAGCAGAACATTTGCTTCTAGCAGAACATTTGTTTGAGTTCCATTTTCCCGAAGAACCGAGTCGGGTGACACAACAACCTTGTAATAGGGGTTTTTGGGGTCACTTTTTCCAATAATGGGAATAGCTGGAAACGTTGTTTCTCCCAGACGTTCGCGTTGATTTTTAAACATTTGCAAGGTAAAAGGCGAAGCCAAATAGGCAAATGTGCCAAAATACGAGCGTACAGGTAAGGCCAACAACTGAGCATCTCCCAACGAAATAGCAGAAGCAAACTCGTTGTCACCGCTCGAGTCAGCACCGAAAAGAGCATCAAGCTTGATGGGTTCTACGCCAACAGCAAATTGGCCGCTTTTAAATTCATCTTTAAGAACACCTTTTAAGGAAGATCCTGGTACCACAGGGTGCCCCGAAACGGGGTGGCGTGCTGTGGGCAAGTCAATGTCATTGGCACCGCTACCCACTCCGCAATGGACTGAGGACAAAGCGCGCATCGAAAACATAAAATTTTTCATTAGTAAAACCCCTCTTTATTCTTCAATTTGATTTACGGTAACTGCAGGGAAAACCAAACCATAGCCTTCCCTTGCTTCTACTTCTTCGCCAAGACTTGATCCCCAAAAGTGTTGGGCAATAACCGCTGACTCTGCTGGATTCTGAACTTCAAGCAGAAAGACTGAGCTGGGTTTGACCAATTTTTTCATAGCTTTAGGCGCTCGTTTTACACTATCCCAACCACTTACGCCTTCCCAACCCGAAACACAAGCAGAACGTAGGCGCACGAACCAGTCTTTGCCAGGTATTTTTACAAAGGGGATGCTCGAGGCCGTCAGGTCAGGTTTTAACCAATTTGGACACCAACTACCCCAATTTCCAGCGGTCATCAAGACTAACTTGAGAAACTTTTGATTTTCCCAAGCTTGACCAAGAGGAAATGCCGGAAAATCCATCGAGGCAGACTGAATTTGTACTGTTTTACGATCACCCCCCAGATAACGATCACCACTTAAGTCAGAATTGCTATTTTGAGGTAACCCTGAAACGCCAAACGAAATACACAGTTGTTTCGGTTCGTCTCCCGAAGTATAAAAATATAAGTCTTTGTTGGCGAATAGACGGCCTTGCTCCGTCGTTCGTGTCTGTGACGAAAGAGCGTTATGTACTCTTTCTTGCGAAACTGGTGATTCTCGACCTAAAGCAGAAAGCTTTCCTTTTGAAACCGCTTTTACCCCTTTTAAGGCGTACTCTAACCAAGTTTTCCAAAACCAAAAGACTGGTACGGTTTTTGCTGGCTTTTCTGGTGTATTGAGGCGGGGAACTAACCAATCGGGGTTAGCAATATCCGTACCCTCATCTTGTCTTAGCCGTGAAAATACCAGTTCATGGGGCGTTAGTTGTTCGTATTTCGTGTCGGATTCTGGTTCTTTCACAAGATCAGCTGTAAAAATGATATCCGAAGGTGGTAGGGCTAAAAACTCACACTTACCATCCTGGATCTCGCCCGGCAAGATTTTCTCGACCCCTACTTTTAAGATAGCTTTTTGATTTTCTGGGCTTTTGAAGTAATCTTGGCTCTGAGCGAAGCCTACCGCAGTTCGTATCATACCCGTCAAAGTTTGAGGTTGAAGCCAACTGTAAGACGAACTACCCCAATTTTTTTCTGAACCAAAGGGTTTTCCATCACGCAAAACCAAATAATCTTCAGTTTTTAAAAGATAACGATTTTGACCCATATTTATTCCTTTCCATAAACCGGCAAGATTGCAAACTGATGCGCAATGACCAGCTCATCAGCCAACTGACGAATGGATTTATATCCCCGAAACAGCTTAACTTCCCATTCATGCAGTTTGGCTTTTTCCATTGAGCGAAAGGCCTCTTTCTGATGGAATATTCGCAGAACAAAGGCGGCTGCGGCATTTTGGGGAACAAGACGGTCTTGTTGGATTTCGAATTTCATCTCATCGCCACTCTCTCGACTAGCTTCGCGAAGTTGGTACCCCAATCGGGCTGAGAAGCCGGAGACATCGTCTTGTTTTCGATAAAGTTCAATCCAGTTGCTTAAACGCTCGGCAATTCCTGGCAGGCCTTCATCAGTATCCCATTTGCCGACCGCAACAATTGGCGAGCCGGAACGTTTATCTTGAATCAGAGCCAACGCATTACGTCCACCTTTGTTTTTTGCGATCGTTTCAGCTTTTCGTACCGTATTCAAAGCTGAACTTAATGGTTCTTGATAATGAACAATACTCATCCCAATACTAAACGTTGGCACATCGGACCTGAGCCCAAGCTCACGGCAAACCCCGGCCATAAGATTTTTAAATTGTCGACGTAAGCTGTTGCCACAACTGAGAGCTGTGTGAAGGGGGACGTAAGCCAAAACGTCATCACCCCCTGCGTAAACTAAACTACCTTCATGTTCTTCAATGATACTACGAGCATCATTGGCAAACTTTGAAAGAACCTTAGAAAACCTTTTATGCCCTTCGGGGGTGCTAATCTCGCCTATCGCTGCGCCCATCTTATCCCCATCCCCCAAAAGCAAACAAGCGTATTTTGTCAGAGGTCCAATCTCTGGTTTCTTGATCAAAGCCCTCAAAAGGTCTAAGTTTGCCTCGTCAAAAAATTCTTCACCCGAAAGAGGCTTACCAGATGGCCATTCAGGTTTCTTCAACCCTTGGTTCTCGACAGCTTTAAGCCAAGGTCTAATCGCGATTTGCGCTAAATCATCAAATTGAACGTTGAGCATTTTTTGTGTTAAAGGATAAAAACGTTTCACGCAACCCATGGCGTCTAACTGCTCGTTGAGCTTAAGCAAACCTTGAATTTCACCCGAATTTTTTAAGGCTGATTCCCGAAGACCGTCTAAACTATTTTTTGGCAACCCTGCCCCTGACCAAGAAGGCGCATTAAATTCCCTTAGATTCTTTCGACCGGCTAACAATTGCTCAACGCGATCTCTGGCTTTCGCATAGCCAGACTGATCGAGCGAAGTCCAAACACCAAAGAACTCACCGATATCGTCTATCTGTGCCCGAAACAAATCTTCTTTAAGTTCTAAATCATGATCCTTTCTTATGTAACTAAGTGTATCTTCAGCCATCTTATTAAGCTTTTTTCGCCATACTGACTTTGCATCAGCAACGAGTTGACGAGGATCTTTTTCGCCTTGATAGGAGGCAAGAATCTTATTTGCCACAATCAACTCAGAATTCGGTTTTAAGTCAACGGCAATTTCAGACTTGTCCACAGCAGGAAAAATCAATTCACAACCATTGATTGCTAAGTTTTGCGCTGTCGCCTTAGAGAGTTCAGATAACACATACGAGCCAAACCATAAATCACAAAGCTTGCGTGCCGAGGCTATAAAGTCCTGGACAGGACCTATAGCAATTTCAATTAGATAGATTTTACTCATTTATCCAGACTCCCAATTTTAAATGGTCAGCCAAAGCTTGGTAGATCGTCCTACCATTAAGACTCTTCTTGGGGTTTTCGGGATCCTTAATCATAACCTTACCCTTAAGATTGTCGGGCTTAGCCGAACTCTCTAGGTGTTTTTTTTGTAGGCTAAGTTCTGGGGTTTTGTGGTTAAGCACTAGAACCAACTTAAGCCAGCAATTATCGGACAACTTGGTGACCTTGATAAAAACCGGCGAGGGCCACCGATCTTTTCCTTGTGGAGATAGTTCGATCTGCTTGTCAAACGGATCACCGGCACCATTGTCGCGCGTGTTAAATTGTGTCAAAATTGGCAAACCAAAAGCCGCTCTAGGAAACCATACCCCGTCAGGATGTTTCGGTTCGTGTAAAGGAGCATGTTGCTCTAAAACTTTGCGAATAGCATCAGGTTCCGGCCAATAGGAGCGCCCAGGCTTTTGATTACCTGGTGCCCTATCTTGGCGAAAAACCCCATACGCATCTTGAAGCGATTTAACGTCTACGCCTTTGGTTTCTTCTGTACCGAACAGCTTACCACCCGCCAGAATTGGGTATTTCGAGGTACCCGCTGAAACCCCCTTAGCCTGAGATAAGTTTTTTACAAATGCGATGACATCTTGATGCGTCTTGAACTCTGCCAGCAAATCTCGACAATAGATTGAGCCACAGCCGCGTCTCGTACGGGCACCAACCCCACCGAATAACACCCAAAGTTTAAGGGTATTAAGGACTTCTTGTTCATTTTCGTGAGGATAGTTAACGATGAGCTTGAAAGTTCCTTTTTCGAGAATCAAAATCTTTTCGTTTGTTTTTACCTTTTCTATAATGGGAAATAAATCATAATGTGAAATGTCATTAGTGCCCAATCCAGAAAATTTTCCGTTTCGTTCTTTAGTCATAACTTTTGGGATCTGTTCAATTTTTTGCTCTACGACGGCAATTTCGACCCGAGATTTGAGGCGAATTTCTTGATCGTTGTTTTTACTTGTTCCGCCCCATAGTGCCGACTCATGGGCCAATAATACTTTGTGGTCTTGTTCCGTCTGCATGGTTCGCCACCAGAACCGAAGTTGCCCCTTTATGGCCTGCGAACGAATGGGCTTTTTTTCGTTCAGTTTCCAGCTTTCAACGTCACCACCAAAAACCGGCGTTATAATGTCAATAGTCAATTCTCTTGTTTTTTGAGTTACTTTTGGTTCAAAGTCACTGGGCCACACAGCGTCAGAAATTCTTCTCCGTTTCATGTTCGTCCTTTTCCTCAGCCAGAAGCACATTAGCTAGATGCTAAGGTGAATACATATTATTAAGTATTAATGTGCCCAAATTCAGCTGTCAATCTAAACTTCTCTTTTTCATAAAAAAAATCTCACTGCTGTATCTATTCTTCAGCACAAGCTCTATGTTTGTTACGGAGGATGCCAATGAACACGTCTGAAGACATTACGAATATTGTCATGAAAGCCATGGGGGATGCTGTGAGCGAACGGGGTCATGTGAATGTGCTGATTGCAGGCCGAACAGGGGTAGGCAAAAGTACTCTGATTAACGCAGTCTTCCAGGGGAACCTTGCTGAGACTGGTCAAGGCAAACCTGTCACGACCACAACACGAGAAATTTCTAAGGAGGGCATACCCTTAACGATTTTTGACACCAGGGGACTGGAACTTCAAGACTACCAAAACACACTCCAAGAGCTCGAGAACCTAGTCAAAGAGCGTCTAAAAGAGACTGATGCCAGCAAACATATCCATGTAGCCTGGTTGTGTATTCACGAGGACGGGCGCCGCGTTGAACCTGCTGAAATCGCTCTTCACCACCTCTTGGCTCAGCACATGCCCGTCATCGGTGTTATCACGAAAGCACGGGCTGACAACAACTTTCGAATGGAGGTTCAACGCCTTCTACCCGAAGCAAAGAATGTGGTAAGGGTTCGCGCTCTTCAAGAAACACTAGACGAAGGGCACGTCCTGCCCCTGTTGGGGTTAGAAAATCTGGTGGATGTCACAGCACAAGCCATTCCTGAGGCTTATCGCCGGGCCTTTATCGCGGCTCAAAAAGCATCCCTTCAGAAAAAGAAAGAACTCGCTCATAAGATTGTAATTGGAGCCTCTGCGGCGGCGGCAGCGGCTGGAGCGTCCCCGATTCCCTTCTCGGATGCTCTGATCTTAGTTCCTATCCAAATTGGTATGCTGGCTTCGATCAGCTCTGCTTTTGGGCTTGAACTAAGTACCGCTTTTTTGAGTACTTTAGTTGCCTCAATGGCCGGTACCACAGGGGCTACCTTTTTAGGCCGTGCCATTGTGACCAACCTTTTGAAGTTTATTCCTGGTGTCGGTACTGTCACCGGCGGTGCCATCTCGGCGGCAACAGCGGCAGGACTTACCACTACCCTCGGTGAAATTTATATTTCAACCCTCGAAAGTTTAGCATCCGCCAACAAAGGTGAACCGCCCTCGACGGACCAGGTCGTGCAAGAGTTCAATAGCCGTGTAAAAAAGAAGGCTTAAGCAATACCAGGCTTTAGGATCATGAGGTAATTACCTTAGGATCCTTTTGCTTAAACCAGTCTCTCAAAATATCAATAGAGGTATTGATTGACGTAAGAACATCCTTTTGTAGCTGTGCCTTGCCTGTTCCCCCGTGAAAAAGGCCATTGCGTCGTTGCGCCAGACCAGAAACAGCTTGTGCTGACGCTTGATCAAAAACCTGGACTAACTTTTCTATAACCGATCGATCACCTATGATTTCATCAATCTTTTTGGCGCCCAAGACAACTTCCGAGGCAGGAATCACCAGTTGCCTGAGGTCGATAGATTCTTTTTTTTCTTGAGGATCTTTACCAATTAAGAGCAAAGCAATACTGATGACACCTTCAAGCAAAATTGAATAAGCATTCAAAATTTTACCATGATCGGCACACCACCGTGCGGCAGTAAAAATGTTACCCCAGTCATTCTCATGAAATTCGAGAGACTTCTCGGAAACACGGTCAAAAAGGTTCGAAAAAGCGGGAAATTGTTCGCCTCGATTATTTTGAAAGTCTTGTATTTTGTTTCGAACATTTTTAAAACTTACAATTTCAGCGATATCATTTTTCGAAAGGGTTATTGAAAAGTAGTTCTCAAGTGAGGACGCAAGGTTCTTTGTCGCTTCGGCTTCTGCATTTCTACCATTTTTTAGAATTTCACGACTTTCTTGGTCCAATAATTGCTTCAGTAGCCCAATTTCGCCAAAAGCTAAGAAATCTTGACTGGCATTCGTCCAGTCTTGAAGTTTGACAAACTGGTCAAGAAAGAAAATAGGAGTAATACCATTCGTCTTAGCCTCCCAGGCACCATAGAAAATTCCCATGACCTTTATATTTTTCATAACACGAGCGTAAGAAATTACCGTTAAAACGAGCATAGGAATTGACCGAAAAGAATGTGTTAGATCAAACCACACCTCATCGCCGTCGGTAAAAAGGTCAAAAATGATCTGAAAGATCTTCCACAATTCTTTTTCGTTAAAGCCATCAGGAATTGAAGTTTGAACACTCGAAATCTTGTATTGAGAAAGGCATTGTGATAAATTATCCCAATGTTTGGTTATTGCCCCCTGAGTACAAAGAATTTTAGCACAGTCGCCATTTTTTATAGACCAATCTGAGCTAAGCATTTGTACTAATGCCTCTTGAATAAACTTTACCGATGTGGACTGTTGTGAACCTAATTGGTAAATACTTTCTTTATAGTCACCAGTCCCAAGGGTTGAGATTAAGATCTTTGCCATAAATCACACATTCCTTTTTTGAAGAATTTTTGCGTCAAATAATAACAAACTTTTTTATTTTTAAACGTTCTTTTTCTGCTTTACCATAAACTTCAATTTCGTTCTGATCAGCGGCACACAATTCCAGGTAACAAATACTATCATTAGGCGCCATAATTCGTTCTAATCGAGCCTTCAGGAAGGGAAACGATTCTTTTGTCACCATAGCTTCAAAGATGCTTTTTTGTAAGCGTCTACCGTTTTTCTCACAAATCTTTGCGATTCGCCTTAGTCGTTTTGGGTGCCTAATATCGTAGGCAATAATCATATTCATAAAGTCTCCTATAGTCCAATTTTCTAAAGAAATCCTTGTGCGTTCATGATAAGGAATAAAGTTCCCCTTTCCTGAACTTCAATCTGACCTCTTCACCTCGACCAGGTGCCGGATCGTCCATGTTCCGTTGCAGGGGAACTCATCCAGTATGTGAATCTAGGAGTAGCAGAAACGCTTAAAGGTCCCTAGCTGATGTCGCGTGAATTTCCATGATTTTGCTCCTTTGTTAACGATCACCGCCCAGTGACGAGGGTACTTCGGCAGGTCGTAATCCCCTACAAACGGGGAAACCTTCGGACGAGCCGTAGTAAGGCTAAATGGCAAATGGGGCCATGTGTCGTAATCCCCTACAAACGGGGAAACCTTCGGACCAAATCTTCCCCGAACTGTCTGTCCCAACCGAACTGCCGTCGTAATCCCCTACAAACGGGGAAACCTTCGGACTCGCCAAATCCATTAAAACCAGATTTAAGGTCTGGTTGTCGTAATCCCCTACAAACGGGGAAACCTTCGGACAAGTGACGAAAAAGCGGTTTCCGCTATCTGTAAGGCATAGTCGTAATCCCCTACAAACGGGGAAACCTTCGGACGACGCTTTGGCAATGGTAAGTGATCTT
>JABEVK010000131.1 GCA_013044245.1 Spirochaetales bacterium | reverse complement strand
GGCGGGGGTACGTATTTACTTTAAAGCGACTAGCGCTCCTACAATCTGGGTGTGGGAACTCAATAACGGCCCCGCCATCAGTCAGCTCACCGGGGGCACGTGGCCCGGTCCTAGCATGACTGCTGACTCGGCAAACCCGGGTTGGTACTACTACGATATTCCCTCGGCGTACCTGCCGGTGGCCAATACTCTGGCAATTAAGTTTAACGGTGGGGCCGAGCAAGATCTGGCGGGCCCCTATGCTACGACCGAATGGTTTAACGGTACAGCCTGGTCGACGTCGAATCCCGACCCTGCTACGGCTCCCGTCATAACAATGACACCTAATGGGGGGTGGTTCGGAAGTGCTACGACAGAAAGTGCCACGATCAACATTGCCACCAGCGCAAAAGCTCCCCTCACCAGTGCAAGCTACACCCTAGGCTCAGGAATCCCTGTCAGCTTTACGGGGACCGCGCAGACCATTAATGTTCCCCTGAGTTCTACACCGATAACCGTGAGCGTCAGCGCCACCAACCGTGTTGGAACAACCACTTATACAAGTCAAAACTTCCAAACCGGCACAGAACCAATTCCCACCTTTAGTTGGAATAACGCTACCGTATATTTTATTCTGACGGACCGCTTCAAAGCGAGCGATCCCACCAAACCCAATGCCTATGGCCGCCCCAAGGTAGACGCTAACGGCAGCAATATTGGTACTTTTCATGGTGGCGATCTTAAAGGAATTACTTCTGAAATCAATGCCAACTATTTTACAAATCTTGGTGTCAATGTTCTTTGGATCAGCGCACCCTATGAGCAGATCCATGGCTTTGTGGGTGGCGGAAGTGCCGGCGACTTTGCTCACTACGCCTATCACGGCTACTACGCCCTCGACTATACGAATCTCGACGCCAATTTTGGCACACCGGCCGATCTTCAAGCCTTGATCACAGCGGCCCACCAGAAAGGTATTCGTGTCGTGCTCGACGTGGTGATGAACCATCCCGGCTACAATACCATGCAAGATATGCTCGAAGAAAACTTTGGCGCTTGGCAGGGAAGTGCACCTTCCCTCTCAGCGGCCGAAAGTTGGAAACCGTCGTCGGGCGGCACATGGTTTGATTATAACAACTTGATCGACTACAGTTCGACGCAAGCCGCAACCGGTTGGGCTAACTGGTGGGGGCCGAACTGGGTTCGTGCGGGCATTTCAGGATATACACCCGGCGGAAGCTCTGACTACACGTTAAACGTTGGAGGCCTTCCCGACTTCATGACAGAGAACACCACGCCCGTTCCCTTACCTACTTTTCTTCAACACAAAGCTACCTTTGGCCAAGGATATTTGACACCATATACCGTCACTGCCGGTGAAACTAAACGTGTCCGAGACTGGATTACTGAATGGTTAGTCAAATACGTTCACGACTACGGCTTAGACGGCTTTAGGTGCGACACAGCAAAAAATGTTGAACCCGATTCGTGGGGCTATATGAAGACCCAAGCGGTTACCGCCCTTCAACAATGGCGAGCTAATAATCCCACCGCACCTGGGGCAAACTGGACCGACAACTTTTGGACTGTTGGGGAATACTGGGGTCACGGCCTTGGCTACGATGCCAATATGAACGGCACTGGGCAGTTTAATGCCCTTATCAACTTTACCTTCTTTGGTAACCTACCCACGCTTACCGCCTCGTCAAGCTCTTTGGCAGGGTTGCAGTCGATTTACTCAAGCTACGCCAGTCAAATCAACGGTCAAGTAGCCACAACACAAGCTTCGCCCTACCCCTGGAATGTTTTGACATTTGGTGACGATCATGACGAAGGAGCTCTGTTCTACAATGGTGATCAAGAACGCCAAAAGCGTATGGGAACAGCGCTCTTGCTTCTTCCCGGCGATGTTCAAATTTATTACGGCGACGAATATGGGCGCGTAGAAGGGCCGACAGGTTCTGACCCCAGCCAAGGATCTCGCTCGGATTTCAATTGGTCGGCCGAGGCCGCTGAAAATGGAGTCGCTAATTCTTGCCTCTCTCACTGGCAAATTTTGGGTCAATTCCGCAACAAGCACATAGCCATAGGAGCGGGCGCCCACCAACAAATTACCGATGTTACCAATGGTTATGCCTTTACCCGAGTTTGGAATAGCGACAAGGTTGCGGTCGTTGTTGGTGCCAGCGGAGCGGTGACGGTTAACGTTTCAACGATCTTCCCCGACGGAACCCTGGTTCGGAACTTCTATGACGGGACAACCGCAACCGTCACGGCTGGGCATGTTACCTTCGATGCCGGGGTAAACGGGGTCATTTTGATCGAGAGTGCGAATTAACGACTGCTAAAAAAAACGGGGGCCGTTAAGCCCCCGTTCACTTCCCCGCTGACGTAATTTCACGCCAGCGTATTGATGTTCTGCCCCATCAACGGATCCTGCACCACCTGGGGAAGGGCGGAGGTGCTCATCAGGCGAGCCAAATCCTGACCGTTTTGTCTTAGGTCACCCAAAGACTTGGCCAGGACGGCCGTACCCACCTGGTTAGCCAGGTTTGTCTGGGACAGCTGGGTAGAAAGTGATGCTTCCATATGTTAAGTATCGGCTTGACCGGGAGAAATGTCCACTAAATTAGGCTTGCTCCCCGGCCTTTTCCCCATTAAACTGGCCCCATGAATGAACACATTTACCATGCGACAGTAACTTGGTCGCGACAACCTCAAGAAACGTTTACCGACAATAAGTTCTCGCGAGCCCACGTATGGCAGTTTGACGAGGGCGTCACCGTCCCGGCCTCCGCTTCGCCCTACGTCCTAGCTCCTCCCCTGTCTCGTTTAGACGCAGTCGACCCCGAAGAAGCGCTTCTGGCAAGTTTAGCCAGTTGCCACATGCTTTTCTTTTTGTACCGTGTCGCTCGAGCGGGGTTTACCGTCGACCGTTATGAAGACCTCCCCGAGGCGGTTATGGGCAAAACTCCTGAAGGTTTAACTTTCATGGCGGTGATCACCCTTCAGCCCAAGGTGACCTGGGCAGGCAACCCTCCCACCGAGGTACAACTGGCCGAGTGGCATGACAAGGCACACCGTGACTGTTATATCGCCAATTCGCTCAAGAGCGAATTGGTGCTCAAACCCCGGTTATGAGGTGTTTATGAAACAAATCGGCCGCCTCCAGCAATATTTTCGCTGGTCAATTAGGTTTGGCTTGGCCATGGGTGTGATCTTTCCGTGGTTTTCGTTACTCTTTATCGAAATTGCCAATCCGTGGGCGTTCGTAGGTTACCTCGTAGCCTGCTTGGCGGCCGGCTTTCTTGTAGGCTTGGTATCTTACCTGTTGGGTAAACGCATGCTTTTGGCGCCGGTTACGACGGTGGTGAACTACGTCAATACCCACATTGTTGAACAGCAGGATTACCGTCAGATTGTTACCGTCGATTCTCCAGACGAGTTAGGCGAGCTGGCAACGACGATCAACCGCCTCGTCGAACGAACCCGATTTATTTTGACGGACCTTCAGCAGATGTCAGAACACAATACGACGGTCGCGACCGAATCGCATCGCCGCTTTCGCGATACCTACTCTACCAGCCTAGATTTTTCAACCAGCGCCAGCAAACTCGCCCACGACTCAGTGGCGCTCGAAGGGCAATTAGACCAGGCCCTGGGTTTTCTGCGCGACCTTAAAAAGTTCTCTGATTCGGTCTATCACGATCTTGAAAAAGAGCTTCTTACCGCACAGGGCGCCAAGACGGGCTTGGAACAGTTATTCCACACCATTACTGGGTATTTTCACACCAGCCAGGAACGTCTGACCGATTTAGAAAAATACTTCGGTGAGGTGGAAAACTTTCAAGGTCAAATCAAAAAATCTGCCACCGAAATCGCCCGGGCCAATGAATCAAACTTAGCTATTGCCAAAAATGTCCTGACGATTCAGAGGATTGCGGCACGAACCAATATCCTAGCCATCAACTCGTCGATTGAGGCGGCGCATGCCGGGGAGTACGGCAAAGGTTTTGCCGTCGTTGCCGACGAAATCCGTCAGTTGGCCGAAGCGACAAACGATGCGGCGGCGGCTATCACCCGCATGTTGGGAGAAATCTCGAAAGATGTCGAGGTGGCTCAAAAGGCTGTTTCTCAGGCCGACACCGTTGCCACCGGAATGCTCACAGGCCTGGAAGGTTTCAAAGAGTACTTTCAAGACGTTGCTTCTCAGTCGGCGGGCTTTAGCAAAGAAGAATCCCAACAGAACAACTTGTGGCAATCCTTGCAGACCTCGCTCAGCGACGCTCAAAAAGGCTCTACAGACTTCTTACAGAAGTTTCTCCTTCTTGACGAGATTTTAGCCCAAATCCAACACCTTTCTGCGGTATCGAGACTTTCACTCGAAGACTGGGAGAAGAGCTTTAAACAGCTTTCTTCACAACTCCAAGAAACAAAAGACCTCACGGAACAGCAGGAGCTCGGGTTCGACGCCGTCCGCCACTTGCTCGAACAGTTCAAAACTAAATGACGTCGGTTTCACAAAAGTTTGCTCAGCGCTTCCCAGCCTTGACGTTCAAACCGTTTCGTTTGTTCTGGTTGGCACAAATCGTTTCGTTGACCGGAACTTGGATGCAGAACCTCGCCCTTCCGTGGCTGGTTTATCAATTAACCGGCAGTCCGTTTCTTCTGGGTTTGACAGGAACTCTTCAATTTTTGCCACAGATGTTTTTATCCCCCTTTGCCGGAACTGTGGCCGACCATTTTCCCAAACGTACCATGGTGTTAATCACCCAAACAGTCATGACCCTGACATCGGCCCTTTTAGGGGTTTTATCGTTTCTTCATTTGGTAAGTTATCCCCTGATCCTTATTTTGGCGCTGATTACCGGCCTGGCCAATACGCTTGATCAACCGGTTCGCCAAGGCCTCGTTGCCGAAATCGTCGGCCGGGACAACCTCTTAAACGCCGTTGCACTCAATTCAGCCGCGTTCAACGGAGCGCGTATTTTTGGGCCGGCCGTAGCGGGTGTCGTTATGGCACTCTGGGGAGTGGCCTGGTGCTTTACGTTAAACGCTCTGAGCTTTTTGCCTGCCATAGCGGCCCTTAGCCTCGTTCCACGCTCGCTGCGGCCTCGGCTCCCCCTCTCGGTGCGCCAGCTGTTGCACTCAACTCGGGAAGGCTTGGCGTATGTCGTCCACCGCCGTGACCTTAGGGATGTCTTGATTGCCGTCACCTTGATGGGCGTTTTGGCTTTCAACTTCAGCATCCTTCTCCCAGTATTGGTTAAGCAAACCTTTGCCCTCGGCGAGACCGCCTTTGGGACACTTTTGTCGGCAATGGGCCTGGGTTCCCTGGCCGCCGCAGTACTGCTGGCTTTTACCAGTCGACGAGGCCCTGACCGTCGGCTTTTAGCCTGGGCCCCGATGTTGGCTGGCGCGGCCCTCGTTGGCCTTGGACTAAGCCACAATTTTACCTTAACGTTTGTCCTGATGGTGGTGATAGGTTTTGCGAACATTGCCTTTTTCACAACAGCTAACTCGCACCTTCAGGGTACTTCGGACGACGCCTTTCGAAGCAGGGTCATCAGTCTTTACACCCTAGCCTTTGGGGGTATGACACCCTTAGGAAACTTTTTTGTCGGAACGCTTGCCCAATTTCAGGGAGCCGCGTTCACCTTTGCGGTCACCGGGCTTTTGTTGCTTGTCAGCTTTGGGGCCCTGCGAGTCTGGGAGGGCCGCCAATGAAAGCGATATTGTCCGACATGGACGGGGTTCTGTACCGGGGTAAGACTCTGCTCCCCGGGGCGGCCTCTTTTGTCAATCGACTCCACGAGCACAAGATACCCTTTTTGTTCCTCACGAATAACTCGGAACAAACAGCCACCGATTTAGTAAAACGTCTCGCCAGCCTTGGTCTGACGGGGCTTCAAGAAGAAAACTTTTTAACCTCCGCGATGGCGACCGCCCGCTTTTTAGCCTCACAAAAGCCTGCCGCCGGTTGTTACGTTATTGGCGGTTCCGGACTCGTCAACGAGCTAAAAAAAGAGGGCCTTACCATCACCGAAACACAACCGGACTATGTGGTAGTGGGCAAAACCGCAGAGTTTGACTATGCGATGTTGCGAACAGCCGCCCGCTTGATCGCCCGCGGAGCCAAATTCATCGGTACCAACCCTGACTTGATCGACCCTATCGAAGAGGGCTTTGAACCCGCCGCAGGCAGTTTATTGGCCGCGCTCACGGCAGCAACCGGCAAAAAACCGTACATCATTGGCAAACCCAATGCGCTCATGATGCTCATCGCCCGAAAAATTCTCGCCAGTCACGCCAGCACAACGGTCATGATTGGCGACCGTATGGACACGGACATTGTGGCCGGTTTAGAAGCAGGAATGACTACCTGCTTAGTCCTTTCAGGGGTATCAACCCGCCATTCCCTCGACGAGTTTCCCTACAAACCAGACTATATTTTTGAATCGCTGGCGGATCTTGACCCGAGGTTGCTGTAGTAGGCTCCATGAAAGTAGGCTCTATGAAGATGTTATCGTGCACCCCAGCGGTGCCAATTCTCTACGAGGACGATGCAGTATGGGTGGTAAATAAACCCCCTGGCCTAGCCACCATCCCTGAACGCCTCAACACTACCGCTCCGTCACTCTCTAAGCTAGGGGAACAGGCTATCGGAAAGCTGTGGGTGGTACACCGCCTCGACAAAGAGACCAGCGGAGTGGTTGTGTTCGCCAAAACCTCGCAGGCACACCGCCTGCTCTGCGCCGCTTTTGAGCATCGCACCACCCGAAAAATCTACTGGGCGTGGGTACACGGACAGTTAACTGGCGAAGGGGTTTGTAGCGGTCCCTTGCGCGAGTTTGGTTCGGGCCGCGTTGCTGTTGACCCCCGGGGCAAACCCTCCGTGACCGCTTGGAGAGTTTTACGCGCCGTTCAGGGGTTTACTCTGGTCGAGCTCCAACCACATACCGGTCGCCGTCACCAAATTCGCGCCCATTTGACAGCGTTGGGGTTCCCCATTGTGGGAGACCCGTTGTACGGGCCTGCCGATCTGCGGCGGGGCTGGCCAAGGATGTACCTTCACGCTCTCGAACTCGAAATCACGAACGAAGCCTGGGGTCCCTGGCGTGCCGAACCGGAACCATCGTTTCTGCCCCCTCTTCAAACACCATAGCTAGTGCCATCTTGCCATAAGGGCCCTACTCCTAGTATTCTTTTTCTTATGAGTATCATCAACAATTCGAAAACAGACCCTAATAAAATCCTTCCGATGACCTATCTCTGGGCTCGCCAACATTATAAAGACGGCGTGGCCAACAACTGGGTTCCCGAAGAGATCCCCATGCAGGATGATATTGAACAATGGAAAAACACCACCGCGCTGACCGACGAAGAACGCCGATTGATTTACTGGAACCTGGGGTTTTTTAGTACCGCCGAAAGTTTGACGGCCAACAACATCGTTCTTGCCGTTTACAACCATGTCACTAACCCCGAATGCCGACAGTACCTCCTGAGGCAGGCTTTTGAAGAGGCCATTCATACCGATACCTTTATTTACTGTTGTGACAGCTTGGGTTTGGATCCTGAACAAATTTACACCATGTATCAATCGATCCCCTCGATTCGGGGCAAAGACGATTTTGTTGTCGAGTTAACTAAAAGCGTTTTTGATCCCACCTTTAATACAGTGGGTGATGGCAACATTCAGTCATTTGTCCATGATCTGGTGGGCTATTACGTCATCATGGAGGGCATCTTCTTTTATGCAGGGTTTGCTATGATGCTCGCCCTGAAGCGCCAACGAAAAATGGTGGGTATTGGCGAGCAGTTCGAGTACATCATGCGTGACGAATCGATTCACCTCAACTTTGGCTGTGATCTGATTAATACGATTGTCGCCGAGAACCCGCA
This sequence comes from Spirochaetales bacterium, assembly GCA_013044245.1. Classification (GTDB taxonomy): domain Bacteria; phylum Spirochaetota; class Spirochaetia; order JABEVK01; family JABEVK01; genus JABEVK01. The sequence continues at coordinate 607 of JABEVK010000131.1, read as the reverse complement.
AGTTTGGACCCCTGCCTTTCAAGAAGAAGTGACCGTGCTGATTAAAAAAGCTGTGGAACTTGAAAAGGCCTATGCCAAGGATGCCTGTCCCGACGGCATCTTGGGCATTAACTCCCAGCAGTTCTGCGACTATGTGGAGCATATCGCTGATCGCCGTCTGGAACGTATTGGTCTTAAAAAGGTGTATGATACTGAGAATCCTTTCCCCTGGATGAGCCAGGCTACCGACCTCTCCAAAGAAAAGAACTTCTTTGAAACCCGGGTGACCGAGTACCAGACCGGCGGTTTAGACTGGGATTAACCCCCCTTTGATCTCGCTTATTCTGCGAACTCGATTATAATAAATTGGTATGGACACCTACCTTCTCGCGGCGGCATTAGTGGTATTACTGGGAATCTTCTGGGAACTCTCGGTGCTGATTCGACGGTTTGACCGGTTATCGATGCGTCTCTTGGGCCGGCCCGACAAAAAGGAAGGCCCAACCATTAATGTCACGGTGGGAACAGTCGCGGCTGGCGTAGCCGCACCGGTGCCTCCTGCGCCTGAAAAAGAACCCGAAGCAGAACCTGCACAAGAGGAGCAAAACGAACCGGAGGAGCCCCCCGC
>JABEVK010000130.1 GCA_013044245.1 Spirochaetales bacterium | reverse complement strand
CTTTAGAGGTAGCAATCAGAACACGGATATCATTTTTGGCCAGACTAATTAAGTTTTCAACCGCCATTTTTTGACCAATCACTTGGTTTTGACGGGTTTCAAAGTCAATGACAAATTCCTGGTCGCGGACTTCTCGAATTCTCCCCACGCCCCAAGCTTTGTGAAAGACAAAGTTACCTTTTTCGTAGGCAATCTGCTTTTTAAAGTCTTCTAAAGCCTCTCGCAAGGGTTTCCACGTGTCGTTCAGGTTGCTTAAACGGATGTATTCTTCGGTTTTGGGGTTGGCTTCATACTTTTTCCTAGCACATTCCACGACTTCTTTTCGTACAAACGGTGATTTCGGTTCGAAATCATTGATGACCAATTGAAGTGCTATTGCCTCATCCCAGTTTTTTGCCTTGACCAAAATCGGATAAAGATCTTCGAGCAACTGAATGGATTTATCTGACCCTAGATTTTTTTCAACTTTTGTTGCTACGAGGCGGAAATACTCAATGTCTTGCGACGTATCTTCGAGAAGCTTGAGCCAAATTTCTCGAACGCGAGGAAAGTTCTTCTTGTGGATGTATCTGTGAATACCTTTTTTGTAGTAATCGGTCGCTTTCTCAAAGTTTTTTTCTTTTTCAAAACGTTGTGCCAGTGAGAAAACAATATCGGCTTCTTCAATATCGACACGGACCAGCCGTTCTTCTGTTTCGAGAAGCTTGGCATCTTGGCCTTCATTCTTATAGCATTCTATCAAGCTTTTTAAGGCAAACTTATTTTCACCCTCTGCTAGCATCTGTAAACAGATATGTTCGACAATTTGCCATTTGATATTCTGGGCGAAGAGATTGATAACTTTGGTTAAATTTGTATCATCAAGGAGTTGTTTTTTAAGGCTTATCATACCCGAGATGTATAAGGCTATGATGCTATTTTTAGACTCTTCAAGGTGCTTGTCACAAAGCTCTTTGGCCTCATCTTGAAGATCCTCCTCGCTTAGCTGAACAAGTAGTTCATCCAACTCCTTGATCATGGTTACAGTGTAGGCACTGATGGCAGTACGCGTCCATTTTTCTTCATGAAGCTTCTGTTCGATTTTCGTGATGATTTCGTGCGGCATTATATGTCTCCTCTTGCTCAGTGGGTATAAATCGAGAAAATTCGTTCATCTAACAATTTAATATTCAATAAAACTTCTTCAATTTTCGATCGCTCTTCTTTAACAGCAAGGTAGTGATCGATCAGCCAAAAATAACGATTAATTAAACGAGGCAACAATAACCCCTGTTGGAGGTTGTGATCCTGCAACTCGTTTTTTAACGCAAAGATTGACTGTTTTAGTTGTCCCAATTCCAGCGGTTTCAAGTCTCTGCGTACATTGAAAACTCCATATATGACTCCGTAAACCGGAATCCATTCCTTCCAAGAAGCAGGGGCGTACCCCTCCTGCTTCAGAATTTCAAGGATTTGTCGGATGAGGGTTGAATTCAAACCCTCAAGGTCGACTCGTTGGGGGTTAAGGTAAAACGCCTCGCGAAAGAAGAGTTTCGCTTTTCGCACCTCACCCACCATTTCCCAACAATCTGCCAACTCAGCCATAGCCCCTGCATCATCCCTTTGGTTCTGCAGAAAAGTTTCCAAAAGCTCAATGGATTTATCAAAAGCGCCTGAGCCCTTGAAGGCCTTAGCGGCCTTGACTGTTAGTTCTCCTGAGTCTTTCTTTCCTTGACGCAGGCACTCGGTGTAAATCCTTGCCATTTCTGAAAACACATACTGCCGAATCGCGAATAAAGCGGTTTCAGAACGCACTTCTAACCGTTGTAAGAAGCGTTGGGTAAACCCTTGGTATTCTTTGAAGAGAAAATCCCCTTTTTGCTCATCATCGGGAAATTCTGTCAACCGAATCGCTCGGTCTTTCCAGAAAACCGCGCATTTTAGCACCGAAATAAGTTCTGGATCATCATAGCGGATGGATAGAGCCTTTTCCGCCTCACTTTCTGCACGGGTAAATTCCCCCTGTGAAAAGGCCGCAGAGACACTTTTCAGCGCTAATTCTAAGCGCTCTGAGGCATCTAAAGAGGTTTCGTGCTCATCGAATTTCATTTGACGCTTCTTTTGATTATACCCGAGACACAACTTTAGTCAATTCAACCAAATTTGTGGAATTTTTCTGGACTGAACGATCATTTTTTTGTTATGAATAGAGTTATGGATGATAAATTTCCCTTGATCATTGCCCCTTCTGTACTCTCGGCAGATTTTGCGGCTTTGGGGTCAGCCGTAGCTTCTATAGAGGCCAGCGGAGCCGAATGGGTTCATTGGGATGTCATGGATGGGCGCTTTGTCCCCAATTTAAGTTTTGGTCCCCCTGTTATCCAAGCACTTCGTCCGCGATCGTCATTGTTTTTTGATGTGCACCTTATGGTCGAGAACCCCTCCTTTATGGCGGGTGAGTCGGTTAAAGCCGGAGCGAATGCGGTAACTTTTCATTGGGAAGCTGAAGTGCATCATCATCGCCTAGTCGAAACTCTGCACCAGCAAGGTGTTAAGGCAGGTATTGCCCTGGTACCGTCAACGCCTGTCGAAGCGGTAAAAGAACTTTTGCCCTTCCTGGACATCGTGCTTATAATGACCGTCAACCCTGGTTTTGGTGGTCAAAAATACCTAACCTTTTGTGAGTCCAAGCTTCAGAAGTTGCTTTCTTGGCGAGCCGAAAACTCCTGGAATTATCGAATCTCGGTCGACGGAGGTATTCAAACCGCGACGGCGCCTCAGGCTGTGGCTTCTGGTGCCGATACTCTTGTTACGGGATCAGCCTTTTTCTCGGCACAGGATCCTCGTGAGTATGTCCGGTCGTTACGAGGAGGGCGTGAGTGAAACTTTGGGCTGTCTTGGTCTTCATCGGGCTTGCTTTCCCCGTTTGGGGACAAACACCGTTAACAGAAGCCGAACGCGCCTACGATTCAGGTGACTTTATTACGGCTTTGAAATTGTTCCAGGGTTTAGTGGAACATAGTCAAGGGTTAGAAAAAGGGGAAGCGTTGCTCGGTAAGGGAAAAACGAGTTTTGCCTTATTAGATAATGCTAAGGCAGAGGCAGCCTTTGATGAGATTCTTGAAAGTAGACCTCCTGCACCGCTTCAAAGCTTAGCTGAATATTGGAAGGGGCGTGTACTTTTGACACAAAATCATCCCAATGCCGCCTTAGCGCAATTTGCAGCCTCAGTCCAGACCGATCCGCAATCCCGTGAGATTCCTAATGCTCTTTTTTGGATGGCGGATGCGTCGACGGCCCTGGGGCAGTATGAAGCGGCCGGAAACTTGTACAACCGTTTAATTCATGGTTACCCCTACAGCTACAAAGTTGAGGCTGCCAAGTACCGTTTAGCGGTTCTTGATATGGAAGCGCGTGAAAATAAACTTTTGAATGTCTTGCGGTGGGCCAACATTGAAGCTTTAAACGCCGCCGATGAATATCAACGACGAGAAAAAGCTTACCAAAAAGAAATCCTCGACCTGCAAAAACAACTCATCGATGGGGCGGGTGGTGAGGCGCAAGCGGCGATCCTTAGTTTAAAAAAAGACTTGGCGCGAGCTCGGGCTAAAATTGACGACTTGGAAGCCCAGCTGAAAGGTAAGGGTCACGATACTCGCGAGACCTTAGACAATTTGCGCGAAAAAGCGTTGTCATTGAAAGCCTTTTTCCTTGATTGGAGGCTAGTGCATGAAAAGCCTTAAACAGCTTTTACCAGGGTTTTTAGCCTTAACATTCCTGTTCGTCTCAGCCACAGGCCTATGGAGCTGGCAGATGGATCGGGGAATGATGCGGTTAGTGGTGGGTGAGCAGGGTCACTTTAGCCTTTATTCCACTAGTGATGTTGTTCACCCCTTGTATGTTCCGCTTTTTTGGGCAGCAGACCCGACGACGACAATTGTAACTGTCAAACTCGGAAATCAAAGCATTGTCTTAGGTAAAGATAAGACCTTTGTTCCTCATCTTCTGGGCCTTGCGAACGGAGTTCAGATCACCTGGGTTTCTCCGCAGGTCCAATTGGTCGAAACTTGGGAATTTGTCGTTTCGGAGCACTCTCGCTTGGCTGATGGCGTCAAATGGTCATTTCAGTTTTCTAAGAATGCTTTATCCCAAGAGGTAGGACTTCGAATTATTCTCGATACCTACTTGGGCGAAAAGAAAGATGCCTTTTATGACCCGGCAGGGAAACCGATTGATGCTGAAACCTCGTGGCAAACGCCGCCGCTTTATTTGATTAGTCGCTCACCGCTTCGATCGGATTTAGGCCTCCTGGTAATGCTAAGTGATCCGTCCTCACCGGTGCCGGATCAGACTGTGGTAGCCAACTGGCAAAGACTCGACAACACGTCTTGGGATTACAAGTCAGAACCAGGACATGACTTTAACTTACTCCCTTATTCCTATCATGACTCAGCGATTGCCCTGTGGTATCAACCACAATTGCTACCCCCAGGTTCTTCGCGTGAAATTTCGTTGGTGATGGGCTCTGTGACGGCGGGAACTTTTAAAGACGCCAAGTTGGGGTCGTGGTCTTTAGGGGCTTTATTAGATACGGCAAAACAGAGTGATTCAGGGTTAGATAAAGAAGTTCGTAAAGCTCTAGCGATCGTAGATAGTCTTTTAGCACAAATTGATGAACGGCGTAAAAATGCTGATAAAGTAAGCCAGCAAGATATTCAGATTCTTCAGGCGACCTTAGATCAGTTAGAACAGCAGAGGCAAAAGCTCCTAACGGCACGTTAAGTTATGGCAGAACGCTCAGTTATCGAACGTGCCAAAAAACTCCTCCGCAGTCACCGGTATAGTCAGGCTCTATCCGTGTTAGAGCCTCAAATCTTGCATTATCGGGATGACCCTGATTTTTATGGATTATTGGCTCAGGCTTGTTTAAAAGTCCATGATTGGGGCGGAGCAAAGACGTATCTTGAACGTTTAAACCAAATTTTTGATGGGGAAAGTCCGGCTATTTTGAGTGCCTTGGCATCCTGTCAGGCTCGGCAAGGGGATATCTCCGCCGCCTTAGAGGGATATTTAACCGCCTTAGAGCGTCAGAATGGATATCCCCCAGCCCGGAAAGGGCTCGAAGGGTTACGAAAGGCACTTCGGAACGATAGGCTCAATACGTGGGTACGATCCAAAGAGTTTTTTCGTCTTATCCCTTCAGTGGCCAGAACAGGGATTCCGAGGGGATTGTCTCTTTTCTTAATGACGTTGAGTATCGGCGGGGGTCTCGTGATTGGCTTGTGGGGAGCCTCGCATTTCATTCTGCCTTATTTTTTTGTCAAAACAGCAGCTAGCGTTTCTAGCGCGTCACTTCGTCCCGGTCCTGAAAATCTGAGTCTACCTTCGGACCAAAGCGCCATTCAAGACGGCGGCCTGGAAAAGTTTACCTTTACCGAAGAACAAGCGCTCAACCTTTGGAAGGTCGCCCAGCAAGATTTTCAAAATTATCAAGATTCGCAAACAAGGTATGAAATTAACCGAATATTGCTCTCAAATGCGTCCCAAGATCTCAAAGAGCATGCTCGAGCCCTCATTCCTTATCTGAAGGCTCCAGACTTTGGTTCTTTTCATGGGGGAGCCACTTACGAAACTGTGCAAAAAGCCCCAGAGCTTTACGAAGGCTGTGCCGTTCTGTGGCGTGGTGTGGTAGCAAACCTCAGAAATGGTAAGACAAAAATTCAGTTTGATCTCTTGGTGGGTTATGAAACTTCGCAGGTCATTCAAGGGATTGTGCCGGTAGTTCTCAAATTTCCCGCCCTATTACGTAATTCGCAGGTTTTAGATGTTTTAGGTCTTATTCAACTTGACCCTAAAGGGCGTTTCCATTTACAGGGTACATCGGTTCACGAAGTCGGCTACAAAACCCCGTAAGCCGCTTTCTTGCCGGGCAAGGCTTTTCACGGTAAACTGGGATGAGGATTTATGAAGTGACTGATGGGTCCTGACCGTATTACCAGCGAAGGAGAATCATTTTGTCGGCGAAAAAAGAACAAACTGGCGGTGTTGCCAAAGACGCGACTCAGGACGAGAAAGCTAAAGCCCTTGAAGCCGCCCGGCTACAAATTGAAAAGCAATTTGGTAAGGGCGCTTTGATACGAATGGGCGATAATCCGCTGGCTCAAGGACTTGAAATCATCCCGTCGGGTAGCATCCTTCTGGATGAGGCTCTAGGAATTGGCGGTTACCCCAAAGGTCGTATTATTGAGATTTTTGGCCCGGAGTCTTCAGGAAAAACCACGTTAGCACTCCACGCAATAGCACAATCTCAAGCCAACGGGGGAGTTGCCGCCTTTATTGATGCAGAACATGCCCTCGACCCGCAGTATGCAAAGAATCTTGGTGTCAACATCGACGAACTTTGGGTAAGTCAGCCCGATACCGGCGAGCAGGCCCTCGAAATTGCAGAATCTTTGGTACGTTCCGGCGGGGTTGATATCATTGTCGTTGACTCGGTTGCTGCTCTTACTCCGCAGGCAGAAATTGATGGAGAAATGGGGGACGCCCACGTTGGTCTTCAAGCACGGCTTATGAGCCAAGCGTTGCGCAAGTTGACGGCAACGATTTCAAAGTCGGGCACTGTTTTGATTTTTATTAATCAGATCCGAATGAAAATAGGTGTCATGTTTGGTAACCCTGAAACGACCACGGGGGGAAATGCCCTAAAGTTTTATTCTTCGTTGCGATTAGACGTTCGCAAAGTCGAAACGATCAACAAAGGCCAAGATGAAGCGATCGGCAACTTAGTTCGCGTAAAGGTTGTCAAAAATAAGGTTGCGCCTCCCTTTAAAAAGGCTGAAATGGAAATTTTATTTGGTCAGGGAATTTCTTACTTCGGGAGTCTCTTGGATGCAGCAATAAAATGGAACCTTATTCAAAAAAGTGGTTCTTGGTTTTCGTTCGGCGAAGAACGAATTGGGCAAGGTCGTGAAAATGCACGGGATTTTCTTATTAAAAATCCTTCGATTGCGACGAATCTAGAACAACAGCTCCGTAAAAAGATTTTTCCCGAACGTGATATACCCGGTTCTCGTCCCCTAGGAATTGTGTTAACGCTACGACCTGATGTTTTAGCTGGTGAGAGTTCCGAGCCTCCGGCGCCTGCACCTGTTAAGCCGTCAAAAGCTTCTTCAGCAGCGGCAAAGGTTGTACCAGTAACCGACTCGGAGCTCTTTTAATGCAAGTTGCCGTCAGCCTTGGCGGCAACTTGCCTCAAACCTTAGCGGCCTTTCAGCAGGCCCGTCAGCTTTTCAAAGCGCATTTCACGGAGGCGAGCTTTTCGTCGCTTTACCGTACTACTCCCCAAGATGATCCGGAGCAACCCGATTTTTGGAACGCCGTAGCCTTAGGGGCTTGGTCGGGGTCTGCGGACGAGCTTTTGGCCGTGCTTCTGAACTGGGAGAAGCAAATGGGGCGGCTTCGAGATCCTGACCGGCCCAAAGGTCCTCGGATTTTAGATTTAGACCTTTTGCTTTGTGAAAACCTTTTGATTAATACAAATAGTCTGTGTGTTCCTCATCCTCGCATGGAAAAACGAGCTTTTGTACTTATCCCGTTGCTAGAGCTCCTGCCTCATGCCCTTGACCCTCGGTCGGGAACTCCTTGGTCTGTAGTCTTAGCTCGCTTGGGCGATCAAGGTGTTGTCATGGCCGAAAAGACCTGGTAAAACTTGTTTCTTATGCCAGAACCTGCTGCGGCAAAAGTTCAGTTTTCTTTAGAAGAGTTTCAAGGGCCCTTAGATCTTCTGCTTTTCCTCCTTAAGAAAAATGAGATCAACATTTATGATATTCCCATTGCTCAAATCACTGAACAGTTTTTGGAGTACCTTGCCCTGTCAACTAGCCTAAATTTAGAGTCCGTTACCGAATTTTACCAAATGGCGGCCCAACTTCTGTACATCAAATCACGAACCCTGTTGCCTTTACCGGCTTCAGATGACGACGCTTGGGAAGATCCTCGTCGTGAGCTGGTCGAAAAACTCCTTGAACATCAAAAATACAAACGCTTAGCGGAACTCTTGGCAGAAAATGAGGCTCCATTGGATTGGATCTATGAACGAAAAAAGCCTCAACCTGCTTTACCCTTTGCCCAAGGCGATGAGGCTTGGGCAAAAATCGAAGTTTGGGACCTTTTTCAAACCTTTTCCAAAATTATGAAAGGACTTTCGTCTGAAAGGGTTTTGAATTTGATGGAAGAAGTTTCAATTCACGAGAAAATCACCTTAGTGCGAGAAATTCTTACCGAAAAAGAATCCTGCCTCTTTACGGACCTGATTTTGAATCCTCAATCAGTTTTGGAGGTTGTTTGTGCTTTTCTGGCCATTCTTGAGTTAGTAAAAGCACAAACCATTGTTCTGTATCAGAGTTTACTCTTTGGCGATATTCAAATACGCAGGCATTCGGGAGGCTTTTGATGGTCGAACCAGCCTTAGTTGAAGCCATTTTATTTCTTGAAACCGAACCCGTGGAGTTAGAAAAACTAGTCCGTCTGTCTCGTCTCAACAAAGAAGTTGTTGAAGAAGCTTTGAACCGACTACGCGAAAAGTATTCCTCATCAGAAAGCGGTATTGATCTGGCGCAAACCCCTTCAGGTTATTTTTTGGTTCCCAAACCAGAACTTGCCGAAAGCTTGCGTGAGCATTATGGAAAAAAGCCTGACGACAAACTTTCGAAAGCTGCCCTCGAAACGCTGTCCATCATCGCCTATGCTCAGCCCATTACCAAAGCCGAAGTTGAAAGTATTCGAGGGGTCAATTGCACGGCGGTGATCAAACAGTTGGTCGAAAAAGAAGTTATCGAAGAGGTGGGGCGAAAAGAAACGGTGGGTAAGCCCCTTCAGTTTGGTACGACAAAAAAATTTTTGCAAGTATTCCGCCTAAATAGCATAGCGGATTTACCGCGCTTAGAAGGCGCGGAAAGGGATCGATTTGAACTCAAAGAACCATGACCAAATAGACGATTTGCGTTTGCAGGTGTATTTAGCTCACGCGGGAATTGCTTCGCGTCGTTCTGCTGTCGACATTATTGAAGCCGGTCGCGTTCGCGTTAATGGCAAAGTTGTTTTAGAGGCTGGAAAGCGGATTCATTCCACAGATGTTGTCGAAGTTGATGGGCGCAAGACAGCTCAAGAAGCGACGAGGGTTTACTATGTGTTGCATAAACCCAGTAAGGTCGTGTGTTCGACACAGGATGAGGATCACCGGACCTTAGCGGTCAGTTTGATTCAGCCCTTTGTCAAAGAGCGGCTTTTCACTGTTGGCCGCCTTGACTATATGACTTCGGGATTGTTGCTCATGACCAACGATGGCGACTGGGCTCGACGTTTGATGCACCCCTCAAGCCATATTGAAAAAGAGTACCTCGTCGAAACCAAAAAAGAGATTCCTGAAGACCTGATGGAAGAATTTAAGACAGGAATTTGGATCGATGGAGAAAAATATCAATGTCACTCTTTTCAGCTGCAAAATAGCCATCAGGTTCGTTTGGTTTTGACCGAAGGGAAAAATCGCGAAATTCGAAAAGTTTTTCAACGTCGTGCCATTACCGTGAAGAGAGTTCACCGCCTTCGTTTTGGGCCTGTTGTTCTGCGAAATTTAGAACCGGGAAAATTTCGTAAACTGACAGCTCAAGAGCTTAAGGGATTGAACCAGGAGGAGTCTCATGGTCATCGCCATTGATGGGCCTGCAGGGGTAGGCAAAAGCACTATTGCTCGCTATATCGCTCAGCAAGGGAACTTTCCGTATCTCAACACCGGACGATACTATCGTGCGGTAGCTTATGGGGCTATAGAGCAAGGTCTCTTGAGTGAAACAACACAACTTACCGTTGAACTCCGCGACCGCCTATCTGCGATGGTACGCCTGGTGCCATGGCAATTTCACGAGGAGGGGGTACCATGGCATGGCCGACTTTTGACCACTGAACTTCATACTCCCGTCGTTGACCAATGGGCGGCCAAGGTTTCAGAGATTCCCACAATTCGCCAGGTTTTGAATGAACAATTTCGCCTTTGGACAAAGAATTTGTCTTTTGTAGCCGAAGGCCGCGATATGACCAGCGTAGTTTTTCCTGAAGCGGAAGTGCGAATTTTTTTGGATGCTTCACCAAAGGTGCGTGCAGATCGACGGTGGAAAGAGCAGCCTCAACAAGACTGGCAAACGGTTTATGATGACATCATGAAACGTGATCATATCGATCGAACCAAAGAATGGGGTGCTCTCAAGCTAACACCGGGGTGTATTCTTATTGATACTTCTGACTTGACCATTCCCCAGGTTTGTGAGAAAGTAAATGAAATCCTTCGACAATCATTCACTAGTGCTAGGAGCGGCTCGACGATCATGGCTGAAACTGACAACAACCAGACTGTACTTCAAGAAGAATATTTGAAAAATCTCGAGGCGTTGCAAGAAGGCAGTCTCGTCGAGGGAACGGTGATTTCTGTTTCCGCTGATTCTGTCAGCGTAGGCATCGGATATAAGTCCGATGGAATTTTGCCCCTGAGTGAGTTCGCCACTCCTCCTAAGCCCGGTGAAGTTATCCGTGTTATGCTGGTTCGCAAAGAAAGCAAAAACGGGGGAATTGAGATCAGCAAAGAAAAAGCTGATGGCTTAGTCTTCAAAGAAGATCTAAAAACAGCCTTTGCTGAAAAAAAGCCGCTTAAAGGTAAGTTTACTAAAGTGGTTAAGGGTGGCTACGAGGTTGATCTAGGGTTTGGTTACACGGGCTTTGTCCCTCAATCGAAAGCTGACTCTGGGAAGGTCGAAGAGCCTGAGTCGCTTCTCGGTGTCCAAGGTACTTTCTTGGTCGAAAAGTTAGTATGGGAAAAAAAAGCCAATATTGTTTTAAATCGTCGTGACTTGTTGCTGAAAGAAATCGAAGAAAAGCGTGAAAAGTTCTTTTCGGATCGAAAAGAAGGGGATGTTGTCGAGGGCGAGGTTAAATCCTTTACCTCATTTGGCGCATTCGTTGATTTGGGCGGATTTGACGGTTTGCTTCATGTGAATGATATGAGCTGGGGACATGTGTCCCGTCCCAAGGATTTTGTTGATAAAGGTGACAAAGTCTCTCTCAAGATTATAAAGCTAGACCGTGAAGCAAAAAAAATTAACTTATCCTTAAAACATATGGCTGAAAATCCGTGGACGGTTTTCGAGAAGAAATTCTCTGTCGGTGATGTGGTTCAAGGAAAAGTGACAAAATTAGCTGATTTTGGTGCCTTTGTTGAGATATTCGACGGTATAGAAGGGTTAATTCACATTTCTGAAATGTCCTGGGTGAAAAGGATCTCGCACCCTAAAGAACTTTTAAAGCCTGGTGATATGGTAGAGACCAAGATTTTGGCTTACGATCTTGAAAATCTTCGTGTTTCGCTTGGTTTAAAGCAGGTTTCTAAGAACCCCTGGGATGACGTTGAGGAAAAGTACCCCGTTGGCAAAGTTCTGAGTTTGACCGTTAAGAAAGTTACCCCAGCTGGTGCGTTTTTAACCCTAGAAGAAGGGGTTGATGGCTTTCTTCATGTGGATGATCTGTCCTGGACAAAAAAGATTCGTAATGCTACCTCAGGGTTGAAAGATGGTCAGGCAGTCGATGTGAAAGTTCTAGAAATTGATGTCAATGCACGACGTATTCGACTTGGTCTTAAGCAAGTTCAAGAAGATCCGTGGCTTAGCTTGGCACGTTCGTACCCTAAAGGCACAGTGATTCAGGCTGAAGTTGTTAGCAAGACGGATTTCGGTGTATTTTTGCGTGTTCCCGGCGGTATCGATGGGCTGGTTAGTAAATCAAACCTCTGTGATCCGCGTGATCAAGATCCTGAAGAGTTTATGAAGGCTCTTGAGGTGGGGAAAAAAGTCAAAGCTGTGGTATCAGATGTCAATGTTGAAAAGCAACGCTTAAGCCTATCACTCCGCGACTACGAAAAGCAACAGCAGAAAGAGGAGATTTCTAAGTATATGCAAGACGACGACCGTCATGACAGTTTCCGTCTTGGTGATATGCTGAAGAAATAGGCCTATGGCAATTCCATGTTTAGGTCAGCGATTGATCCGCGAAAGTTAGAGCTTTTTCTCGAGATTAACGAGTTACTAAACGGTAGTTTTTTAGATTTGCATGGTTTGTTTACTCAAATTTTAGAATCGGCTTCACGTCTTACGGATGGTGAAGCCTCTTCGCTTTTAATGATGAACAAAGAAGATGACGGTCTTGAGTTCATTGTGGCCTTAGGCGCCAAAGGTCAAGAGGTTCAATCTTTCACGCTAAAAAAAGGTGAAGGAATAGCTGGATGGGTAGCAGAAAATAACTGCCCGCTAATTGTGAACGACGTAGAGCAAGACAGACGGTTTTCTTCAGGAATTTCAAAACATGTGGGGTTTCCTACCCACAGTATTTTAGGCGTGCCTCTTCGTGTCAAAGGAAAATGTGTCGGCGTGTTAGAATTAATAAATAAAAAAAATGGTGGCTACTTTACTCAAGACGATCAAACCTGGTTAGAGATGTTTGCTAATCAAGCGGGCTTAGCGGTCCAAAATGCTAAGTCATTTCATGATATGCAGTCAGAAATCAGTTTGTTACGGAATTATCGTTCCCGGCAGGCTCAGGCTGATGCTTTTTTAACTGAGAGTCCTCGTATGCAGACGGTGCTGGAGCTTGCACAAAAATTTAGTGCTACAGATTCTCCTGTGTTAATTCTTGGGGAAACAGGTACGGGGAAAGAGTATATGGCGGATTATCTGCAACGTCATAGTCAACGTTCCCAGGCGCCGTATATAAAAATAAATTGTGCCGCCATACCAGAAGGTTTGCTCGAAAGTGAGCTGTTTGGCCACGTGAAAGGAGCCTTTACAGACGCTGTCACCGATAAAGTGGGCAAATTTGAACAGGCTCAGGGAGGAACGTTATTCCTTGACGAAATCACAGAATTGCCGTTATTACTGCAGGCCAAACTGCTCCGTGTCCTACAATCCAAAACGCTTCAAAAACTTGGTGGAACTCAAACTATTCGTTTAGATGTTCGTATTATAGCGGCTTCAAATCGCGATTTGCAAGCCGTACTTCAGTCAGGAGATTTTCGACAAGACTTATATTTTCGGCTTAACGTTTTACAGATCTCGTTGCCCCCATTGAGAGAGCGACTTGAGGATATTCCGTTATTGGCCGAACATTTTCTTCAAGAAAAGTGTCAGCAGATGGGGAAGGGTGGGGCGTCTTTTGCTTCTGATACTTTAGACTATTTACGACGACGAACATGGCCCGGAAATATCCGTGAGTTGCAAAATGCTGTTGAACGGGCGTTAGTTACTTCTTCGGACTTAAAAATCACTGTCAACGATTTTGATAAGTTTGACAGGTCATATCCTATGGATCAGGAGGCTGATCTCAAAACCGCAGTCAATGAGTTTCGCAAAGATTTTATTTTAAAAGTGTTGAATCAAGAAAGAGGAAACAAAACAAGAACGGCAAGTCGTTTGAAAATTCAAAGGACATATTTGTCAAAACTGATTAAAGAATTCGGTATGGAAAAGTAAGGAGTATTTCATGGTAGAAAAGAAGGTAAGCAGTACCTCAGCAGCACGTGTGGCGATCAGTAATTTTTTACAGAAAAACCGTTCGGTCATTTTGACGGCGATTGTTGTCGTCGTCGTCGTTCTAGCGGCATTAGCTGGTTGGTCAATTTATGCACAAGGCGTAAAAAAAGACTTCGGAGCAAAAATCGAAAAGCTCGATTCTGATTACTCACAATGGAAAAGTGAAGCGGACACAACAAAAAAGGCACAGCTGGAAAAAAATCTCCTGTCTGAACTAAAAGCACTCGAAGCAAAAGCCCCCAATTCCTATGCGCTTTTGAAAGCGTATTTTATTCAAGGGGAATATCAAACAGACCAAAAACAATGGGATACCGCTGCTGTTTCGTTTGAGAAGGTTTTTACCCTCGATAAGACCAGCTATTTAGCACCCGTAGCCTTGGTTAACGCGGCAGTATGCTATGAAAATGCCAACGAACAAGCAATGGCTCTGCAAGAATACACAACGTTTATTAGCCAATACAACAAGAACGCCTTACTGGCTCCTCAGGTTTATTTCAGCCAAGGGGCGCTTTTAGAGGCTATGGGAAAAACCGCAGATGCCATCAAGAGCTATCAGCAGAATGTTGAGAATTTTCCTGACTCCGATTGGACCAAGTTGTCTCGTGACCGCTTGTTTGTAATTTCAAAGTAAGGGTAAGATTCAATTCAAGATGAGAATGCCGATGAGCCGAAAAGGATTAGTCTTTCTTTTCGGCGGTATTTCTTTTTTGATGAACTCTTGTGGTATACCGAACCTAATCACTCTAACAGCTCCGACTTCTGTAGTACCTTCAACCCAACTTCAGGGTAACTCTGTTACCCATCAGTTGATCATTACCCAACCATCAGGACTTTACGACCCGACGACGGGTTTTGCCGGTTATGACATCTATTATCGTATTTATAGTCAGGGCACAGGGGCTAACCTGCTCAATAACGATAATTCGCAGTTAACCAATTATAACCCCACTGTTTCACAATTGGTGAATCAATTGGGGTATAAGCTTTTAGTACCGACAACGAATCTGAATTCATCTGATGATCCTACCATTGCAGGTTCGATTGAACCAACTATCAAACTTGGGACATTAGCTTCTTCCGCCTTAACGTTTACGATCGACTTTTCAGACATCTACAACGCAGGATTTTTAAATTCGCTGACTAGTTCGACATCGATGCCAGGGGTGATTATTACCTGTTCGAATTCTCAATATAGTCCAGTTCGGGTATACCGAAATGTTCAATACCCACCATCGTTTATTCCTTCGCTTTGGCCTAGTAACTTAACAATAAATAATTATTCAATTTACTACAAGGACTGGTATTCGTTATTCGACAAAGCGTTTTGGGTAAACCCTTTTGTCCTAGATTCTGATATGTACCCTGGTCTGGACTATAATCACAATCAAATTAATATAGCGAGCGGAAACTTTGGAAAAGGCTTGGAAATTGATTTTTTTATTGCCGCCTATGCTTGGACACCAGATCAAGGTGCTATCTATTCCCGTCCCATTCCGTTGGGTATTATTTACATCTAGAGGTAAAATCGTTGATATATAACGTGATCACCATTACCGTTGAACTTTTTTTCATGGGCTTTTTAGTTGCTGTTGTGGCCTACCATTTTATTCCCTATCATAGGTCGCAGTTTTTTGCCATGGAACTCGGTTTGTCGATTTTGGGCTCTTTTTTAGGAACTCTTACGGAATCGCTGATGTGGACCTTTCTTGAGGCACCCATGCTGGCTCACTTAATCGTTCAATTTCTTGCGCCATTTTTGGGTGCAGTTTTGGTTCTTCTCATCTACCGCATGACTAACAATCCGCTAGAGTAAAATTTACGACAAAACTAAGCGAAATTTTGATACCTATCAAAGTTCGGTTAATGCATATTTGGTCTACTTGAAATAGGTGTACAAAAAGGCTATCGCTTCTTATGGTACACCAGTCCTTAAAGACCTAAAGTGCTCAGACGATCTTTTAGCAAACCTTCTAACTTAACCAACGCGGCTGAAAACCCTTCAATACCTTCGGCTAACTTTTCTTTCGCCATCCGGTCAGCTGAATGTTGTTGGTCGAAAAGTTCTTTCGTCATGGTGACTTGCGGGTCAGAAGTTTTTTGGGCATTTTCTGGTGTCAATTTTGGCTTCAATTCTGTTGTGCCGGCTTCGAGTTCTGCCAATAACTGAGGCGAAATCGTCAAAAGATCACAACCAGCCAACTCAAGGATTTCTCCGAGGTTGCGGAAGCTAGCGCCCATCACCTGAGTTTTATAACCCCATTTTTTGTAGTAGTTGTAAATCCGTGTTACCGACTGAACTCCCGGGTCTTCGGCACCAACAAAATCACGTCCTTGGTCTTTTTTATACCAATCGAGAATACGCCCAACAAAAGGTGAAATTAAGGTAACTTTTGCTTGTGCGCAGGCAATAGCTTGGTGCAAACCGAACAACAGTGTTAAATTGCAGTGGATGCCATCTTTCTCTAAAACCTCGGCCGCTTGAATACCTTCCCAGGTTGAAGCGATTTTAATAAGTACGTGTTCTCGCCCTACTCCGGCTTGATCATATTGCGCAATAATCGCCCGCGCTTGTTTGATGGTGGCTTGAGTATCGTAGCTTAATCGAGCGTCCACCTCAGTTGAGACACGTCCCGGCACAATCTTGAGAATTTTGAGACCGAATGCGACAGCCAAGCGTTGAAAAGCCAACTGAACCACCGTTTCAGGGGAAGCGGTTGCACCCAATTCCTGACGAGCTACTTTGAGTACATCGTCAACTAGGGGTTGATACTGAGGCATCTGAGCGGCGGCTGTAATCAACGACGGGTTTGTTGTGGCATCGGTGGGCTTAAACTTCTCCATAGCGGCGAAGTCCCCCGTGTCTGCGACGACCGTCGTGTATTGGCGCAATTGGTCCAGAAGTGTTTTCATAGTATTTCAATAATAAATCTGGAATTTTGAGAAGTCAATCAGAGTACCGCTATTTGCTTCTCGTGTGTTCACCCATTCGCCCAGATGGCTGATCTTTAATACTTTTTCGGGACTAAGCCATCGGGTAACGCCTGAAGCCGGGCAGCCTTTTGGAGCCTGGGATACAACAAGTGCCACCCCTGACTCAGCACATAGATCTTCGAGACGGGGCAAGAAAATACTGGGGTTAGATTCCTGGGTCAGGTTTCGCATCTCAGCCAGATTTGACTCCAAAACCGTTTTGTTAAACGCCTTTGTAGCTACCGATGGCCTCCGGCCAAATCGACAGCGAACTTTATGTTCTGCCCACTTCGTCAGCTAGTAAGGAACCCTTGGAAAGGGGGGATTTTAG
>JABEVK010000129.1 GCA_013044245.1 Spirochaetales bacterium | reverse complement strand
GTACAGGGTACCTTCTGTTCCGGTTTCAGCGGCCAGCGAAAGAAGCCGAAACCGTCCCCCCTCCCGAGCTGGTACGGAACGAGTCGGTATCGGTACACCGTCGCTCCCGCGTAACTCGGGACACAGACACAGCTCCGTTGCCGATAAAAGGGCTCCCGCTTTTGCGAGTGAAAAGCTATCGGCGAGATGTTGGTCATCCCAAAGCACCAAAAACTTGTCCCCCCAGACTTCTGCGGCGGCCAAATTTATTTGTTCCCCGGGCGTCAAAGGTTCTGTTAACAGTAAAAACCGCAGTTGGGGATGAGCATCGGCTAAAGCCTCAGCATCAAATTTTACTGGCAGGGTTTCAACACTCAAAATATCGACGAACCTCAAGGCTAACAGCTGATCCAACACCTCGGGCCTAAAAATCCAGCTGGAACGGTTTAACAGAATGACCGAAAGTTCGACCGGGGGATGTACCGACGACTTGGCTGGTAAAATCGTATACGCTGGTTGGTCAGAAGAAGAACGTGTAGTATTCATCGCAGTTCCTACAGACCTCAGGATAATTTTCTTGGGCGTGCTCCTGCAACAATCGGCCGCCGGCTCCCCAGATTGCTTCCCATGTGTCGGTGTGAAGATTTCCTAAAACCAAATTTTGACGCCACGCATCTCGGCAAGGGACAACAGTACCATCGCGAAAGACGGCTAAATCCCGCTGGAGGTGCCAACACGGGAGTCTTTTCCACGGTGAAAGATCGGCAGGTTTTCGTTCAGGTATACGGCCACCGAAAGAATTGTATTTAAGAATAATTGCTTGACCGGCCTGATCTTTCCAGTACCGATAAAACCCCTCGGTTTCTTCTTCAGTTTCTTTCATTCTTACCGTCTGTGGCCAAACATGACCAGGAAACCCTTTCAGGGCTTTCTGAGTAAAGGCTTGAGCTTCGTCGAAACCCTCACCTCTCAGGTGGCGGTAGGTTTCAGGGTTTTGACTATCTAATTCCACGATCCAATCGAGACGTCCCCTCGCCACTTGTGCCAAATCGGCCAAGTCTTCGTCCCTCCAGCCTAGGCCGGAGGTTTCGACCACCAAGCGTAAATCGTTATGAGACAGCGCCTCGAGAAAAAGCTCTTTGACTCGAGGATGTAAAGACGGTTCGCCCCAAAACGACGGCATAAGTGTTAGGTCTCCAGCCCAGGCTAGTGCGCTAGAAACCCACTTTTGAAAAAGTTCGTCGTCTAAAAATTCTCGCGAACGTAAGGCCTCGGGGTGAAAAAGTTGAAGTGGTGACCAAACAGGTAGTTGAAGCACCCCCGTCGCAATTTGAATTTGTAAGGTTGCTGGCAACGTGCGGCGTTTCAACGGGCTATCACGCAATTCTTCTAATAAAGGGAGTAACGGGCCTTGTGCTTTGTCGAGCCACCTCTCGAGAAAAATCATTTGACGAAAGGAATCGGCACGAAAGCTTATGCGCTCAGCGCGTAAATCCACGGGCGATAGGTCAGTCTCGATATCAAACGCATTGATATCCTGAGATATCAGATCGAACCAGGGGGAACGCAAGGTCGTCTCGGTGGATTTCTCCGCCTGTTTTTTTTCGGCGAAGCGTCTTAACGTCGGAATAATGCGGGGATGAAGCACCTCGGGGGCGAGACCCCGAGGATACCCGTCCGCAAACGTGTATTCCGCGCGGTATTCGCGATGTAAGTCAAGCAAACGATTGATCAAATCGGGGCGGATTAAAGGTTCATCAGCCTCGAACCATAAAATCTCGTCATAGCCCTCGGCTAGCTTTTCAACCGTACGTTCAAGACCAGCAGTCTCGGAAGGCACGGTGTGGCGTACGCCCTCAGGTAACCAAGAAAGGGGAGAATTGGCTCGCTCTAACCAAAATCGAGTTACAGGCCCCAAAGCTTGTGTAAGTGCGGTATCAATCCATTGGTCAAGAGTTTTACCTCCCAACAAATTGGGAACACGTCGTGGAGCTAAAGCCGAGATGAGGGCTAAGGTTTTCATGACGCTCCTATCATCGGCGGATTCTTTGGTTTGGACAAGTCGTGAAAGAGAACAACCTTTGCTAAACATAGACGACAGACAGAAAAAACGCTACGATAAAGCTATGGCGTTGTCGCAATCCTCACAGACTGTCCCGGCTTTGACTGTCAGCCAGTTGACGGCAGAAGTTAAAGAGCTTCTCGAATCAGGGTTTTCTGATCTGGTGGTAGAAGGTGAGGTTTCAGGACTCAGAAATACTTCAGGCAAGCACCTCTACTTTTCGCTCAAGGACGACACTGCGCTTATTAAAGCTGTTTGGTTTTCTTGGGCGGCCCGAGCCTCCACACCTCCCCCGTCAGACGGCGACAGGGTGAGGGTTTGGGGACGTCTTTCGGTCTATGAACCTCAAGGACAGTATCAGTTCGTAATTTCGCGCTTAGAAGCGGCAGGGCTGGGAGACATTTTAGCCCGCCTAGAGCGGCTCAAGCAAAAGTTAGCACAAGAAGGGTTATTTGATCCCGAACGAAGAAAGCCAATTCCCCCCTACCCGCAAGTGATTGGTCTCGTTACAAGTTCGGCGGCGGCGGCTTTGCAGGACATGCTGCGGATCTTTCGTCAAAATGAGGTACCGACCAAGATTCGCGTATTTCCTGTTAGCGTTCAGGGTGCTGAGGCTCCCGACCGAATAAGCAGGATGATCGAATACGTCAATACACACCGGCTTGCGGACGTTATCATTGTGGGTCGGGGAGGCGGTTCCTTTGAGGATTTATTGGCTTTTTCAGAGGAAGGGGTGGTTAGAGCCGTTGCCTCCAGCACTATACCCATTATTAGCGCCGTGGGCCATGAAACAGACTCACCATTATGTGATTGGGCCGCCGATTTACGTTGTCCGACTCCGACGGCCGCCGCTGAATGGCTCAGCCGTCCGTGGCGACAGCTCAAAGAAAGCTTGGCTGGATTTCATTCGCAACTGGAACAAACGATCCGCTCGCGTTTGGAGCGTACTCGTGCCACACTAAGCGACTTCCGCGCCGACCGTCTTCAAGTCACCTTTGAGCGTCTGCTTCAACCGCGAGTCCAACGGTTAGACGAAGCAAAAAACAGCCTCATGAAGGCTTGGGAAGAAAAATCAAACGGCCTTAAAAACCGGTGGACCTTGGCCTATAACACCCTACAGGCACTGAACCCGGGACAGGTTCTTGATCGGGGCTTTGCCTTTGTTACCCATGATAACCGCGCCGTCACCAGCGCTGAACAGGCCCGAGAAACTCAGCGCCTGACCATACAATGGAAGGACGGCGTTGTGAATGCCGCCGTCGAGGAATAGCATGAAAAACTTTGAAGAACGGCTGGAACGCTTAGAAAAGATTACCGAAAGCTTAAAGGCCCCGCAGTTAACGCTCTCGGATGCCATGGCGCAATTCGAAGAAGGCATCAAGCTTGCCAAAGGCCTCGAAAAAGAACTTGAGAAAATGGAAAAGAAGGTAGAAATTCTGCTTAATGGTCCTGCTGAACAGACACCAGAAAGCGAACCCACCTTCGATTTATTTTCCGAGGTTTAACCCTAGAGAGGTTTAACCCCAGACGGGGGCGCCCTTAAATCCTCTACCTTAAATCATCTGACGGCCGGTCAGAGGGGCTCCCAGTTGGATCATACTTTCGAGGTATCCCCCTAACTTCTTCTTGATGTCCAAGAGAACCACGTAGGCCTTGTCGTGTTCATCAAGGACAGCTTGCTTGACGATTACCGGATCACCAGGCGATAAACCGAGCTGATCACCAGCTGAACCGGCGAACACGCTAACAACCCGAAAGTTCTGATCGACAGGAGTTCCCACGTCGTCCACCGAAAACCCAAACGCCAAGGGCAAAATATTTGCTGTTAAATCAGTTTCAACAGCTTTTTTCAAAGGATAGTCAGGCCGTTTTTGGAAGGTACACCAGATAGTTCTGGTTTTACCGTTGCGCGAAATCTCAAGGGGAATGACGGAATCCTGTCCGTACGATAACACAATGGACTGGATGGTCGAAACATCATTGACTTTGATACCCGCAAACCGAAGGAGGCGATCACCAAATTTGAGACCTGCCCAATCGGCAGGGCTTTCGGGCAAGACGTAACTTATTTCCAACCCTCTCATATCCTCATTGACCCCGGCCCCTATCCAAGGAACGGAGATTTCTCCTTGGCTGGCTTTGAGCAAGGGCAAAACCTTACGAATGACTTCTCCGGGGATGGCAAAATTGACCCCTTGAAACTGCTCAATACCAGCAAAAACAATACCGACCACCTGACCTTGGTCGTTCACTAATGGTCCCCCGCTATTTCCTGGATTAACAGGCACATCGACCTGAATCACATTTCCCATGGGGAGAAGAGGCCTTCTGGTTGCCGAGACAATTCCTTGGGTAACGGTAGCATCAAGACCACCAGGTGAACCGAGAGCAGTCACTTGTTGACCAGGAATCAAAAGGCTATTGGGAGCAAATTGAAAAACATACTGAGGATGATACTCGACCTTTAATAACGCCAGGTCGTGGTTGAGGTCCCAAGACACTACACGGGCAGGAAGGCTCTCTCCTCGCGAATTCGGCAATTTGACGGTCAGTTTGGCATAACCTTTATAGTCGGGGTCTACCATACTGGCAATCACATGGTGATTGGTAAGCAAATACCCATCTTTCGTGATAAAAAAGCCACTGCCAAGAACAATATCCGGCATAGCCGCACCGTTCACAAAACGCAGACCGCGATTCACCATGACTGTTGCCGTGCCTTGTAACCAGCGTTCTGGACCACCTTTACCCGTGAGTGCAGCGGGGGGCATAGGAGGCCAAGAAGGTGTTGGCGTTGTTTCGTTTTTTTCAAAAACCTTAAGGGGATCGCCCTCTAAAAGCTCCGCGGTACGCCGGTCATCATCAGTATTTTTTTTCTTGAGGGCCGCTATAAGCTCTTCTTGAACTTTGTGCTTTTGTGGAGAATCTTCTTTGGAATTTAAAAGTAAGACCGCCGCTCTTGATAGTTTACCTTCTTTGAGAGCTTCTTGTGCTTTATCGACAACACTAGGTAATGGCCAAGAAGCGTACACCCGCGAGACGGGAGTAAATGTGCGGCAACCTAATCCTAAGACCCCAAGCAGAGCAAAAGCCACTAATACCAGGGCGGGGTTTCCCACACCGGCATGGCCTGAAAAGGTTCTTCGGACCGTGAAAAAACGGTAGCCTTGAGGCCGGCCTCGCCGTTCCATCGAAACACTCTGATCAACGGACTTCCTGTTCCTTGCCAATCCCATAATGCCACACCCTCCTGAGGATACAACACATATTCAGTACGGCCCTTACGGTGAGGATCTGCCTCAACGGCGGCTAGTTTTCCCTGTTCATAAATCTCGTGCAAATTCGGGCTACTTTGGCCCTCGAAATCTTGATACACCGAAGCTAGCTTTCCGTTACGATAATATTTCCAAGTATCCGGTCGCCCATCATGATTTTCATCGGCAATCTCAAGCCAAACCTGACCCTTTACAAGGCAAAGTACCCGATCGAGTAACCCTTCCTCGGATTCATAAACCCTGGCCGCTTGGGGAATCAAGACTGATGGATCAAGCGGCTTCCACGATTTCAAAAGAAGGGCCGGCCAAACTGCCTCAGGATACTTTTTTAAGGTCAAACTCGATGGTTCGGCTTGGGTCACAAACGGTAAAAAGGTATATTCAACCTTTGTTTGACCCGAAATCCACGTTAAGGCTTTAACATAAGGGTACTGCCAATAGGTCAACACCCAAGACTCACCACCCCGGTATTCCGTCACCCGTGTCAAAGCCCCGCTTCGAAAGTCAGCAATCCAAACGGTGGCCCCGGGCGTGCAACTTGACCAAGAAACGAGCTGTCCTTTGGTAAATTTGATCGTCATGTGGGTCCCAGTGCTTTCGTGATTCCACGAGTAATCGCCTTCGGGAGGTATCTTGACACCCTCTTTTAACCAAACAGCCGCCTGGGCAGTATAGTCAGTTGCCAGATTCACTGTCTGAAAATCACTCAAGCCCGCTTTCGTTAAAACTTCAAGACCTTGTTTTTTTTGTTCCGAAGGGGCTTCAGCCAAACGCTGTACCAAGTCTTTAAGAGCAGTCTGTGACCAACGGAGATTTTGTTGAACAGCTGTCTGCCACAACGGTAGAACCTGCGGGAATTTCGCCGAAAATAGCGTCATTTCTCCCAAGAAACGCCGGTCCTCAGGATAGAGACTAAACGCTTGAACCAAAAGGTCCTTGGCAATTTTTGGCTGAGTTCGTTCATAGCTACGAATTCCCAGTAATAAGGAAGGGGGCGAAAGGTACTTATCCGGCCATAACTTCCATGCACTTTGCAGGCGGATGTCTTGCCGCAACCAAGAAAGACTCGTGAAATACGCTTGAGCGGCCGTAAGTTCACCAAAACTTTGCCAGTTTCTTTGCGACCAAACTTCGGCCAAGGGCTCCTCGGCCGCAGAGACTGACCCTTCATGCAAAGCCACCAGAGCGCTCAACAGTCGACTCGGTTGACCAAAATCCTCTGCTTGTCGGAGGTAAAACTTAACATCAGGCCAAAACGGCACCGCAGCGGGTAGCGCCGTGTCAGAAACAACCGGTAGGCGACCAAGAATCATGTGAGTCAAGAACGCGGTCCGGGCCGATACAAGAGAACGTTGTGC
The DNA here is from genome assembly GCA_013044245.1 of Spirochaetales bacterium. Taxonomy (GTDB): domain Bacteria; phylum Spirochaetota; class Spirochaetia; order JABEVK01; family JABEVK01; genus JABEVK01. The sequence goes on along the minus strand of JABEVK010000129.1, from coordinate 18,865 downwards.
CAGTGCGGAGTCCGCAGACTCCGCCGACACAGAAAGAGCTCCGACTAGAAAAAGTAACAGGAACCCCGTCCTGAGCATCATTCGACCGTTATGGCCACCCGCGGTGCAAAGCCCAGTAAATTCCTAATATCAGAGTCATCCAATGTTTCTTTCACCACTAGCTCATTCGCCAACTTTTCTAACTGTTCACGATGCTCCTTCAGAAGTCCGCGCACATCGTTCAAACAGTTTGTTAAAAGGCTACGAATTTCATTATCCACTTGGCGGGCTGTTTCTTCAGAATAGTCTTTATGAGTGGCAATTTCTTTGCCTAAAAAGATCGGTTCGCCTTCTGACCCCAAGGCCATAGGGCCAATTCGTTCACTCATCCCCCACTCGGTTATCATTCGTCTGGCCATTGATGTCGCCTGCTCAAGGTCATTTTGTACACCCGTGCTAGTTTCACCATAAATGAGTTCCTCAGCGGCGAAGCCCCCAAACGAAATACGAATGCGGTCCATTAACCAATTTTTGCCGCGAGAATATTTATCTTCATCGGGTAGAGAGAAGGCCACCCCTAATGCACGACCGCGAGGAACAACCGTCACCTTGTGCAAGGGATCAGCATCCTTTAAGTAGTAGTGGAGCAAAGCGTGCCCCGCTTCATGATAGGCAGTCGCCAGCTTATCCTTGGGAGTAATCACCTTGGAACGGCGGGCTATTCCCATCAGAATTTTATCGCGCGCTTCTTCAAAATCTTGCATCGAGACGACGATTTGACCCCGTCTAGCGGCGAACAACGCCGCTTCATTGACAATATTGGCAATATCGGCACCAGACGACCCCGGTGTTGCACGAGCCAAACGGAGAAGGTCAACATCAGGAGCCAGTTTTACCTTTGACGCATGCAAAGTCAAAATGGCCTCACGCTCTTTAACATCAGGCATGTCTACGACAACTTGTCTGTCAAAGCGCCCAGGCCTCAATAAGGCTGGGTCTAAAACATCGGGTCGGTTGGTAGCGGCTATGACAATGACACCGTCTTTTGTATCAAAGCCATCCATTTCTACCAAGAGCTGGTTTAAGGTTTGTTCCCGTTCGTCGTGACCACCACCATAGCCTGCGCCACGCGTTCGCCCTACCGCATCAATTTCATCGATAAAGATGATACAGGGAGAATTTTGACGTCCATTTTCAAAGAGGTCACGAACACGACTAGCACCAACGCCAACAAACATTTCTACAAAATCTGAACCAGACATATGAAAGAAATTAACGTTAGCCTCACCAGCAACAGCTTTTGCCAGAAGAGTTTTACCTGTTCCCGGCATACCGACAAGCAGCACACCCTTGGGAATTTTTGCCCCAATGGCAGTAAATTTTTCTGGACTTTTAAGAAAATCCACAACTTCTGTTAATTCATGCTTAGCTTCTTCTTGACCGGCCACGTCCGAAAATAGCAGCCTTTTGCCCTTTTCGTTGTATTTTTTGGCTCGGCTTTTGCCAAAGCCAAAGGCTTTTCCCGTACCACCCTGAACCTGACGGAATACCATCCAAATCAGGATGATGCCAATCGTCAAAGGCATGAAGTCTAAGAACATCTTAAGAAGGGGAACGGATTTCTGCCCCCCCGAAATGCGCACATTTTTTGCCCGTAATTCATCGAGTAGCTTGAGATCGATATAGGGAATTCTGGTCATAAAAGGTACCGCTGGACCAGAGGGAGACGAAAGCGTGCCGTCAATTTCGTCCTGATCCAAGATAACTACACTTTCCACTTTGCCTTGATCGAGGTATTCGAGAAAGGTTGAATACGGAATTGTCTTCGTTGTTCCAAAATCATTTGAGAAAAGAATCACCGCTAATAAGCCGATGACCACGAGGAAAAGCACCAGGGCTAACCGGTTTTTCCGGAAATCAAAGGGAGGTTGAGGACCGCCTGGTCCCTTATTGTCCTTATCGTCGTCGTTCATCCCATACTCCGTCTTGATAACTTAACAAATATCACCTTCTTAATCAAATCCGCACAGGTACCCTTCCAACGCAATTTTTGCTCCACCGTGTCAAAAACCGCCCAGAGAACGCCCTTGTAAAATAGTCCCGCATCGCCCGGGTGCTTTCGCCGCCACGCTTTATTGCTTTTTCCTGCGGGTAGCACCCAACTTTCTTCAGGACCAAGCGAGCGCCAAACTAAATCCTGGACTTGGGGTTGTTCCAGGTGAGGAAGTTCTACCCAAGCAAAAGGAACAGTCTCGGACCAGGGTTCCCACGAAAAAGCTATTTCATAACGGGCCAGCGTCAAAACACAAGGGGGGTCTATCGTCATAAGATACGCTAACTCTGGTTCTTGTACAATCGGGGACCACGTTACTGTCGTAGGCGAAAAAGCCAATTGCCAACCCGCTCCACAGTGCCGAAAACTCGTCAAGTGTTTTGAGCCTGCCCCCTGAGCGACCAGGTGCGACGACTGACAGATTTCTGCCAAAAATCGTCGTGAGAGCCTTTGATGCGAAATATTTTCCCTTCTAAGACGGCGTACTACCTCTAAAAGCTGGTGTTCACGTTGCCCAGTTGTCCACTGCTCCCAAATCAGCCTGGGAATCACGGCGTTGTCAGTCAAAACCCAAGCGGAATCCAGCCAGTGAAGCAAAGGATTCCTTTCGCGCCAAAACTGAGCTAATTCCGCAAGAGCCTGCGAAGCCAGAGGAAAGCGTTGTTCTAAAAGAGGAAACACCTCATTCCGAAGAAAATTACGCTGATACAACGATTCGCTGTTTGTCGAGTCCTCATGCCAGAATAAATGCTGTTCTTGTGCGGCTTTACGCAACAACTCCCGCGGAAGTGAAAGAAAAGGACGGGCAAATAATCCCCGTTTTTCAGGAATTCCTGCTAAACCAACCCAAGAACGCCCTTGAAGTAAGCGGAAAAGCATGGTCTCGGCCTGATCTTGGCGATGATGCGCAGTTAAAATGAGGCTAATGTCGTGGGCTAGCGCCGCCTCTTGCAGGACTTGCAAACGATAAATCCGAAAGGAATCTTCTTGACCTTCGCCATGAGGGATTTTTGCAGGAGGCCCCTTCTTGATAAGAAGAACTCCCCTCTGCTGGCAAAAACTCTCAACGAGGTGGGCTTCAGCTTGCCGTTCTTCAGCTGGTCGTAGGCCATGATCTACCCAAATTGCGGTCACATGATCAGGCCCCCACACAACGCTAGCGGCCCAAAGAAGTACCGCAGAATCACAGCCCCCGGAATAGGCCACGGCAACGTTTTGATGAACGAGAATATCAGGGCGACGGCGAAACGCTTCCAGAACCTGGCAAACTTGACCGGAAACGGTTAAGCTCATTCTGATAGTGCTCCCAAAACTGAACTTCGGTGCAACCGGGCTTTTGATCGGCTAACAAGGACCAAAACACAACCCCCGCTTCCTGTAAGGCGTGATCAACGATCTGGCGCCCCTGAGTGTCCAAACACCCCAGGACATGCTCTAGGACCTTTGCCCCATCGTAAGGGCGACCAATACCAATTGTTAAACGCCTAAAGAAATCTGTTCCCCAGGCCTCACGGAGAGATTTTAGGCCATTGTGGCCGGCGTCGCTTCCTTTGGGTTTTAAACGGAGCCTACCCGGAGGGAGGTCCATTTGGTCGACAGCTACCAAGAAATGCTCGCGTTCAAAACCAAACCGTCTTTGAAGGCGTGGCAAGATCCGGCCGCTTTGATTCATAAACGTCAGCGGTTGAATCAAAACAACCGTATGACTTTGATATTTAACGATAGCCTGACGCCAAGAACAAAAAAGGGGTTTATAAAGGGAAACACCCGCCAAAACTGCCAATTGGTCGACAAACCAAAATCCAGCATTGTGACGGGTGTTCTGATACGTGGAGCCGGGATTTCCCAGCCCCATAACGATAAGAATCAGGCTTTTTTCTCGGGCGCAGGCGCTGCAGTATCAGTAGCAGCCGTCTCCTCAACAACCGGAGTGGCTTCGACATTTAGGGTCTTCGTGCTAATAACGTGAGCCACAACAGTGTCAGCATTCAAAAGGAACTTAACGCCGGCGAAGCCTGCCAGGTCACCCGCGTGAATCGACTGACCAACGAGCAGGTTCGATACGTCAACTTTAATTTCGTGCGGAAGATCTTTAGGAAGACATTCCACTTCCACTTCATGGACTAACTGCTCGAGCAACCCGCCTTCGCGAACACCTGCAGGAGTACCCGCCAAATGCAAAGGAATCTTGGCATGAAGAGTTTTTGTGGAACTGACCTGATAAAAGTCAATGTGACGGATCTTACCGGTCAGAATGTCATCTTGATAGTCACGAACCAAAACATCAAAAGATGTTTTTCCATCTTTCAATTGAATGATCGTGTTTTCGCCGAAACGATGAAAATTCAGAGAAAATTCAGCTTCTTCTACTGAAATTGAAACAGACTTCCCCTGCCCATATACAACAGCGGGAATGCGGCCAGAAGCTCGCAACCGCCTTGCGGCAGCCTTTTTGAGGTCAGTGCGATCCTGGAACGCCAGGGTCAGTGAATCCATGGTCTACTCCTTGAAACAGAGAAACTGGGACGGGAGGACTCGAACCTCCGGATGCCAGATCCAAATTCTGGTGCCTTACCAACTTGGCGACGTCCCAATGTTTTATTCTTCGTCTCCGGAGATCATGTCCGCATCATCAGCAGTTTCGTACGCTTTTAAAATCTGCTCCTGGAGTGTGGCTCTAAAATCCGAATTAATCGGATGGGCCACGTCCTTGTACTCCCCGCTTTTGGTCCGTCGGCTTGGCATGGCGATAAATACGCCGCTTTCACCTTGAATTACCTTAACGTTGTGTACAACAAAGCAATTTTCAAAAGTTACCGTAACGTAGGCTTTGAGCTTACCTTCTCCGGCCACTTTCCGAACCCTGATGTCAGTAATGGTCATATTGCCCTCCAGTAACAAATCTGTGCCCTGGGAACAATTATAAACCGGCCTTGGGGAAGTTGCAAATTTTCTTACCCAAGGACCAACATAAGTTCTAGTTTTTAACCGAAGGCCATTATACGGAATATTAAAATCGTGTCAAATACTTTTTTGCATTTTTCCTCTATTGACAGGTCAAGAACCCCACGTTAGATTTCGCTTTATCCCCCTCGGAAAAGGATACGTTCATGAAATTTTACCGCTTCAGTGATGAAGATTTTGATAACTACGAGTCGGACTACGAAGACGATTTCGATGACGACTTTGATGATGATGATGGTTTTGAAGAGGAAGAAGACGACGATTACGATGACCTCGAAGACGAAGACGATTTCGATGATGAGGATGAGGAATTTGAAGAAGATGACGACTTCGACGACGACGTCGAAGACGATCTGGAATACGACGACTTCTAAAAACTGTTATCCAGAGGCCGAAGTGAACATGACCGCTTCGGCCTCCCCTTTTAACGATGTTTGATGAGTATTGACCATCTGACACCTAAGTAAACGGCTACTTAGGCGCTGTAATGGGTTACCTTAGCGTTAAACCAAAGTTTTTCTAATTCATAGTACTGACGAGCTTTATCTGAAAATAAGTGGACAACTACTTCATTCCAATCGATCAGCATCCATTCGTTGACCTGTTTTTTCTTGGGACGCCCCGAGGGAATATCATGGGCTACGGCCCAAACATCCAATTCCTCCACAAGCCCTTTCAAGTGTCCTTGGCTATTGTAGGTTGCTAAAACAAACCAGTCGGCCCAAGTACAGAGTCCCCGAACATCCATGACCAAGACATCTTTTGCCTTTAAGTCGTTAAGGTAACCTCCCAGCTCTTGCACGAGAGTTTCTGGAGCATTGCTTGGTTTATCGAACATAACGTCCATCAAAATCCTTCCCTAGGGTAATAATAACATCAGCATCGGCAGGAGTTGTCTCCTGCGACGTGATTAATTTTCTACATTGTATGATATCCGCTACCTTACGAGCGGCTTCTTGTGTGCCTTTTCGGTCGACAATCACGGTGTTGTCTTGATTAGTGTTGTCTGCGTTACGAACGGCTACCACGTTGTAACCAAAACTCTTGAGGAGTAACGAGGTACGCGTTGCCAACCCAGGCTGTTTTGTCCCGTTCAAAATTTCGATCGTTACCGAGGATGGTAACAACGCCGAACCATCTTTGCGTGGTAAGACTTCAAGAATTTGCCGGATACTGTCTTTAAGCAAAGTTCCGTTATAATGCGGAAACAGAAGGATTTTGCCGTCCACATCACGATCCGTGCCCAAAACCCGTTGCATAACCGTGCGTTCCCAGTCAGCAGTAGCACAAACCTGAATAAACGTCTTCATTCCTACATCCTCAAAGTTTGAGGCGACATTTTTCCACAAATACGGGAACACCTCGGGACGCAAGAGAAAGTTTTTTTCTGCACCGAGCTGCCGTAACCATGCTTGTACGAGCCGTTGATATCGGCTGGCACGATCCGCCAAGTCTTCGCCTTCGCGGGGAGCTAAGAGATATTGGATTACTTTCGGGCCATCAAGCCGATTATTGCCTGAGGGCAGCAGGTACAAGGGGGTAGTTTGAGTCAACTCAAGCGACGACGAAATAAATAGTTCAATCCCCGTTAAGAGGTCGACCGTCGCAGAAAGCTGATGAGTGTCCAGAATAAGATAAAACGGAACTGGGGTACCTAACCAGGAACCGAGCTGATCTAAGTACGGTCGCATTTTTTCTGGGTGGTAAAGTGCTGCAATCCCATCGACTCGGCCCAAGCTGGGTAGCAAACCTCCTGTATCGGGTGGAACATCCATAAAAGCCGTCTTTCGAGAAATCGGGTTGTAAAAAACAACTTCATTGACGAGCGGGTGATGCTCATGCTCTACAATGATATCAACAACCAAATTTTGACCGGCATTTACAGTATCTTTGACCGGGTCGGTTCTTACTTGAAAAAAAACAAAAACTCCCGTACCCACAGCAATAAGTACCACCAACGCAACAAGGAGACGACTAGGATGAAAAAGCGACTTTTTCAGGATTTCCCCTCCCTATACAAACCCTGATCGGTGACATAACGAGCGACAGACGGGGGTAACAAGGCGCGCCAAACATCTGAGCGAGCCACCCGCTCACGGATTTCTGAAGAGGAAACCCCCACTATGGGGTTACGAAAATACTGATGAAAAAACTTTGAAGGGAGCGGATCATTGTATTTGCGTCGAGCCACCCAAAGGTCAGCTTTTTCGGCAATAGAGGGAGCATCCTTCCATTGGTCAAACGTCTCAAATAAATCATCTCCCAAGAGTAGTCCTGGTTTACCGTCTAAGGTATAGAGTTTTTCTACGCAAGCAACAGTGTCAATGGAGTAACTAACACCTGGGCGATAAAGTTCACAGGTTTCTATGGCGATTTTTAGCCCAGGTACAGAAAAATTCTCTAATGCCAAAGACAGCATGGTGAGCCGCTGTTCATCCGTTGCTCCGGCAATAACCTTATGGGCGGGCTTTCTCGTAGGGACCAAAAGGAGTTGTTCATAACCCGCTTCACAGTACGCTAACTCTGCCAACATTAGATGGCCCCAATGGGGCGGATTGAACGTGCCGCCAAGAATGGCCGTCTTCAAGATGCGACGACGCCTCCCTCGGCTAACCGAAAGAATGCTTCTTGAATTTCAGTAAGCTTATCGCGAGCAAAGCTAGAAACTCCCAAAACTTCTAACTCGGGGAATGCGGCCTTCAGTTGAGCCAGGCGCTCACCTGATTCATCTAAATCTGTTTTCGACCCAATCAGAACACGGGGTTTTGCCGCGAGATCGGCACTGAAAGCTTCTAACTCATGGCAAAGGGTATGATAAGATTCCAAGAAATTTTCTTCCGAGAGGTCTACCAAAAACGCCAATCCCTTGGTTCTTGCTATATGCTTAAGAAATTGAATCCCCAAACCCAACCCCTGCGAGGCACCTTCCAGTATCCCTGGGATATCGGCTAAAACCAAATCACGATCCCAAACGCGCATTACTCCCAAATTAGGAATTTTTGTCGTAAAAGGATAGGGAGCAATTTTCGGGTTGGCATTCGTCAATAACGAAAGCAAGGTTGATTTCCCGGCATTGGGAAAACCTACAAATCCTATATCAGCAATGATATTCAATTCAACAATAATCTTTTCATGAGCCCCTGGTTCACCTGGCTGAGAAAACCGAGGAACCTGATGACGAGCGGAGCGAAAATGCCAGTTTCCTTGGCCACCCCTACCGCCGGTTCGAAAAATCCATTGAACTTCTTCTGTTAACGAAAAATCATGAAGAACTTGCCCAGTTTGAGCGTCTTTAATCAAAGTTCCCGGAGGCACCGGAATGTGGATAGAATCCCCATCACGACCGTGTCGACGTTCCCCCATACCAGGGCCACCGTTTCCAGCAAGCCAATGTCGCTTCATCCGTAAATGCGATAGGGTTCGAAGATTTTGTTTAACATGAAAGATAACATCGCCGCCTCGACCACCGTCCCCGCCATCCGGACCGCCATAGGGCACGTATTTTTCTCGGCGAAAAGAAACGGCACCAGCCCCACCGTGACCAGACGAGACCTCAATTATGGTCTCGTCGACAAACCCTTCCAAGCTAACCTTTAGTTCGCTAACGGAACAATTGCAACAAGCTTCTTGCCACGGCGTTCACCGAACGCGACACTACCTTTCACTAAAGCAAACAACGTGTGATCGCGACCCATACCAACATTTTCACCAGCGTGAAGTTTAGTTCCTCTCTGACGAACTAAAATCTCGCCAGCGGAGACCAATTGTCCCCCAAAGCGTTTCACACCGAGCATTTTCGGATTCGAATCGCGTCCGTTTTTCGAACTTCCGGCGCCTTTTTTATGAGCCATGAAACAACCTCCCCTTCCAATGACCGTAATTCACTTGCAAATACTCTGGAAATTCCTTCGCTAAATCTTCAAGACCGCGCAGAAAGTACCAGCACCAGCCTTCATAGCGTTCGGGATGGGTATTTACCGTAGTTACGAAAAACCCCACATCACCTTCGCTTTCTTTTATCCAATGCAAAACAACGCCAGTCTCGGTTCGTAGTAGGCCGACAAACGTCCTAAGAAGAACGGTAGCACCGGCACAGACGATATCAGACCCCTTGAGCGAATAACCCGCATGCCCCATCATTGAGACTTTGGCGATCGCACCTTCTTCAGACAGGTCGATCTGGGCACGGATCATTGCTTAACCAATAACGTCTTCGACACGAACCAAAGTATAGGGTTGACGATGTCCAATCAGTTTGTGAAACGATTTTCGGCGCTTAACTTTGTACGAAAGCACCTTTGCATCGCGGATCTGAGAATCCACAACGGTTTTTACTTTAGCACCTTTCACATAGGGCGCGCCGACTTTAACATCGCCGTTTCCACCTACGAGAAGAACCGTATCAAACTCTAGCGCGGTGCCATTTTCGGCATCGACCCGGTCAATCTGAAGAACGGCACCCTTTTCGGCGCGGAACTGACGACCCTTAATTTCAACAAGCGCGTACATAAAATCCCTCAAATCATAAAATTTCAGAGGATATATACCATATCCCCTGAATAATAGCAAGCAACACCCTTAGGAAGGGTTCTTAAGAAAACGATCGATCTCGCGTGCAGCGCCTCGACCTTCATTGATAGCCCAAACAACGAGAGATTGCCCCCGACGAGCATCCCCAGCGCTGAAAACTTTAGGGATGTTTGTCGTAAACTTGCCATAAGGTGCCTTCACGTTGGAACGAGCATCGGTTTCGACGGCAAGTTGCTTCAAAATCTCTTCTTCAGGGCCCAAAAAACCCAAAGCCAAAAATACGAGATCGGCTTCCCAATTTTTTTCAGTCCCCGGCAATTCACTCATTTTCCACTGACCTTTTTCATCTTTTTCCCACTTCAGGTCGATGGTTTTTAAGCCAGTTAGTTCTCCGGCCGCATTGCCAATGAACTCTTTGGTGGCGATCGAAAATACTCGAGGATCTTTGCCGAAACGGGCTACAGCTTCGTTGTGTCCGTAGTCAGCCTTATAAAGACGGGGATAAGTCGGCCAGGGAAATTCTTCTGTTCTCTCGGCAGACGGTTGCGGTAAAAGTTCAAAATTGACCAACGAGGAACAACCATGGCGAAGGCTGGTCCCCAAACAGTCATTTCCTGTATCACCACCGCCAATAACGATCACCTTTTTACCTTGAGCGTTGATGTATTTCTCATCCTTCAGCTGAGAATCCAACAGACTTTTGGTGTTGGCCGCTAAAAACTCCATCGCAAAGTGGACACCTTTGAGCGAACGCCCAGGCACCGGCAAGTCACGAGGTTTAGTAGCACCAGTAGCGATCAGCACGGCATCAAACTCTTTCACAAGGTCACTGGCGGCAATGTCCTTGCCAACAGCAACCTTCACCCGAAACTCAACGCCTTCTTCGCGCATAACCTGGATCCGTCGCTCAACAAGACCTTTATCTAGTTTCATATTGGGAATGCCGTACATCAATAGGCCGCCAATCCGGTCTGCTCGTTCAAACACCGTAACTTGGTGGCCCGCTTGGTTTAATTCGTCGGCGGCAGACAATCCCGAAGGCCCCGAACCGATAACAGCCACCCGTTTACCCGTGCGAGCCGGTACCGGTCGTGGCTTCATCCAGCCCTTTTCCCAGGCATTATCAATGATCCAAGCTTCGTTATCTTTGATCGTTACCGCCGGAGAAGTGATTCCCAAAACACAGGCGGTTTCACAGGGAGCCGGACAGACACGACCTGTAAATTCCGGAAAGTTATTGGTTTTGCGAAGGCGAAGAAAAGCTTCGTAATCTTTTTTGTGATAAATCAGATCATTCCATTCAGGAATGAGGTTATCTACCGGGCATCCGTAGCTCGATTGACAAAAGGGAACGCCGCAATCCATACAGCGCGATCCTTGTTGACGCCGTTCCGGATCCGTCAATGGAACCAAGAACTCTTTAAAATCCCCCATCCGCTCAAGAGGATTACGATCTTTGACCTTTTGCCGGTCGAATTCCAGAAAGCCAGTGGGCTTACCCATGAGACACCTCCGAGGTCTTGGCCTTGCGCGCCTCCATAACCTTTTTATAGTCCGTCGGCATGACGGTAACGAACTCACTCCGATGTGTTTCCCAAGCAGAGAGCAGGCTTTCGGCGACATCGGAGCCAGTATTTTGATAGTGCTTTTGAATCAAACCTTTGATCAAGTCAAAGTCTTCTTGGCCAGGTTTTTCTAACTCAACCATTTGCGTGTTGAGCTGGTGTTCCAAGCGTCCTTGAGGATCCCAAACGTAGGCAACGCCACCTGACATACCCGCCGCAAAGTTACGGCCTGTAGACCCAAGAATGACAACAGTACCTTGTGTCATATACTCACATCCGTGGTCCCCAACTCCTTCTACAACAACGGTAGCTCCCGAGTTGCGAACGCAGAAGCGTTCTGCCGCTACGCCACGAATAAACGCTTCTCCACCGGTCGCTCCATAGAATGCTACGTTGCCGATGATGATGTTTTCGCTGGGTTTGTATTTTGCCTCGGGTGGGGGAGCAATGGCAAGTCGTCCGCCTGACAAGCCCTTACCAACATAATCGTTCGCATCACCTTCCAAACGGAAGGTAACACCCTTGGCAAGCCACGCACCAAAGCTTTGTCCTGCATGCCCATGAAAGTGTACTTCGATGGAGTTTTCTGGTAACCCCAACGCACCCCAGCGCTGAGTTAACTCATGACTCAGCAAAGTACCACACGCTCGGTCCACGTTAGAAATCTTGTGCTTGAGCTTTACAGGGGTTTTGTTCTCAAGGGCGGCAGCCGCTTCGGTGATCAGGGTGCGGTCCAACACATGGTCTAACCCGTGATCTTGCTTTTGTGTGCAGTAAACGCCCGCCTCAGGGTAAGGCTTGCGTGCCATGGTCAATAGTGGCTTCAAATCAATATTGATACTCTTAGCATGGCGTACTGCGGCATCAGCATCCAACAAATCTACTCGTCCGATGAGCTCGTTAAACGTCTTTAGGCCTAAATCGGCCATAATCTGGCGAACCTCTTCGGCAATAAAGTGGAAGAATCGCTCCACGTATTCGGGCTTTCCCCGGAACCTTGCTCGGAGGACAGGGTCTTGGGTCGCAATTCCGACAGGACAAGTATTTTTATGGCACTTGCGCATCATGATACATCCCAAGGTAATCAACGGCCCCGTCGAGAAGCCCATTTCTTCGGCACCCAACATAGCCGCCATCACCACGTCACGACCGGTCTTTAGCTGGCCATCCGTTTGCAACCGCACCCGAGAACGTAAATCGTTCATAACCAAGGTTTGATGCGTCTCGGCAATGCCGAGTTCCCAAGGAAGACCGGCATTTTTGATCCCCGTCAACGGTGAAGCGCCAGTACCGCCTTCATGGCCTGACACAAGAATGTGATCCGCGTGACCCTTGGCCACGCCAGCCGCGATGGTACCAACTCCGACTTCAGAAACGAGCTTTACGCTGATTCGGGCTTTGGGATTGGCATTTTTTAGGTCAAAAATCAGCTGGGCTAAATCTTCAATGGAATAAATATCATGATGAGGCGGTGGGGAAATCAGTCCAACCCCAGGGGTAGAGCCACGGGTTTTGGCGATAGTTTCATCGACTTTATGCCCAGGTAACTCGCCACCTTCGCCAGGTTTGGCGCCTTGAGCCATTTTAATTTGAATTTCATCGGCATTGGTCAAGTAGTGAATGGTTACCCCAAACCTCCCCGAGGCCACCTGCTTGATGGCAGAACGTTTTGAATCCCCATTGGGCAATCGTTCAAACCGAGCAGGATCTTCACCACCTTCGCCGGTGTTAGACTTTCCGCCTAAACGGTTCATGGCAATGGCGAGAGTCTCGTGGGCTTCTTTCGAAATAGAACCATAACTCATGGCGCCAGTCACAAACCGCTTCACAATTTCAGAAGCCGGTTCGACTTCTGACAGGGGAATCGGATTTCCCTTTTTAAAAGACAAAAGACCATGCAAGGTGGCTTGTTGCGCAGACCTTTCGGCTTGCCGGGCACTGAAACGAGCCCACGCAGCAGGGTCCTGTTGCCACACTGCTCGTTGAAGATCAGCAATGGATTCAGGATCCCACATGTGTTTTTCGCCGCCAAACCGGTAGTGGTAGTCTCCGGGCGAATAGAAACGGTCATAAACCGAAGCATTACCCTCAGGCCACCCCATGCGGTGACGGTCAAGAGCCTCACGCCCCAAAACATCATAGCCAGCACCTTTAATTCGGCTGGCGGTACCCGCAAAGGATTTGCTAATCACCGATTCATCCAAACCCACCGCTTCAAAAATCTGGGCACCTTTATAGGATTCTAACGTTGAAATGCCCATTTTTCCAAAGACTTTGCGCATTCCCTTGGCCACAGCCTTGAGGTAGTGTGCCACAATTTCTTCGTCGCTATAGGGTTTATCAAAGAACTCGTCGCGAGACATACGCCACATCACTTCAAACGCTAGGTACGGGTTCACGGCATCTGCGCCATAACCGGTTAACAAGCAGAAGTGATGAACTTCGCGAGGCTCTCCCGATTCTACCAGCAGACCGATCTGATTCCGTCGTTCAAGACGAATCAAGTGATGATGCACGGTTCCTACGGCAAGCAAGGCTGAAACAGGGACACGCTCTGCCGACACAGCCCGATCAGAAAGCACCAAAAGGGCATATCCTTCATCCAGAGCCTTTTCAGCTTCGGACGCCAACCGGTCCAAAGCCTTTTCCAGACCAGTTTCACCCTCTACTTTGGGGAACGTCGCATCAAGGATCTTAGTTTTCCAACCCTTACGGTCAATATGCTTAAGAGCAGCCATCTGTTCGTTGGTCAGGATAGGGTTAGGCAAAAGCAAACGGTGAGCATGTTCAGGAGTCGCAGACAACAGGTTTTTTTCAGGACCAATATAGCTTTCCAAACTCATGACGATCTCTTCGCGGATCGAATCGATGGGAGGATTGGTTACCTGGGCAAACAGCTGTTTAAAATATTCGTAGGGAAGGCGTGGCTTCTCGGAAAGAACCGCTAACGGAGCATCGTTACCCATGGAGCCCAAGGCCTCTTGGCTCGCTTCGACCATTGGCTTAAGAACCATCTCTTGGTGCTCGTAGGTATAACCAAAGGCTCTTCGTCGCACATCGACCGAGGCTTCATCATAACCGTGCGGCTCAACTCGTGACGACAAATCCGAAAGTTTAATCTCTTGAGCCTTAATCCAATCGGCGTAAGGACGCTGTCCCGCAATCTTAGTTTTTAGTTCGTTGTCATCGACAATTCGGCCTTCTTCAAAGTTGACCAGGAACATCTTTCCGGGTTGAAGTCGTCCTTTTTGCCGTATTTGCGCTTCAGGTACCTCAATGACACCCACTTCGCTTGCCATAATAACGATATCGTCGTTGGTAACATAAAAGCGGCTAGGACGAAGACCGTTACGATCAAGAACGGCTCCGATAAAGCGACCATCCGTAAAAGCGATGCTGGCAGGGCCATCCCAGGGTTCCATCATCGCACTGTGATACTTATAGAAAGCCTTTTTCGCCGGCTCCATTGCCCCATGGTTCTGCCAAGCTTCAGGAATCATCATCATGACAGCTTCGGGCAGTGTGCGTCCCGACAAGGTCAACAGTTCCAAAACGTTGTCAAAACACCCCGAGTCAGACAAATCCGGCTCAACAATCGGAAAAGCGTCTTTAAGTTCTGCCCCAAACAGGTCACTGGCTAAAGACTCCTGGCGAGCAACCATTTTATTGACATTTCCCCGAAGGGTGTTGATCTCACCATTGTGACTCATATAGCGCAAAGGTTGGGCTCGGTCCCACGAAGGGAAGGTATTGGTTGAGAAGCGGCTGTGCACCATGGCCAAATGCGTTTCATAATCGGGGTCCGAGAGGTCCTTTTGATAAAAGCTCCAAACCTGATCGGGGGTTAACATACCCTTATAGACCATGATTCTAGTTGACAGCGAACAGACATAAAAAAAAGAATCTTGATCGAGTCCTGCACGTCCCCTCAGGGTATGCACCGCCATTTTTCGAATCAAAAAGAGCTTTCGGTCAAATTCATCAGCAGATAGCCCGGAAGCGGCGCCAACAAAGAGTGTTTCAACGACGGGTTCGGAAGCCAAGGCGGTAGGCCCCAAACCTTCGGACACGGTGGGCAGACGGCGCCAACCTAAGAACTTTTGTCCTTTTCGCGTCACAATTTCTTCTAACTGCTTTTTACAAGCGGCTCGTTCTTGGTCATTTTTGGGCAAAAAAACGTTACCGGCGGCCCAAGTCCCTTCAGCGCCCAAAGAAATTCCAGCCTGGGACGCGACTTTTGACAAAAACTTGACAGGAAGGGCTGTTAAAATTCCTGCGCCGTCACCCGTGTTGATTTCTGCACCGCGTGCACCACGGTGATCCATACGGCAAAGGATTCCCGAAGCATCTTCGAGGATCTTATGACTCCGTTTGCCTTTAATATGAGCCAAAAACCCTACACCGCAAGAGTCTTTTTCAAACTGCGGCTCATATAATCCCCAAGCCTCGGGCCGTTTGACCATGGCCATAAATCCCCCTTTACTCCTCACATGCTGCGCAGAAAAGGAATGTTCAAAAGTTCAAAACCGTTCTTGAGAACAGTTAATACCGCTTCGGACAACGCCAAACGGCTTGCCGAGATTTCAGCCTCGGCCGTAAGTATCGGACAATCGTGATAAAACCGGCTAAACGCCTTGGCAACATCATAAAGAAAAGCCGCAACCGAGCTTGGATCCTTGGCTAAGGCGGCACGTTCGACCACCTGCGGAAAATCTGCTACCAGCTTCACCAACTCCCATTCCTCGTCAGCGGTCAGACATTCAGCCCGAAATTCAGCCCGAGGAGGGTTTTCTTGGGCTTTGCGGAGCATCGAAGACAACCTAGCCCCGGTGTACTGAAGGTAAGGCCCGGTGTTCCCATTGAATGAAAGGCTCTCTTCGGGGTGAAAAATCATGTCTTTGGTGGGCGTCGCCTGCAACAGATAATAGTGAAGAGCACCCAAAGCAATGGCCTCGGCTGTTGCCTCAAGGCCGTCCACATCCTCTTCACGCCCTTTGGCTTGAATTTCGCCAATGGCACCGTCGCGTAATTCCGTAATTAAATTATCTGCGTCAACAACCGTTCCCTCGCGGCTTTTCATCCGCCCTTCGGGTAAATTGACCATACCATACGACAGATGAAATAAATTCTGGGCCCAAGTTTGTCCTAAGAGGCCCAAAACATAAAAGAGAACTTTAAAGTGATAATCCTGTTCATTGGCCACGACATAAATCAGTTGATCAAAGGGCCAATCCTTGTGCCGCGAAATCGCCGTCCCAATATCCTGGGTTAAGTAGATAGAGGTTCCATCTGCTCGCAAAAGAACTTTTTGGGCGTTAGTCTCATCGTCGGGCGAGTTTTTCCAGGGAAGGTCAACAACAACAGCTCCGTCGGCACGCCGACTAAAGACCCCTTTTTCAAGGCCTCGGGCAATTTCTTCTTTTCCTAGCTGGTACGTCTGACTTTCATAATAAATAGCATCAAAATGAATCCCCGTCCGCTCGTAGGTTTTAAGTATACCCTCCACGGCCCAACGGTTCATCGTTGCCCACAGCTCCCGGGTTGCAGGGTCCTGGGCTTCCCACAAACGCAAGAGCTCTTGGGCTTGAGCTTCGGCAGTATCATCGCTTGCCGCCCATTGGGCAAACTTGACATAAAAGTCTCCCACGAAGTGGTCACTTTTTTGTCCCGCTTGTTCAGGAGTGCTTCCCTGACCAAACTTTTGATACGCCAACATCGATTTACAGATATGGACACCACGGTCATTAACAAGATTGACCTTGCGGACTTCTGCTCCAGCGGCTTTTAACAGGCGCGAAACCGCTTCGCCCAGAGTATTGTTGCGCAAATGCCCGAGGTGGAGCGGTTTGTTGGTGTTGGGCGACGAAAACTCCAGCATAATACGCTGGCCGGCCAAACGCTGAGAGGTTCCATAAGCTCGTTCTGAGTGGCGAACGGAGTCAAGAACCTCTTGAATCACCTCGGAACGCGCATAGTGAACATTGACGTAGGGCCCAAGGGCAACCACCCTGCCCGGCCCGACCAACTTGTCGGCTACAGCTTTCGCAATGAGGGGAGGAGACTGCCTGAACAATTTAGCATAGGTAAACATGGGAAAAGCGAGGTCTCCCATGTCAGGCCGGGGCGGTCGTTCCGCTACCACAGGGGGGATTTGGTCAGGAGACAAAGAAGGTTGAAGCGTCCTCAAAACCGCTTGTACGCGGGCTTGCCAAGCATCCTCTAGATGGTTCATGTGATCGCTAAGTAAAACAGAAAACCTCGAGGACGTCAATTATCGCGAACAGCCTGAAGGGAATCGATCTGTTCGAAATCTTGAATAAGCTGAAGGAATTTTTCCCATCGACGAGTCACCGTTTCTAATTCACGGCGTAGAACCCCAGTGGGTTTGCCACCAATAAGGTTCATATTGGCCAACGTATCAAAACGACCACCGGTATCGCCTTTGACCAAGCCTTCTAACACCTCTTGAAAGGTCGCAAAAACAGCCAAAGTCGGCGACAAGAACCCTTCAACCCAGTCACCGGCCGAAAGAAAGATTTCTTTTATCAGGGGCTGGGTGATTTCGTCACTGTCCTCTTGACGGATAGTCTGCAAACGCTGACCCCATTCTCCTTCGGGACCGAAACGGCGCTGAAAGGCCACTAATTGATCGGGAATTTGAAGAACCGTATTGTAACAATCGGTAAAGGTGTTTCTGTTGTGACGTTTATAAAAATCCCCTTCTAACAGAACAATTTTTAACGTCGGGTTCATTTTGGGAATAAAAATTCGTTCGAGAAAAAGGCGCAAAAATTCGAGGGTTTGCTCGCCACGAGTAGGAAGACGCCCGGGAAAAATCGGCGGATAAAACGGATCTTTTCCAAACTCGTCGGGAGTGATTTCTAAAAACCGACAAGCTTCGCTGACGACAATTCTGACCTTTCGTTGACGAACAAACACTTCAAAGGCGGAATCTAGCCTATTTTGCCAAAATCTTCTGTATAAAGTGACCCATTCGTCCACGGGAGCCAAACTACTCGAGGGTACCCACGAGGGGTTTCCTTGAAGCCAGGCACAAAGCTTTGCCAGAGGAACACGCTGATGAAAGTCCCGAACAGCGCTCCAGGCGTAGTGAGCCTGGTCAAGAAAAGCCGCCAACGGTGTTTCGACATCGACATCAGGCGAATTGAAGGTGTCCCCATTATGAAAAAGAAAAAGCGCTTCCAGAACGGGTTCCGGCACGGAGGCTTTAAGTGCATCAAGGCGTTTCGCCAGCTCAACCAATTCCTCCTGAAGTTCTGGCAAAAGCGCATTACTTGGTTGTCCGTCGACCGACAAAAGTTGAAACGGGGACAGCAGTTTGTCGGCGGGAAATTGACACAGTGCTCGAAAAGCAGACAGAGCCTTGAGACTTTCATTAAGACGTTTTCGACGATCCGGCAACAACGAATCGAGCAAGTTGCGAAAGTCCCCATCAACGATCGCTTTAATTTCTTTGACCGGACGTTCAGGGTGCTGAGACTCTAGCGTCGCAAAATCAGAGAGAGTATTCAAAATTTCTTGCCACTCGGGAATTTCGAGAGCAATCCAAAAAGCGACAAATTCATTTTTTCGTTCCCCGAACGCCGTTCGAAAAGGCTCTCGGAAAGGGTTGAGAGCTGAAAACAAATGTTCGAGTTCCCGGTAAAAGGGAGTTAGCGCCATTTTTAGGCGCAGTTGAAAAAAACCTGGGCATTGTCGCTCTAAGCGCGTCGCCAGATCAACCAAAACCTGCTCTTGAACCACGGTCGCTAGG
>JABEVK010000128.1 GCA_013044245.1 Spirochaetales bacterium | reverse complement strand
CTTTAGCCGGGCCTGGGCTATTTTTGGGGAAAATTATTCGTTATAGGGGAGGCATGTAGACCATGTCATTCATCAAATCAGCCTTGGAATTGGCGATGGAAAAATCCGAAGGCCTCACGGTCGATAAAGAAGAATTGCGCCGCAAGGAACTGGCGACAGTAGGCAAGGCCGCTTGTGCCCAGGCCCTCGCGGGTGGAGAAGAATCGTGGGAACCTGTTTTGAAAGCTCAGGAAAAAGCCCTGAGCAAGGCTGATTTTACCCTGTGGTGTCTGGGGGCGGCCGACACGTTGTTAGCTCGCATTCAACTGATGGATTCTGGTCCGGTTTCAGAAATGAACCGAGTCATGACCTTTTTAGATGAGCTAGGCCGTAAAAAAGCGAGCGCCCGTCTTCAAAAAATGGCGCAGTTGGTGGGTCAGTTCCAGCAAGAGTTCAAACAGCTTAAAGAGGCTATCACCCAACAAATAGGGCCTGCTATTAAGCAGAGAGCCCAACAGTTGGCTCAGCAAACAGGCGTAAGCCCGCAGTTTATTCTCGAAAAAGACCCCACGTACCTTAAGGTACTCAACGAGAACCTAGAGCCGATGCGCGCTGAATACTCTCAGGCCCTAGACCAACTCAAGGCAGAATTCCGCTCGGGCCTTTAAGCTCCCGATGCTGCGATCAAGTTTAAAAACTCTTCACGAGTTTTGCTGTCGCGGCGGAATGACCCTAGGACCGAGCTGGTGACCATCGAAGAGTGCTGTTTTTCGACACCGCGCATCATCATGCACAGGTGTTTGGCCTCCATGACCACCCCGACACCTAAGGCGTCGGTGGCCTCCATAATGGCACCGGCGATTTCTTCTGTTAAGCGTTCTTGGATTTGAAGCCGTCGTGCAAAGACATCCGCAAGACGGGCAATTTTGCTGACCCCGAGAACTTTATTGCGTGCCACGTAGCCTACATGGCATTTGCCATAAAACGGCAGTAAATGGTGCTCGCAGAGCGAGAAAATTTCTATATTGCGGACAATGACCATGTTGCTGGCCGGGGCCCGAAAGACAGCTTGGTTAAGGACTGCCTCGGGAGAACTCCGGTAACCTCGGGTTAAAAACTCCCAGGCTTTGGCCACTCGTTCAGGGGTTCGCTTGAGACCCTCCCGTTCAGGATCTTCGCCTAATTCTTGCAATAATTCATAGACAAGCTGTTGGACACGTTCAAGGTTCATGGGCAACATCCTAGCAAAGCCAAAGCGAAAACGCCAGTGAGCTCGTCGGGAAACCCAATCAGGCAAAAAAAAAGACCAAGCGCCCTTTCCCCACAAAAGGACGCTGATCTTGTCTCTGCTAAAGTATCAAGGAACCTTAGGCCGCACGAATCGGTACTGTCCGAGGCTTGGCTTCTTCTTTTTTGGGCAGGTGCAAGCTTAACAGCCCATAACGGAACTCGGCGGTAATATTGGCCGTATCCACATCCGAAGGGAGACGAAACTGGCGGGTAAAGCTAGTTTCGTGGCGTTCTTTTACCAGCCAGCGTTCTTCAGCGTCCGATTCGCTTTTTTGCTCGCCTTTTAGTTCCAAGACGCCGTCTAAAACGTTGACTTGAACTTGCTCGGGGGCATAGCCGGGCAGTTCCGCAACCAAGTTATAGCTGTCTTTGGTTTCTCGAACGTCCACCCGCGGCGTAGCTGAGGTAGGAAAGTCGGCCAGACCAGCCAAGGTATTCCAATGTCGCCAAAGTGATGCATTCATGATTATCCTCCTGTCGCTGTCCTTAGGGACTGCGTTACATAGATTATTAAGCATAAAACGTGCCAACTCTCATTTTGTTTAAAAATTCGGCATTTATTGGGCTGAAAGTGAGGTTTTATGGGGTTTGGGGGCTAGTCGGAACGATCGAGGGGAAAGAAAATATTCTTGAAGTGGGTCAAAATGTGACGTAATGTGTCAATAAGAAACAATAGGTTTGGGGAGAAAATATAGTGTATAAATTTGACTCACTGTGTCGATTTGATGCGGCGACAGGTGTAGCTAATCAACGCAGGGGCCAAGGCGCGGGGTTTAGCTACCGTGAGTTCTACCGCCTGGACCAAATTCTGGTTTAAAAAAAACTCAGCTGACTCGTCGGCAAAGCTCTCAAGAAGTTCCCACCGGCGGGGGTAAATGGCTTGTTCAAACCGACGTTTAAGGTCGGCGTAGTCAAGAGTCGCTTCTAAACGGTCGGTTTGCGCCGCCTGGTGAAATTCCCCCCAGAGCTTAACGGTAAGAATTAACGGCTGACGACCATGTTTTTCTTTTTGATAGGCACCGATGCCAACACGAACGCGCCAATTGGACAAAGTTAGGTAATCACTTTCGGGCAACGGTAACGTCATAGCGACAGCTCCCGCCGTACTAGGCCTGCACCACCATCGATATGCAAGATTTCTCCCGTAACAGAGGTGCTGTTAAGCAAAAATAAGAGGGCTTGGTCGATGTCACTTAAAGGGGGTTGCACCCCCAGGGGGAGGGCTTTGACCCAGCTATCCCAACGAAGTTCCCCACCAGTGGGGGATAACACCGGGCCCAAGGCTAACCCGTTGACTCGAACCAAGGGGGCCGCTTGCCGTGCTAAATCAGCAACAAGCCCGGCGGCTAGACGTTTACCCCAGCCATACGAAAACTCCCCAGGCGTCGGGGCCGAGGTCCTGGCATCTAAAACGGTGATCAAACTAGCCGGGGTGCCGGCGGCAAGCAATTGGCGAGTCCAAGCTGCCAAAGGCCAGGCGTGGAGCCTAAGCGAGGTAAACCAGGCTTCTTCGGTGGTGTCGGCTACAGTATCGTTGAACCACCGTGACGCCGCATGGAGCACCAAGGACGGTGTCTTACCCGCCCAGTGCGTCACCTGGTCAAAAAGCTTTCCAGCGGAGTAAGGTTGTTCTAAATCACAACGAAAGCCGTGAACCAGCTCTGGTTGAGTTTGAGTCAGGGTTTCAAGCTCTGGCGGGGGCAATTGATGCCAGCTGTAAGCCACCTGCCAACCATTTTGGCGCAACAGACGCACCCAACCCGTCCCGAGACGAGCCACTCCTGTTACCAGAGCGAGGGGTTCAGTCCGCCATGGCATGAAAATCCGCCAAGGATTTCAGCTGGTTCGACCGCGCATACTCGAGCACTCCCTCATGGACTTCTTCGGCTAAGCGGGGGTTGGCAAAACTGCCACTGCCCACCTGAACGGCCGAAGCTCCGGCTAAGAGGTGCTGAACGGCATCTTCCCAGCGCGTGATGCCACCGATCCCGATAACAGGAATCTTGACCCTCCGGGAGACCTTCCAGACAGCGGCAAGGGCTACAGGCAGAATGGCGGGGCCCGAAAGGCCTCCGGTATTCAAAGGGAGCACCGGCCGCTTCGTTTTGAGGTCGATGAGCATCCCCACTAAGGTATTGATGCATGAAACAGCATCGGCTCCCCCGTTTTGTGCGGCACTGGCGGTATCGCCGATGTCAGTAACATTGGGGGACAATTTAACTATCAGGGGCTTGGTCGTGCGACCCCGTAGGCGGGCCGTAATTTGTTCGACCAGGCGCGGGTCGGTTCCCAACGACATACCGCCGTGGCGAACATTGGGGCAAGAGATATTGATCTCATACCCCCAAATACCCTCCACGCCCTCGAGGCGGTCGACCACTTTTTCGTAATCTTCTTCGAGAGCCCCAGCAACGTTGACGACAACAGCACTGGGAATACGTCGCAAAAAGTCCATCTTGTCGCGGATAAAGTCTTCAAGCCCGACATTGGCCAAGCCTATCGAATTGAGCATACCGCCGGGCGTTTCGACGATTCGGGGTGGTGGGTTGCCCAAACGGGGTTCGGGGGTAATGGCCTTGGTAAAAACCGCCCCGATTTTGGTAAAGTCAGACAGGCCGTCATATTCTTTGGCATACCCGAAGGTGCCCGAGGCTACTCCTACAAAGCCAGGCCAAGCTTGGCCCTTTAACGTGAACGAAAACGCAGGATTTATGTCCATTTCAGCACCTTAGAATCAAAAACGGGGCCTTCGGTGCACACCCGCACCATTTGACGTGCATCAACGGTTTCAACCGCACAGCCTAAGCAGGCACCGACCCCGCAGGCCATGATCTCTTCGACCGAGACCTGACAGGGCAGTCCCTCGGCCTGGCTCCACTCATGAACGGCCTTGAGCATAGGGTAGGGACCGCAGGCCCAGACAAAGGCATTGTCTTTTTCAGAGGCTTGTATAGTGGACAAAAAAGCTCGCACGTTGCCCTTGAAGCCCAAACTGCCATCGTCGGTGCAAACTTGTAGTTCCACCTCCGGGCGCAGGGTTAAGGCGGGAAACAATCCTTGATGACGAAAACCTAAAATCAGTCGGGGGTGCAGACCTTTTGTGGCCAGCCAGTTGGCGGCAAAGACAACCGGTCCTGTGCCAATACCTCCGCCCACCAACAGCGGCTGATCGGCGTCCCGGGGCGGTTGAAAAGCAAAACCACGAGGGCCTATCACGTCCAGAGTGTCTCCAGACCGTAAGGACGAAATTAGCTGGGTTGCAGGGCCGCGCCGGTGGTAGATAACGCTAACGAGGCGTTCCGACTTATCGTACGAGGCAAAAGCAAAAGGGCGGCGAAGAAAGGGATGGAAACCTTTTTCGACATTAAATGTCACCAACTGACCCGGCAACGGGGCTCGGGCAGGGGCGGGCCATTCGAGAAAAATCTCGAAATAATCTTGGGCAACTTCCCGGTTTTCCATCACACGGGCGTCAAATTGAGTCATTCTGCGGCGAGTATAGGGAACTTGCTTTTTTTTGTAAACCATGACAACTTTCGGCACAGAAAAGTATGCTATTCGACGCCGTAATCTTTGATGTGGACGGTACTCTGTACCCCAATTGGAAAATGTATTTAGCCTCACTAGGGACACTTTTTACCAACACCCGTCTGTTGTTGGCTCTTGAAAAAGTGCGGGTTGAGTTGCGCGAAAAACCCGAAGCAAACGATGAGTTTCATCGGGTTCAAGCCCGGCATCTGGCTAAAATTCTTAAAGTTTCGCCTGAAAGGGCTTATGCCCTGGTCGAAGGCAAAATTTATACCCGCTGGTTTCGGGTTTTTCGAGGCCTAAAGCCCTATCCGAACTTGGTCGAAACCCTCGAGGCGTTTCGAGTCGCCAAGCTTAAACTGGGGGTGTTATCCGATTTTCCGATTCGGAACCGCCTTAAGGATATGGGACTAGACGGTTGGTGGCGGGTAACGATGTCGTCGGAGGAATCGGGCTATTTGAAGCCGCACCCCGCTTCTTTTCTTCAGATGGCCGAAAAACTCGGGGTAAAGCCCGAACGGGCGGTTTACGTGGGCAACTCTTACCGCTACGATGTCAGAGGGGCAAAGTCAGCGGGGATGGCTGCCGCCCACCTGGGTAAACTCCGCCCCGAACATACGGAAGCGGATTTCACCTTTGAAGATTATCGGGAACTGCGCCGTTTTGTTCTTGGGCCCGGCTGAAGTAGTGATGTCCGGGGTGAATTTTTAACGCTTTTCCCTTAAAATGTCATAATTGGGAGTGTGGGCATGAATTTTGACCTGGGCTTTTTCGTCCTGCTGGGGCTGGTGATTGCCATCTTGGTTGTTTACCGGCAAATGGACAAAAACAACCGCTCGTTAGAAAAAATCCGTAAGTACGCCGAAAGTGTCAAAGCCGAGCTCAATTCGTTTGTCGAAGAACGAACTGCCGCTGTCAAGGATTTAGAAACTGAACTCAAGGTGCATGACAAGACTGCGACCGAGATTTTTCGTCGGATTCAAGCGGTAGAAGGTAGTCTTTTAGAACGAGTCCCCGAAATGGAAGACATGCAGAACCGGCTTGACCGGTATGCGGCCTCGCTTAAAGATCTCGATAGCTTGTCCTCGCGCGTCGATGAAAACCTTGCTCGCCTGCAAACCGAGTCAGAATTTGTTGATAAAGTGGGCCGGCGGATCAAGCTGGCTGGTGAACAGATGAATGCCCTCGAAAACAGTATGGTCAAGCTTCACGAAGAGTTTGGCGCTCAAAATCGCCTGGAAGTCGATGCCTTGCGGACGGATACTCTGGCGGTTTTTGAAGCTCAGACCAACACCTACGTAAAAAAGCTTGAAGAAGCCAAAGATCAAGTTGATGGCTTTCGCGCCTACGTTGGGGCTCTGGACGCTCAGAAGGGCGAGTTCCTTCAACAGGCCCAACGCGCCCTTGACGACCAGTTTATGGTGCAGATGAACCAGGCGGCCCAACAGGCCGAATCGTTGAGCTTGGACGTTCTTAAGAAAATGGACGAGCGCATTGTGGGATTAGCGTCTCAAACCGAAGACCGGCTTCGCGCTGACCTGGCCAAGATCAATAACAGTCTGCATGGTGAAGCCGCCGATATGCAGAATCTTATTGACGCGGTCAAGTCGGATGCTTCTTTGCTACGAACCGAAACCGAAGATGAAACGGCCCGCTTACGTACGGTTTTGCAAGAAACCTCGGCCGAAGTCGGGGCTCAGATGCTGGCTCTTACCGCCCAACTGAAGAGTGATACAGAACTCAAGATCGCTCAAACTCGCCGTGAAGCCACCGAAAACGCCGATGAACTGCGCACCGAGCTGATGCGAACGCTAGATCTCGATCGGCAGTCGGCTCAAGGCCTGGTAGCGGAGGTACAAAAAACCTTGGCTCAGGTCAAAAAAGAGGGACAAGAACGCGAGGTGGCCTTGCTAGGCGGTTTTGAATCTCGACTGAAAGAGTACGAAGGCGCTTTTGGCTATCGTCTGCAAAAGCTTGAAGAAGTGGGCCGGGATGTTTCGCTGTTAGATCAAAACCTGCGCGAAGCCATGGAAAGGGTTTCGGGCCGCGTTCAAGACGATTTCCGTGTCTTTGACAAGGGCATGCAAGAACGTCGCGAAAGCGAGCAAAAAGCTCTTGAAGACCGATTTATTCAACTTCGTTCCGCCATGGCAGGGTTAGAGAAAGACTTGGACGACCTGAAAGAACGGGCCTACGATAACGTTAGCGAGAAACTCCAGGGCTTTGAAGAAGAATTCTTTCAGGATCTTCAAAAGCGCAACCTTCAAATGCAACAATCCTTCAATGATTGGCAGGCAACAGTCGAAAGCCGTCTCCGAGAAATGGGGGCAAAGACCGAGCAGGAACGCCAAGAGGCCGAAAAAGCTTTTGGCGAGGTTTTACGGACCCGTTTGGCCGAACTCCAGCTTTCTGCTCAGGCTCAGTTTGAACGCACCGAAACGCAAATCGAAGAGGGACGACAGCGGCTTGAATCTCAAGTTCAGTCTCACGGCGAACAGGTTGAGCAAACCAAGTTAAAATTACGCGAAGAGGTCTTGGAACTAGAAAGAGTTTCGCGAAGTCGGTTTGAGCAAGAGTTCGCCCGACACGAAATTGATGTGCGCGAAGCCTTGACCCGTCTGGACCGTGAAATGGAGAACAGGACCAAAGCGCTTACTGACACTTTTGACTTGTCGAAAAATGAATGGCAGGCAACGTTGGAGGCCACCCAATCAGAATTGTCCATTTGGCAAAGCAAGCTGGAACAAAAGGTCAAGGAGCTTGAAAATGATCTGGGCGATCAATACCGTTCCTTGCGCCTAGCCTTGTCTGAAAAGATGACCTCACTGGTCGAAGAATTCAACTCTCAACGAGAAGATTTGGTTACCAGAACCAACGATGAACGGCTGTCGCTAAAAACCGAACTTGGCCAGCTACGTCAGGGTGTCGACGAACTCGAGAATGCCCTCAGAACCAAAACCGACGCCGCCTTAGATACCTTCCGCACGGAATACGAAGGCTTTTTTCAGGATTTTCAGAAAAAGAATCGCGAATTGGGGGCCGACGTCGACCTCAAACTTCGAGACTACCGCAATCAGGTTCAAGATACCCGCGAAAAAGCCGAAGCCTCGCAGAAAAAAATCTTTGGCCGTATTGAAGACCAGGCCAACCTTCTTTCAATTAACCTCGAAGAGATCGATAAACGTCAAAAGGCCTTTATCAGTCAAACCAAGATCTTTGAACGGACCGATCAGCTCAAGCAGGAACTGCAAGAGGCCATTGAAGACCTCCAGAGCGATTTGGCCAAGGTCGATGTACAGCGCAAGGATCTGTTTGAGGTTGAGTCGCAGATTGCTCGGATTAAAAAGATGGGAGATGAAGCCTCTGAAAAGTTGAATCGCTTTATTTCAGAAAAGAAACGGATCGATGGTTTGGATGCCGACTTCCAAAAAATTCTGAGCTTGTCGCAAAATATTGAGTTCCGTTTAGACCAAGTGAACTCGTCGACCGATCTATTGCAGGACATTCAGCTGAAGATACACAAGCTTGAAGACTACTCAAAGGATGTCGAAAACCGCTATGAACGCCTTGAACGTCGTCGGGATGTGCTCGATAGCACCTCGGACGGGGTGGATCGCAACTTCTCGCTCCTTGAAAAGATAGAAAAATCGGTCAAAACCTTGGCAACCGATGTCAATCAAATGCCTACCGAAGTTGAGGAACTTCGTAAGCGGATGAAGGTGCTGACCCAAGGTAAAGATGAAGTGGACCGAGCCTTAGAACGTCTGAATCAGCTCGATCAAGTGCTTCGTGACGTTGAGGGGCGAATTGCCCGAATGGAAGAGGCTCGGGATTGGATTGCACGTACGGAGTCGCGCCTGCAAGAAGCCAACAAAGAGGCTGAAGACCAGTTACGAACCCTGGCCACCCTTAATCGTGCAACCGGAGCGGCCTCTGGCCCCGCTGGCAAGGGGGGGGTAAGCCCCGAAGTCAGGCAAACTGTTGTCAAATTAGCCCGTCAGGGCTGGGCTAAAGAAGAGATCGCCAAGGCAACAAAACTTTCTTTGGGAGAGGTGGAGCTGATCCTCGAGCTGGTCGGGAGGTAGTAGTCAATGAAAGTTCTGGTGTCGCTGGGCCTCGTGTTAGCCCTAGCAGGGCTTACGTCATGCCAGGTGCCGACCTCGGCAACACCCACGCCGACGGTTCAGGGTGCTCCGGTAACCGTAAGCTATTCGTTGACAGGTTCGCCGGTTTTGCCTCTGGTTTCTGCCAACACTGCATCGAGCCAAAATGTTAGTGTGACGGTGGACTTGGGCAGTGCTTCAAAGCATTTAGATCTGATCTTTACCAATGAAAGCGCTTCTAGCACGGCTTCGATGCCCTCGGTGGCTGGGGATAGTCAGCCTGGGGTTGTTCGGGCCCTGACCACTGCTGCCTTTCCTTCGCTACCGCCCCAGTTACCCCGAGCTGTCGATGCGCCCCCGGCAATTGTCGCGGCCAATGAGGCCATAGCCCGTAATTGGCGCACCCAGCCTGCGCGTGCGCTGGTAACTGCTGATTCCGCTCCTACAACCGGGTATACTGTCGGAAGTACGACGGAAACCTACATTCCCCCGACCATCGAAGCGGGGAATTACCCGTCGAACACAGATTTTACGTGCACCCTTCGTGCTGTGGTGCAAGCCCCCGCTGTAAATCGTACCCTATTTGTCTGGGTGGCGGACAATAGTTGGGATAACCAACACCCTGACTCGGGGAATGCTCAGGGGTACGACTATGTGTCCGGCGATCCGTACCCGTTTAAGGTCAATACCGCCATGGTGGCTAAACTGGCGGCGGCGTTTTTGAACGGGACCCTGACGACGCAGACCTCGGCGGGACCCGTGAAGACCAGCACTGGGACTCCGGGAGTGGGGGATATTTATGGGTTTGATACCTCGATTTTTGGCAAGGAATACTTTGACCAGGGTGACACCAATTTTACAAATTACCAAAACAAAGGGCTGATTACCCCGCAAGGCGAAATTCATATTTTTATTCTGCCCTTAAACCCTGCATCAAGCACAGGAGCACCAAGCACACAGGGGAACGGCGGGACCCTCGGGTATTTTTACGAAGCAGACAATTTGCAACAATCGCTGTATTCCGATTCGAATCAAAAGATCATGTTTCAGCTGGATTCTCAGATGTTGGCCAACCCCAGTATCTCGGGAAACACCAGCTTAACAGCGAGCAATATTCCCCCTCAAGGCTGGGCGGCCCAGTATTCGTCGGCGACCCCGACAGTATCGTATTGGCCCAATGAGATGCTTTCGACCTTGGCCCACGAGTTCCAGCACATGATCCACTTTTACCAAAAGCAGGTCCTACAAAACGCTAATGGGGCAACTCAAACCTGGCTCAATGAAATGTGCTCGATGGTGACCGAAGATTTTGTGGCCTCTTCGCTAGGGACCATAGGGCCTCGTGGGGTGCCCGAAACTAGCGGCCAATACACCTACGCCCCGGGGAGCTTATCGTCCTCGAGTGGTGTTGGGAATGATACAGGCTCTCGCCTTGCCTTTTTTAATAACTCGTACACGCTTGGGGTTGAAAACTGGAACACCAATGACCCCTTGGCCAGCTATGGGGTGGCTTATGCCTTTGGGGCGTGGCTGGCGCGCAACTATGGGGGCCCCCAGCTGTTTCATGATATTGTGGATAGCCCCGCGACCACCGATCAAGCCGTGGTTAATGCTGTTAATCTCGTGAACGGTCTTTCGGGGGTATCGGCCATCACGATGCCCCAACTGGTGGAACAATGGGCGGCTACCATGCTTTTGGGACCCAACGCCGATCAAATCGTCCCCTATAAACTGTCGGCACCATCAGCTACCCCCCCGTATGCCTTTACTGCGGCGAGTATAGCCAACGGTCCCGGTCCCCCGCAGACTTTTACTTACGGGTCCGTGAACCCCGACGACTACTACCCCTTTTCTGATTCGTCCAACGCTTTTACTTCGAATACCCCGGGACCCTTGGTATACCAGACGATGGATGGGGTTTCAAACCTCCCCCCCTTGGCTTTTTACTACTATGCCGTACAATCGGGGGCTGCCCTCACCGGTAAGGTGACCCTGCAAGTGACGTTACCTGTTAATGTCGAGCTTCAAGCCGTGGTGTTGCCGTGAAAAGGTTGAGTAAGCGGCTTCTTGTAGGGGTTGGGGTCCTTTTCTTTTTGATGAGCGCGGTTATTTCGGCCTTAGCGGAAGGACAATCTGAGCAGGAACAACAAATCTTGACAGGTGTTTTGTCGGTGCGGGGGAATGAGCCGTTTACCTACCTATCGCTGACAGCCGGCACCAAGGTCTGGCGTCTAACGGGACCGCTGGTGCCACAACTGCTCCCGTTTCAAAATCACGTTGTCAAAGTGTGGGTAAAGGCAGAAGAATCACAGGGTGCACCTCAACCGGAGAGTCGTTTTGAGCCACCCTCAGTGCAGGTTCTACGCTGGAAACTTCTCAGCCCCTCAGGGAATTCGTCGTGACGAACCAGAACCGCTCGAACGAGGAACTTTTGAACCAGGGGCTCGTTAAACTCGGCTTAACCGAAGACCAATACCCTGGATTGGCCGAGAAACTCATGACTTACCAAGCCCTGGTTCGTGACGAAAATGAGCGTTTTGGTCTGGTCAGGCTTCACGAAGAGTCAGATTTTGTTCTTAAACACGTGCTCGATAGCCTAGCCCCTTGGCAGCTGCTGGCAGGGCTTCCTGGCGTGGGACAACTTGTTGACTTGGGCAGTGGTGCAGGCTTACCAGGAATCCCCCTGGCACTGGCCTTTCCTCAATGGCAGATCACTTTGGCGGAACGCAAAGAAAAGCGTGTGAAGTTTTTGGAGCTGGCAATCGATCGGCTGCACCTGACCAACGTTAAGCTATGGCCCTATCAAATCGAGGAGCTGAAAGAAAGGTTCCCTGTGGCGGTGTTTCGGGCGTTTTCTCCGCTGGATGCGCCACTGCTCAAGGCCTTAAAAAAGCTTTTAACGCCACAGGGTTTCACCGTCGCCTACAAGGGCCGTCGCGAAGTTTTAGAGACAGAAGTACTCCCAGTAAGTCGCCTACTTGCTCACCTGCAAATCGTTAAGCTAGAGGTTCCGTTTTTAGACGAAGAGCGGCATGCCGTCATTTTTCAGGTTCGCTGAGTCTGAGCGAAAACTTAGAGGTAAACCGTAGAGGCAGAACTTAGAGGCTGGACATAGCCTTTAAAAGGCCATCTTTTTCTACCAAGTCGATGAGCCTAGCCTCGACAAACTGCTTGGCTGTTTGAGTAAAGACTCCTGCCGTAACGCAGAAACCGCGGCCTGCCCGAATTTCTTTAAGCCGTGCCTGCATGTCCCGCAAAAAGAGTTCCCCTATCTGGGCATTCGATCGAATAAAGCGAAATAAGATAAGATCTTCCCATTTGCTCGTACTGACCTCGCAGGTAATGTCGGCGTATTCATTTTTATTGACTGTTACGTCTTGAATCTTGACGGCAGCTTTTGGAAAAAATGTGTAGGTTAAACTGCGGCACAACGTCACAAATTCCGACGTGGGGGCCATCATGTAGATCTGCAGATTTTTGTTGGAATGAAACTCAGAAAGACGACGGATCTGTTCGGGGACATCCTTATAAGAAGGGTTGATATTGCGGAGGTCTTTATACTGCCTGAGAGCCGCTTCCATGTTTTGCACCTGTACGTAAGCCGCCGCTAAACGGTAATGCATTTCTAACAGCAAGTCGTCAGGGACTTTTTGATGCCTCAGGCCGATTTCTAAGTCCTCGATGGCGGCCTCATATTGGCGACTATTAAAATGCACCGTCCCTGCGAAGAGTGCCGCCTGGGGCCCCACTTCGGGATCTGGTCTCAGGTGCATAAAGATTTTGACGGCATTATCTGCCTGGCCTAGTTCAAAATAGGTTTGCGCCAGATAAAACAGCGATTCTTTATCGGTCGGTTCAAGATCCAAGGCCTTTTTTAGGTGCACTGCGGCTTCTTTATAGGCTTTTAACTTAAACAAACTTTGCCCCAGGTACTTAAGTGTTCCTGGGTGTTCTTTTGAGGTGGCTAAGGCCAATTTGAGAGCACTGGTGGCCTTTTCATAGTTACGACGAAGGTATTCCAGATACCCAAGGTTGTAATTGACTTCAAACCCCTCGGCCTTGAGTGCCTTGGCCACCAAAAGTGCTTTGTAGGCTTCTTCATTTTGGCCCAGTTTCAGACAGCACAGCCCATAGCGAAGGTTGATGGTGAATTCATCCAGTTCAGCGGTCGAAGTGAGTGTCGATAAAAGCCCATAGGTTTTTGAAGCTTTTTCAAAATCGCCTTCGGAAAATTGAATGTCAGCGATCGTAAAAAGAGCCTCGGTATCCTTGGGGTTTTGCGCCAATTTGCGCGTTGCCTCTTTAAAGAGTACCGATTTATTTTTTTTCTTTGCAGTATTCCAAGGTTTTTTTTCACCGGTGCCTGACTTGAGGGAAAAGAGAACCACCAAGCCGAACAGGATAACCACGGCGAAAATTCCTAGAATCAAGGGTAGGACATCAGGCATAACTTCATTATCGAAGCCCTCTTGGCGGTTGTCAATTGACAAAACTGAAAGGGCGGGGATAGTTTGTTTCTATCTGACGTCAGGAAAGGTACGTGAAACCAACCACCATCGGGATTTTACAAGCCGACGGCTCTTTTTTTCCCATTGTGGAAGAATCGCAGGTCGGTGTCAAAAAACTCACATTAACGGCGGCCCGTCCTAGCCAAGAGTCCGTTCGGATTGATATCCGTAGTTCTGATTCTGAGACCGAGTCGGGACTTCACCTAGGAACCCTGGCACTTCAGCGTTCAGGAACCGGCGACATTGAGCTGGTTATTGATCTCGATGAGC
Organism: Spirochaetales bacterium; assembly: GCA_013044245.1. Lineage (GTDB taxonomy): Bacteria > Spirochaetota > Spirochaetia > JABEVK01 > JABEVK01 > JABEVK01. The sequence goes on along the minus strand of JABEVK010000128.1, from coordinate 20,403 downwards.
AGGGGCACCTTACTGCAACTGCTGCCTGGCCCCAGGGAACTTCTAAGCAGTCGATTTCGGTCGATCTGAAAGATTACCACCAGGGCAACGACATTCCTGAATTAGAAAGCTTTGAGACTTTACCGGATATTTTAGAACCATCCGCCGAAGAACCTCCCCAAGAGGGCGAAGTTCCCTTGCGTTCTGATCGTGAGATTCTTAGTGACGATAGTCTCGATACCTTTGAGCTGGACGATTTTGATCTCGACGCGACGAAGTCCACGACCGATACGGAACCGCTTGCGCCTACCGCTTTTGGTTCAGAGGACGCTTTTGGTTCAGAGGAATCTTTTAACACTGAGAACTCCTTCAATCCAGATGACTTGACACTCGGAGAATCCCTTACGTTAGATTTGCCAGACCTTGATTCTCTTGAGTCTTGGGATATTCCGGCCAACTCGGCGTCAAATCCTCCTGCTCTGCCGGCTAAAAATACTGGGGAACCCACGGTTTCTTCTGATTCTATGGACTGGGGCGATGAGGTAGAAAATCCTCCTATCGAAGCCAAAGAGGAAGACCCCTATGCGTTCCCTGATTTATCCTTGGACGATATGCCGTCGCTGGAACTGTCTGACTTAGATCAAGACACAACGTTTGATTCAGATTTTTCTTTGCCAGATGAAAAATCAACGCCATCCCCGGAACCGGCGAACGAGAAAACGGGATCAGCCGAAGAGCCTCAAGACTCCTTCTTTGATGAAATGCCGGCCTGGGAACCCGAAGCTGAACCCGAACCCGAAGCTGAGCCTAATTTTGAGCCTGAACCAAAGCCTACTTCTCCCTCAGTGGGTTCGCCTCGCCCTTCACCTAAAGGGCAGCCAGCTTCAGGCGACACTGCGCCACCAACGGTCGATAGACTTCCCCTCGTTTTAAGTTTAACAACTCTAGGGCTATTAGTTGCTGTTTTATTAGGTCTTCTGTTCATGAACTTTATGCGACCTGCCTCACCCCCGGCACTGCGCCCCGAATCGTTTTTAATGCCTTCGGGACCATCTTTGGCGATGGCTACTACGGGCCAAGACCCCTTGACTGTGCCCGATTCCCTGCGTTCGACCCAGCAATATCAGTTAAGACCGGGCGATGAAGCGAGCGATTTGGAACGTCGTTTTGGGCCCATCGACGCTAACAAATCTTTGACAGCCTGGAATTGGTGATTTTTAGAATATTCATGACACTTTTGAAGTTATCGCCTCTGGTTTTCATTTTCTCGCTGGTATCGTGTGGCGCCGGTCTTTGGAATCTCCCCCCCACGGAGGTAAGACAAAAGCTTGAAGCGGGTGATTACTCATTTTTTACCTCTTTAAGCGATGATGAGGTGGTTGGAGCTGATTTGTCTTCGTTGGGGCCGGGGGCATGGTATTATTCCGGCTTTGTCCTTGCCAAGATTCACCGCCCCTTAGCTGCTGAGCGACTTTGGCATATTGCTCGTGAGCGAGAACGCTCCCCCTGGAACACCCTTGCCGCGCGCGAAGAGCTCAAATCGGCACGGGAACGAAAAGACTGGCCGGTAGTAGAGGATGCTGCCCATTGGCTCTTGAGGCACTTTCCCCACGACTTACCGCTCCAACGTGAGCTGGTAACGGCGCTCTATTGGCAGAAGCTTGACAGTGAGGCGTGGAAAATTCTTACCAGTTGGCCGGCTAACGCCTTTTCACGCTCGCAAGAACGGGAAAATTTGTTGTACAAAGCGGTGTTGGCTGTTCGCCTTGGGTATACCGACGAGGCTTCTAAAGCCCTAAAAACCTTAATTTTTGATACACCCGCTTCGTTGCTCAGCTACCGTGTTTATTCGTTTTTAGAAGAAGATCCGCGACGTTATGCCCTCTTGGGCCCTGATGGACATTGGGCGGCCTATTGGCAATCCATGGCGGGACAGGAGATGGCTCAAGAAGCATCAAGTTGGCTGAGTCACAATGCGAACGTAGCTGGTTTTTGGCGTAACCCCATTTTCATCGCAGAAATGGGTTCGTTGTTTCGAACCTCTTCTCTGGCGCGACCAGCGTTAGTTCTGCTGGACAAAGTTCCCGAGGCCAAAGGAGCTCTTGGTTATAGCCTGACGATGGCGAAAGGGGAGCTGGACGAGGCCCTATCGTACGGACGTTCCGCAGAGGAAAATTTTCAGAAAGCTCAGGGCTTAGCACAAAATACGCAAGAGTGGGATCGCGCCTCTTGGAACTTCCTTGCGGCAAAGGCACAACGGGTTACCGATGTTTTAGGGGATTTTGAACAAATTTTGAAAAAAACCCGTCAGCCTGCCTACTACTCGGATGTTTTATCCTCTTGGATGGCACAACTGGCGTCACACCGAGACTGGAGACTTCTTACACGAGTCTATCGTGAGCTTACACCATATTTGGATCCCGATGACGAAGCGACGGTCGATTTTCTTTTGGCAAGTCTTGCGCGGCACGAAATGGTAAACCTTCGCGATGCCGGTATTCATGCGACAATTCGGGATCTCTTGCTGAAAACCATTGCTTTAAGCCCTTTTTCGTATGAGTCCTTGATGGCTCGGGCGATTCTGGGTCAAGCCCTTCCGTTAGATACAAGACCAAATATTGATGCCACTTTAGATGAACGCTACACCAGGCCTCTTCCTGAAGGTCCTGAACCCCCGGTCGGCCAGTGGGTTCAGGGATTTTTCCGTTTTGGTCTTGCCCGTGAAGCCGGGACGCTCTTGATTCGCGTTTTGGGGGCCTCGTCAACGGAGGTCTCTCCTGCTCTTGTTCGTGAAACGGCTGCGAAATTGCAAGAAAAAAAGGAATATAAAACTTCCCTCTTGTTGATGGATGCCGCAGTCGCCAAGCCGGGGTATCCCACCCAAAAGCGGGATTGGGAGTTACTGTTCCCGAGGGCTTGGCAAGATTTGATGGATACCTTGGCGAAAAAGAATCATGTTGATTCGAGCTTACTCACAGCCTTGATCCGCGTCGAAAGTTCTTTTGACCCTCACGCTAAAAGTTGGGTTGGGGCTACCGGCCTAAGTCAGCTCATGCCCTCGACCGCACGAGGTGTAGCAAGGGAGCTTCGGCTCAAAGTCAAGAATCTCGAAGATCCAGAGACGAACCTCACCTTAGGTGCCCGGTATTTAGGTGATTTGCTACGGGACGAGAAAAAGGCCTATCTAGCTTTGATGGCCTATAACGCCGGTTATGGTCGTGTCGCCTCATGGAGGCGAACTCTAGGCAGTCTCCCCGAAGAAATTTTCGTGGAGGCTGTTCCTTTTAGCGAGACTAGGTACTACGTCAAAAAAGTTTTACGCTCTGCCGTGATGTACGGAATTCTCTATCACAACAAAACCTTGCCGGAAATGGTCAGACTGATCTATCCTGAGTTTCGGTTTTAAGGTTTCAAACCCAAGAGCGAAGCATTTTGAGGTTTCCCGTCCAAACGGTATGAACCTGGGCGGGAATCAGCCATGTTTGGCCAGCATTGACTGGCCACTCCCCTAGGGATGACTGAACTGTTCCCTTCCCCGCCAAGACCGAGTGAATATGAAAGACGTCTAGGGCAGGGTCTTCCCATTCTCCGTCAAAAGCGAGGTGAGCAACGCGATAGTGAGGGTCTTCGGCCAAGGTCTCCCACGCGGCTCCCCGGACATTGGTTGCCCTGCGTTCGTGGCGGGGTATCGGACGAGGTTGTTGATCAAATTGAATGACTTCAAGGGCTTGTTCAAGGTGTAGGGGGCGTAGAACGCCGTTGTCCAACCTGTCAAAGTCATAAATACGGTAGGTAGTATCAGAATTTTGCTGAACTTCGCAAATGAACAGGGATCCTTGAAGGGAAGCATGAACCGTTCCTGGAGGGATGGGAATAAAATCCCCTTCATGGACAGAAACCTCTTGAAATAGACCTTCCCAGGACCGTGTTTGACTTTTTTTTCGAAAAGTCTCGCGATCGATACCGGGAGCTAACCCCAAAATTAACCGAGCATCAGGGCTGGCCTTCAGGACATACCAGCATTCCGATTTTCCCCATTCCCCCTCGTGAGCCAGAGCGTAAGAATCCTCGGGGTGGACTTGAACTGACAACCGATCGTGGATGTCGAGATATTTAATAAGAAGGGGAAATTTCTTCTGGTAACGAGGTTCGACAGCACCCAGCAAATCAGGCCTGTCTAAAACTAACTCTGGTAAGGATCTTCCTTGCCAAGGGCCTTGTGTCACCATAGAAGGGCCACTGGGATGGGCGGAAACCTCCCAGGATTCGCCATAGGTGACACCGGGTTTAAGGCGGAGATTGAGAAACTCCTCAAATTCGCGCCCCCCCCAAACTTTTTCTTTAAGGACCTTTGAAAATAACAGTGGGTACATGCTTCGCTATCCTATAGTTTAAACGGTAAGATCATCGAGAACTTGTCTGGCACGCTCTTCGTTACCTGAAGAAAGTTTTTTTGCCATGAGCTTGGCTAAGAAAAAGCCATAATGGGGAAACTCCCGCAAGGTTTTGACAAAGGATCGACGAGAGATTTTGATCAAGCGGCCTGTAGTTTCACACAAAACGGTCGCGGTCCGAACATTATTGGTTAGAAAGGACATTTCACCCATAAAGACATCGGCAGGGCCGAGGTGATTGAGCGGCACGCCATCATGATAGACACCAAACGTTCCACTGACAATAAAATACAGGTGGTCACTCAGCTCCCCTTGCTGAAAAACGACATCGCCCTTTTGGGCAATCACAATTTCTTCGCCTTCAAACCCTCGTGGCGGTTCACGACCTGCTACCGAAGGGTGGTTTACGGTGAGGCAGGCAACATTGCCCGTTCGGTTATACGAAAGTTGTCCCCCAAGACTGCGAGCCAGTTTAATTCCCCTGCCGGAGAGGGCTCCAGGACCATGGGTTCGCAAGGTAGCGAGCCAACCCTCGACATCAAACCCTTTTCCTTGGTCGCGGACATAAAATTTTGACTTTGCAGAGGTGATTTCCCATTCCAAGGTAACCTTCATGTCAGCTAAAATGGGGTTTTCCTGGCATTTTTTTTCGATAAGGTCGGCGATAGAACCACCTTGTGCTAAAAATTCTGCTTTTTCTGATGCATTGAGACCGCAATGACCGTGTTCTATCGCATTTTGAACCAACTCAGCGAGAGCAATTTGCAGATCGCGTTTCCGAGAAGGCTCAATTAAGCCTCGTTGCACTAAGGTCTGCGCCGCCAGCCCCGTATAAATCGGCACCGTCATAGGGTCGTTACTAATATTAAAGACACCCGTAGTTTTGACTTCTCCGGCACCAGAAACCTCTAATTTAACCATAAGTTGATGATTGTTTTCCAGAATTTTCAAGTATTTGAACAAGTATTCTGAAATTTGATCGGTGCTTAAGGCCGCAAGGATGTTTAAGGGAGCGACTAATTTATACACTCTTGACTCTGGCCCTAGAGAGGGGTCGTATACCGCTATCAAGGCGAAATTCTGCATCCATGAGTCGGTTCTTAGGGTAGAAAGGACAGGGGCGAGAGGAAGATTGGGATCATCCACGTTCATGACAACAATTTCTGGAAGATCAAAATTAAGAATTTCGAGAGCCTCTTCAATGTCGGAAGCTTTCAACAGGGGAAACCGTCGTTGGCCGTCTTTTCTTAAGGCTTTATCCAAACGAGCTTGAACGGTTGGGTCGGAATTGAGAATCGCGACAAGGCTCAAAATGATATCCCCCTCGCAAAATCGTAGCGCACGGATTGCCTTTTGTCAAAAAATCCTTACAATGCTAGATGCTTTGGAGATATATGAAGACACTTATAATCCCTTCTGACCAAATTCCTGAAGCCGCCGCAGTGATACGTCGTGGTGGGCTGGTGGTGTTTCCTACAGAAACCGTTTACGGCCTGGGGGCAAGTGCGTTTAATCCTGTGGCTTGCACGCGGATTTTTACGGCAAAAGGCCGTCCGTCTGATAACCCTTTAATTGTTCACATTGCTAGTTGGGAACAACTCGATGAGGTTGCCTCAGAGGTTTCCCCCGAGGCTCGACAACTCGCACAGGCATTCTGGCCTGGTCCTCTTTCGTTAGTTCTTCCCAAGAACCCCAATGTCCCTGACATTGTCACGGCGGGCTTACCAACGGTCGCAGTGCGTTGGCCCAGTAATGCTGATGCGCAGAAGTTACTCTTGGAAGCCGGTGTCCCCATTGCCGCTCCTTCAGCAAACGTGTCGGGTGCGCCTAGCCCCACCAACTTTGAGATGGCGAAAAGCGCCATGTTGGGGCGGGTCGAAGCAATTTTACAAGGTGATGACGCTGAGATTGGGTTAGAATCGACCATTGTAGCCTTTCCGGGGGGAGTTCCCAAGGTCCTACGCCCTGGCGCGGTTACCGTTGAGCAAATTGCCGCAGTCTTGTCTGTTGATCCTGAGTCCTTGCCGTACCAGGTGCCCTCAGAAGGTCGCCCGGTATCGCCGGGGCTCAAATACACCCATTACAAGCCCGAAGCTGAAGTTCAGCTTTTTTCTCAGTCCGCAGAGTTATTGGCATGGTATCAAGATGATCGTAAAATCGGGGTTTTAGTTTTGGAAGGAAATCTGCCCGAAAATATTCCCTCAGCATGGGAAGTTTTAAAGTTTGCAGACTGGGAAAGTTATGCTAAATACCTGTATGCCTCTTTTCATGAAATGGACGAAGCCTGTTGTGGCTTGATTTTGGCACAGCTACCCCCAGCAAATGGCGTAGGAAGAGCTATTGCCAATAGACTGGGAAAAGCGGCAGGTAAAGCTGTTTAAAGGCGATGAAGAGTTCTGACTGGTTCCGCGATGCGGTAGTTTACCAGCTTTATCTCCGCAGTTTTTACGATAGTAACGGGGATGGTATTGGCGATCTTCGTGGTGTAATCGACAAACTGGAAGCGATCACCTCGTTGGGGGTAAATACTCTCTGGCTGTCCCCTTTCTGTGCTTCGCCTAACGAAGATAATGGTTACGATGTTTCTGATTATCGGTCAGTGGCTCCTGAATTGGGAACCTTAGCCGATTTAGAAGAACTTTTGGCCAAAGCCCACAAGAAAAACCTCAGGGTGTTGATGGATTTCGTGGTCAATCACACCTCTAGCCAGCACCCGTGGTTTCAAGATGCCAAAAGCTCCGTTAATAGCCGCTACCGCCAATGGTACTATTGGTCCGATGGGCGACCTAGTGACACACATCCCCACGGGGGACCGCCGAATAACTGGGATTCTTATTTTGGCGGGTCAGCTTGGACGCAATCTGAAGAAACCGGTCAATGGTATTTACACCATTTTTTGCCTAGTCAACCCGACTTGAACTGGGAAAATCCCGAAGTGCGCCAAGAAATGTTTTCGATCGCCCGCTGGTGGCTTGAAAAGGGTATTGATGGCTTTAGGCTGGATGCCGTGCATCATCTGGGCAAACCGTTGGGCCTCCCAGACGCTCCCGCCCACTTAAAGTTGAAGCAGTTTAAGAATACCCGTCTTACCCATGCCCACCTCCGTGAGTTTCGCAAAGCTGTTTTAGAGCCTTGGGGGGCGGTGGCAATCGGTGAAACGGGCGGAACAACACCGTCTACCGCGTTGTTATATACCGCAAGGCAACAAGAACTAGATGCTATCTTTCATTTTGATCAGTTTTTTTTGCCTCACCCGCGAGCACAAGATTTCTTGAAAAATCATGAGCGGTGGTACCGTAAGTTTTCAGGTCAACACGCTTGGGACACCGCTTTTTTCAGCAATCATGACCAAGGTCGCCACCTTTCTCTTTGGGGGGACGACCGTTACCTTCGGCGACGCTCAGCACAATTCTTTGCCGCTGTCTTGCTGACCTCATGGGGAACGCCTTTTATCTACCAAGGGGAAGAGCTAGGATTGGGCAATGCTGGCTTTAAAAGCCCAGCAGATTTTCAAGACCAGGCTTCTCTACGGCGGTATCATGAAGCCCTTGAGCAGGGGCAAGACGCGGAACTCGCGCTGGCGCATTTGCTCATGTATGGTCGGGATAATGCTCGAACACCGTACTCATGGTCATCAGCACCTCAAGCGGGGTTTACTAAAGGAACAGCCTGGTTGAAGCCAGCGTACGACTACGAAACGATCAACTGGGAGCGCCAGCAGGGTGACTCTGATAGCGTGTGGGAATTTTACCGTAAAGTGATCCGTTTGAGACAAGATAACGCGGCTTTACGACACGGGAAGTGGGTTCGCTGGAGCCACCACCCCCACATTTATGCGGTTCAACGCGGAAAAGGGCGAAATCTGGTAGCTCTTGTCGGCAACTGGAGCCGTGAGTTTGTCACGTGGAATTTGCCACGTTCCCGAGGCACACAAGGGAACTGGGTGGTGCTACTATCCAACTATCCAGCCTCTTCATCATCCGTCAAGGCCGGAAAGATTACACTACGCCCCTGGGAAGTCTATATTCTTACCACGGTTTAAAGAAAAGAGTCCTGTATACACCGAAGTCTTATTGCTAGAACCTCAATAATAGCTTGGCAATTCCTTCTGAGATCGTTTTTGCGGCTTCGTTGGCATTGATCTGAGGAACACCAGCTTCGCGGTTGAGTGTTTTTTGAAAGAAGAACTCCATAGTCTGTAAAATATCGGGGGTGTTGTAAAAGACGAGCGCAAAGTTGATTGAGGTGGGTTTCAAAATCGTGAAGGCAGAGTAACATTGCACTGGTTCGGCGCTCACCATGACCTTGGTTTGATCTTTACACGTGAAAGTTTTCAATTCTTTATACCGGTGAGGGATGGATTCATTTTTGTCACGGTAGACCGGCTCGAGCTGTTTACGGGGGTAAGTGGCAGGCTCGACGAGAATGAAGAGCTTATTGCCGTCGGACTGAAAAGTAAGGCCTTCGTCCGTTAAAAAAATATTTTTCACGCCACTATACGAAGTTACCTCATAGCGTGAATAGGTGGAACTACCATCAAAAAATGAAGAAACGATATACCCGCCGTCACGGGGAAGGGTGTTTTCTTGATAGGCATGAAATAAATCCAGAGCTTTGGCGGACATGAGCATCTCCTTTCCTTCTCAGTATAAGGGATATGAAGGAACCGGCAAGGGGTTAAGTTTTCAATTTTAGTGCTTCTGCGTGTTTTTTGTACCTCTCGGCTGACGCGGTATCCCCCGCTTCAGCAAAGAGTTCTGAGAGTTTGAGGTAACTGGGCCAATGGTTGGTCTCAATCTCGATCGCTTTTCGAAAGCTTCGTTCGGCTTGCTCGCGGTCGTGGCAAGCCTGAGCGATTAGTCCGATCTGATAGGCAAAGCGAGCATTTTGGGGCGCTGCCACGGCGGCCTTGCGGGCGAATTCCAGGGCCAGTTCTTTTTTTCCTAGCTTATACAGGCATAAAACAACACCAGATAAATACTCGGGATTTTTAGGGTCTTGATGCAAAAGATCTCGATAGATGAGGAAGGCCTCTGAAAAGAGATTTCGCATTCGGTAAACATAGGCCAAGGCCCTCAGGTTGCCATGCGTACGGTGTCCTTGCGAGATCCATTGCAAGAGCCGTTGCTGTGCCTCGGGCCAATCTTTGGCTTCGAGTAAACGCTGAGTAAAGACCCTGAGGATGGTCTGATCGGTGTGGCGAAGTTCCAAATACTGCTCAAAGGCTTGTTTCCAATCGGGAATGTCTAAAGTGGGGAGGATCATTGCTAAGGTTTCGACAGCACTTTTGTTCTGTGGGTCCAGTTTTAAGGCACGTTTTAACCAGGGGTGAGCCAAATCTTCTAGACCAGTTTTTTGGTACTCTTTCGCCAGGGCGGCAAAAAGAAAAGGATCAGGTTCTAACCGGGCGATCAACGAACGGAGAGCTTCAATGTTCTCCGCCGGGGGTGTATCAAGTTCACACTTGAGTAAGGTGATGTAATAATTGAGGCTATCATCGCTGGGGGTGAGTTTTTTTAGCCGCTGAGCCTCGGTTAAGGCTTTTTGGTAATGCCCGTTTTGCCAATGCAAAGACAACAAAGAATATTCGGCTTGCAAGCTGACTTGGGGATTTTTCCTAGCTCGTTCTAAATGTGCTTCAGCTTTCGCATCTTGACCAAGGCGGCGATAGGCCTCGCCGATAACTAGCGACATTTCAGCAAACTCAGGCTTGCGTTTAAGTACTTTAAGAGCAAAGTAGACGGCCCGCCGAAGTTTGCCTTGATTGAGGTACTGCCAGGGTAAGAGTTCCTCGACAAGTTCCGGAGACGGGGCCGTGCCTTCGGGGAGAACCTCTTGGTACTGGGCCATGAGTTTACGGGCCTTGTCGCGCTGGCCTGTGGCCATGAGAGCTTCAACCAACTGTGAAACCAAAACAGGATCATCCGGGGCTGTCTGCCTGGCAGCAGTTAAGTGGGGCAACGCGTCAGCATATTGGCCTAATTCACGGAAGCACGAAGCAAGGTAGAGGTGAAGCCCCTCTGATTCGGCACCACGGTCTAAAAGGAACAAGAGAATTTGGCGGGCAAGATCGGCGTTACCACCATGAAACAGCTGAACGGCACGGACATAAAGGGCATTGAGGTAAGCAATGTAGATACCGCGATTGCCTGGAGCCAATCCCACCGCTTTCTCGAGGATTTCAACGGCCTTGGCGGGGTTCTTGGCTTTAAGGTAAGCACTTCCCAATAGTCCTAGGGTTTGGGAAGTGCCAAACTTTTCTCGATAAGCTTTTTCTAACCAGAAGATGGCTTGTTCCGCAGAGCCTGCGGACAGGTAACTTCTTCCCAAAAAAAAATGGTACTCAGCGGAGTCTCCATAGAGTTTAAGACCTGTATGAAATAGATGAACTGCTTGAAGGTAATCGCCTAGGCCATGGTAGCTTCGGCCCAAAAGTAGCAGGGTTCGAGGGTCTTCTCCGTCGACTAAACGTGTAAATGCCGTGACGGCATCGGCATAGCGGCGCTCACGACCAGCTTTAAGTCCTTTTTGAAACAGCTGAGATTTTTGGGCAGTGGTCATGGTTTTAGTTTAGCGTCGAACCTTTGACAAAACTAGGGCATTCTGTCAGAATGCCGCATGGAACAAAGAAGTCTTTTCCGCAATTTATCCCCCCTTGATCATCGGTATTATCTTTCAAACCCCGAGATTTTTGACAAGCTTTCTGACCTGCTAAGCGAAGAAGCTTCAGTGCGTTATGCCGTTCGTTGTGAGGCCGCTTTGCTTAAGGCTCATCTCGAATTGTGGTTTACTGAGGCGGACCAAAAGCGTCTTTTGGGCGCTATCGACGACCTAGAAGCCAAAGTTCAGCCCGAAGCGGTGTATGCTGAAGAAGAAAAAACCCAGCACAACATTCGTGCTCTCGTCAATGTGATCAAGCGGTATCTTCCCGAAGAACTCGTCCCTTTTGTTCACCTGGGGGCTACCTCGGTGGATATGCTCGATACGGCTAATGCCCTAAAAATCCGAGACGCCGTCCGTCAGGTGATTCTTCCCCTGCTGGTTGATTTAGAAATCTCATTGTGTAGCTTAGCCCGAAACGAGGCCCAAACTCCACAAATCGGTAGAACCCACGGACAGTACGCAGTACCGCTCACGGTGGGGTTTGCCCTGTCTGAATATGTTTCTCGGTTGGGAAAATCGATCAAAGAAATCGAAAAAAGGGCCTCAGACTTGCGGGGCAAATTTGCGGGCGCCGTGGGTGCGTACAATGCAACGAGCGTTATGACGAAAGACCCCGAAGCCTTAGAGCGTTTGGTTCTTGGTCACCTAGGCTTGGAGCCGTCGGAACATTCAACTCAGCTGGTGGAACCCGAATACCTTCTACGGCTTTTGTTGGAACTCAACGTGGCCTTTGGAATTCTTGCCAACCTTGCTGATGACCTGCGAAACCTGCAACGATCTGAAATTGGCGAACTTCGTGAATATTTTTCGGCGACTCAGGTGGGCTCGTCCACGATGCCACAGAAACGCAATCCTTGGAACTCGGAACATGTGAAAAGCCTCTGGAAGGCCTTTGCTCCCCGGGTGATGACCTTTTTCATGGACCAAATTTCTGAACACCAGCGTGATCTTACGAATTCAGCGTCGGGGCGCTTCGTGGTGGACTACCTGGCAGGTTTCACAGCGGCTGTGGCCCGTATGAAAAAAGTCCTATCGGGCCTGAGTGTCGATACGGAACGTTTGCAAAAAAATCTTCGCGAAGGGGCTGGCGACCTGGTACTGGCCGAAAGTGTCTATATTCTGTTGTCGTTAGCCGGCGAGCCCGAAGGTCACGAAGTCGTTCGGGTTTTGACTTTGGAATGTGAAAAGCAGAAGAGGTCTTTGATTGATGCCCTGAGGGCCCGGCCAGAGCTATGGAAAAAACTTTCGGAACAATTGCGATCCTGTACGGGATGGGATCCCGAGAGCTTCTTTTCTCAACCGGAACGGTATCAAGGTTTAGCCGCTACAAAGGCCCGCGCCTTAGCGGATAAGTACGAAAAAGAAATGCAGAACTTAAAGGAGGTTTTCCATGCAGTTTGAAGAATCGTTAAGTTATGACGATGTGCTTTTGCTTCCGTCCTATGCAGATTTTGCACCCAGCGAAAGTCAGGTGAAAACCCAACTGACCAAGACGATTGCGCTGAATGTACCCATCCTTTCGGCAGCCATGGACACAGTTTCGGAGGATCGACTGGCGATTGCACTAGCGTTAGAAGGGGGGGCGGCAGTGATCCACCGCAACCTCAGCCCCCAGGTTCAGGCCGAGCACGTTGGCCGAGTAAAGCGGTATTTAAATTGGGTTATAGAAAACCCAGTGGTCGTGCGTAAAGGTGAGACAGTCCATCAAGTTCATAACTTGATGTTGGAACACGGAGTTTCAGGAATGCCGGTTGTTGATCACGAGCGAAAGCTTGTTGGTATCATAACCGGTCGCGATCTGCGTTTTTGTAATGATTATAGCCAGCTTGTTGAAGACGTCATGACAAAAAATCCGGTAGTGGAAATCGGAAAAGTTTCAGTGGCCACCGCGGAAGAAAAATTTAACCGCTATAAGATTGAAAAGTTGCCCGTGGTCGATAACGATGGTCGGCTGATCGGTTTAGTCACGGTCAAAGATATGGAAAAGCACCAAGCCTTTCCCCGTGCCTCCGTTGATGCCCAAGGACGTTTGATTGTCGGTGCCGCCGTGTCTCCCCAAGATTGGGAAAAACGTTTACCGCTTTTAACCCAGGCAAAAGTTGACTTTGTTGTTCTGGATGTGGCTCATGGCGACAGTAAGGTTGTTATCGAAGCTATCAAAGGGATCAAGAAAAAATTTGATATTTCAGTCATTGGCGGCAATGTTGCGACCAAAGAAGGCGCCCGTCGTTTAGTCGAGGCGGGGGCTGACGCCATTAAGGTGGGAGTAGGCCCCGGTTCGATTTGTACGACACGAATTGTCTCGGGAATCGGTGTCGCCCAATTTTCGGCGGTATGGGATTGTGCGGAAGTAGCCGCAGAGGCTGGTGTGCCCATTATTGCCGACGGCGGAATTAAGTTTTCGGGCGATATTGTGAAAGCTATCGGGGCTGGTGCTTCGGCTGTTATGATGGGAAACCTCTTTGCAGGTCTTAAAGAAGCTCCTGGTCGTGAAATCATCTATGAAGGACGTATCTTTAAAGAGTACCGCGGTATGGGTTCGTTGGGTGCCATTAAAGAGGGCGCTGGTGATCGATACGCCATGGAAAAAGGCGCTGACCCTGTCCCTGAAGGGATCGAAGGGCGAGTCCCCTTCAAAGGTGAGCTCAAGCCATTCCTTCACCAATTGGTCACAGGCCTTCAAAAGGGAATGCACTACACGGGGTGTCGCAATCTCGAGGAATTGCGGGCTTACAAAAAATTCATTAGAATCACGGCCGCCGGCCTTCGCGAAAGTCATGCGCACGACGTTATGATTACGCAAGAAGCGCCAAACTACTCCCGAAATTAGCCATTAGAGGAAGGAAGCATGAAGATCGTTGTCGTAGGGGCCCAATGGGGTGATGAAGGTAAGGGCAAAATGGTTGACCGTTTGGCAGATGAAGCCGATTTGGTCGTCCGTTTTTCGGGAGGTGCTAACGCTGGCCACACGGTGGTCGCCCAAGGGGTCACTTACAAACTCCATTTGGTTCCCTCGGGGATCATCGTTCCCGGAAAAGTTGCTGTTTTAGGCTCGGGGATGGTGGTTGACCCTGCGGCTTTATTTAGCGAGCTGGATGAGTTGGCTCGTCAAGGTGTCAATTGGCAGGGCCGAGTTTGGGTATCCGACCGTGCCCATCTCGTACTTCCTACGTATAAAGAGCTCGATCAAGAGATGGAGACTAAACGTCGTGTCCCCATTGGAACCACAGGCAGAGGCATCGGAATTACCTACGCCTTGAAAGCGCACCGCGATGGTGTGCGGGTAGGTGAGCTTTTTGTTTCGGCCTGTTGGGATCATCTTCGTCCTGCGGAAAAAGAATTCTTAGCCCCTTTCCGTGAACGCTTGCGCCCTATGGTCACCGATTTAGTGGCCTTCATGCGGAGGAACGCACATCGGGACATCCTTTTTGAAGGGGCTCAAGGCGTTCTTTTGGATTTGGACTATGGCACCTATCCTTTTGTTTCATCAGGGTATTCGGCCGCTGGGGGGGCCGCACTGGGCGGAGGTATTGGCCCTCGGCATATCGACAAGGTGTTTGGGGTCTTTAAAGCCTATTCGACTCGAGTGGGCAATGGTCCTTTTCCGACAGAATTTACGACGGGGAATCCTCTAGGAGAAAAACTGCGAGAAGTGGGCCAAGAATACGGTGTGACGACGGGACGAGCCCGGCGAACCGGCTTTTTGGACTTAGTGGCGTTACGATATGCCTGCTGGACGAACAGCCTTGATGGCTTAATTGCTACCAAGATGGATGTTTACGATGAGTTTGAGGAAGTGCAAGTTTGCACAGGATATAAGCTCAACGGACAGGTGACTGATGATTTTCCTGCCACTGTAGCCGAGCTTGAGGCTGTTGAACCTGTGATTAAGTCATTCCCGGGCTGGAAGACGCCGCTGGGTGAGTGCCGCACCTGGGATTCCTTGCCGGTAAAGGCTCGCGACTATCTCAGTTTCATTGAGTCCTTTACAGGGACTCCCATCGATATTGTCTCGGTCGGCGCCGACCGAGCTCAGACCATTGTAAGGAAGAGCCCATGGACAAGATCGTCATTATAGATTTTGGCGGACAAACCTGTCAGCTGATTGGACGCCGATTGAGAGAGTTGGGCGTCTATGCAGAGATTCGCCCGCATGACACATCCTTGTCAGCCGAGGCCTTGACCGATGTTAAAGGTTTAGTACTGTCAGGTTCGCCGTATTCTGTGTACGAAGACGGAGCTCCCTTGGTTGACGAGCGGGTTTTGAAGACGGGTTTGCCTGTTTTAGGCATTTGTTATGGATTTCAATTGCTGACACACCTTCAAGGTGGTGAAGTCCGGGCTCAGCGGGTCAAAGAGTATGGACGAGCTCCTGTGACACTTTCGGGAGAAAACCCCTTGTTCAAGGGGGTGCCTTCGGGTTTTGTCTCTTGGATGAGTCATGGGGACAGCATTCATCGTTTAGCACCGGGTTTTGAGTTGGTTGGTGAATCTGACAACCATCCGGCAGCGGCGTGGAATGCCTCGGCCAAAGCCTGGGGAATCCAGTTTCACCCAGAAGTCAGCCACTGTGAGTTCGGCAACACTATTTTGGCCAATTTTGCCTTTGGCATTTGTGATGCACGAAAAGAATGGAGCATGGACTTGTACCTAGCTCAAGAAGGTGAAAAACTTCGTCAGCGCGTGGGGACGACCCCTGTACTTTTGTTGATTTCGGGCGGGGTGGACTCGACAGTCGCCGGAGCGATGCTCTTAAAAACCCTTGATCCAGACCAGGTTCACCTGTTGTATGTCGACACCGGACTAATGCGTCTCCATGAGTCTGACGAAGTCGTTGCCGGCTTAGAAAAACTTGGTGCCCGACATTTGAATGTTGTGCATGCCGAGGAACAGTTTTTGGGGGTTTTGAAGGGCTTAAGTGATCCGGAAGATAAACGAAAAGCAATTGGCGATATGTTTATCCAAGTCCAAGAAGCCCAGGTTAAAAGTCTTAATCTAGGGCATTACTTTTTGGCTCAAGGGACTCTGTATACCGACTTAATTGAATCCGGAAAAGGGGTGGGAAAAAAAGCGCACGTGATTAAAAGTCACCACAACGTGGGAACTCCCTTAGTTGAAGCCAAACGCCAAGCGGGACTGATCGTTGAGCCTCTTGAAATGTTGTACAAAGACGAAGTTCGGGCTTTGGGTGAAAAGCTTGGCTTACCCGAGAGTATCGTATGGCGGCACCCGTTTCCTGGGCCGGGGCTAGGCATACGCGTTCTAGGGGAAGTCACTCGCGAAAAATGCGATATTCTCCGCGAAGCCGACTGGATTTATATCCAAGAATTGAAGCGGCGGGGCTTGTATCGAGAAATTTGGCAGGCATTTAGCGTTTTACTTCCCGTCCATTCTGTCGGGGTAACCGGTGATACTCGTGACTATGGCTACGTTCTAGCCTTACGGGCTGTGGTTTCAAAAGACGGAATGTCGGCGGATGTTTACCCCTTCCCAATGAAAGACCTGCTTGAAATCTCGAGTTTGATTACCAACCAAGTGAAAGCCGTGGGGAGGGTGGTCTATGACATTTCGTCAAAACCGCCGGCCACGATTGAGTGGGAGTAAAAGCTGTTCAGGCCTTGATCGCAGGCGCCGATAGTCTCAAGGGAGACTGAAGTGAATCTAGAGACAGATTGGCCGACTTTTGTAGAAAGTCGGCTCAAGCAGTGGTTAAAAGCTGACTCGGCTGAACGCCGAAACTTGCGGGACGATCTTCTCTTGCTGGCCGATTGGTTTTCGGTTCCTCAGCTAGAGGTTGCTTTAGATTCATCAGGGTTAACCGAAGAGACGCTCCTGTCCTGGAAAGAGGCTTTTTTTCCCAAAGAGGCAGTTTTTGTTGATCCGGACGGTTTCGTTGTAAAACATACGGGGCCCTATCGATCGGCACGCCTGGTTGACGAGGATGGGACTACGGTTTTGCAACTGCCTTTCTTTTTACCAGGTGTTTCAGAAGCAGACTTTTGGTGTTGGGAAGAGCTCAATAACGATCCCAGCCAAGTGCTTTCACAATGGAAAATTTGGCTAGACGAGGGAATAATTCAAGCGGCAGGCCCTGTAGAGCAACCGTTTCGCTCTGAGGCTGGGTCGGCTTATTATGCGGTAGCCGCTCCCGGGGTTTTACCGTGGTCGGGTGAACGACAACGAATTTCTGTTCGTTTTCCGGAAAGACCTTCTTTTCTAAAACGCGCCGAAAAGTTTCTCGACGCACAAAAAAAATCTGGTCAAGGTGCATCGTCTGCTCTTGAGCGAGAACAGAAAATCTCGACACCACAGTCGCCATCTTTTGGCGAACCATCAGAGGAGTTACCGATGATTCCCTTTACCTTGGCAGATCTTTCTAACCCTAATTTTACGTGGCCCTATGAAGGCGAATTATCGATCCCCTTGCAGAAATCGGTGCGAGTTTCTTGACAAATTGCCATTTTTCAAGTAAAGTTTGGTGATTATTTTGGAGGGATATCATGGCAAAGAAGGCCATCTCTAAGAACGCCCGCCGTGAAGGCGCCCAGGAACTGCTCAGTAAATGGGGTGGAAAAATTCGCATGAAATCTGTTTTCGAAAATGGCAAAATGAAGCATGTTGCCGTTTGTGAAAAAACCGGCAATACAGCACGTCGTCCTTCAGAACTCATGTAACAACATTTCATGTAACCACATTGCTGCAAAAAAAAACCGTCTGAAAAGACGGTTTTTTTGTTTTAGCCCAAAAACCTAAAAGTCCTTGTCCATTAAAGTTTTTCGGGAATCCGCCTTGGCTTTTTCGATGGCGGCGTCACAAAGAGCTCGTACTTTTTCAGAGAGAACGTCGATAACACTAGCAGAACACTTTAAATCTGCTACTTCCTTAATATATGCCTTTACTTTCGAGGCAATCACGAGGGTTTCTTTCTCGGCCATGAATACTCCTTTAAAGGCATTTTACGCTGTGCAGACGGGTTATTCAACCCAAATCCGCTTAAGATTCGCCATCATTTTTACGATGCGCCTGGTAGTCTTTGATGAGAAGCTCGGTTTCACGGCTTCCCAAAGGACTAAAATGATCAAATTCCATTTCAAACGCTCCTGTACCGCTCGTTAAAGCTTTG
This sequence comes from Spirochaetales bacterium, assembly GCA_013044245.1. Taxonomy (GTDB): domain Bacteria; phylum Spirochaetota; class Spirochaetia; order JABEVK01; family JABEVK01; genus JABEVK01. The sequence goes on along the minus strand of JABEVK010000128.1, from coordinate 2,244 downwards.
AGGCTTAGAGCATATTGGAGCATTTCAGCATGAGGAATCTGCGCTTTCACGACGACGATATCTTTTCCAAAAGATTCTTGACCTAGCACACGACCTCGTTTTCCTGAAATATCCGCTAGAATATCGCCCAAGTACTTTTCATCAACAAAGAGCGATACCATCATAATAGGCTCCAAAAGTATGACGTGAGCCTGAGCAAGAGCTTCGCGGAAGGCGCCTCGTGCCGCTAACTTAAAGGCTAGTTCTGAAGAATCGACGGGGTGTTCTTTACCGTCAGAAAGGTTTGCTTTCAGATCGATGAGAGGAAAGCCGGCAAGGAAGCCCTCTAGCATAGCTTCTTGAATCCCTTTTTCGACGGCTGGGAGGTAACCCTTTGAGACGTTTTGCCCTTTGAGAGTATTACTAAAGACAAACCCCTCGCCTCGGGGAAGGGGATGAAAATCCATTAAGACTTTTGCATACTGCCCGTGTCCCCCTGTCTGCTTTTTGTGGGTGTACTCGGCTTCGGCGCTTTTTGTGATGGTTTCACGATATGAGATTTTTGGTAAGCGAGTGAGAAAATCAATTTTGGCGTTCCGGATCTTATCGAGTAAGATTGCCAAACTCAATTCGCCCATCGAGGAAAGGATTGTCTCTTTGGTTTCGTGGTTGTAGACCACCTGAAAAGTCAGATTTTGTTCCGCTTCTTTGACAAGAATTTGATTGAGTTTGTCCTCATCGCGCTGGGCTTTTGAAACGATAGTGATGGCATGAACAGGGCGAGGCAGTTCTAACGGCAGATAGTGAATCACATCCTCACTGGGACACAGGCTGTCGTTGGTTTTTAGGTCGTCAAACTTGGCAAGGATTCCGATGTCTCCAGCAGAGAGTTCACCAACCTCCTGAAGTTTTTTCCCCTGACACGTAAAAAGTTTCCCAACCTTAAAGGTTTTGCCAAGACGTGGGACAAAAAAATCCTTGCCGTGACTTAACGTCCCTGTGACAATTTTGACAAAAGACAAGCGGCCTGCAAACTGATCGAGGACTGTTTTAAACACTATGCCCGAAAATTCTCCCTCGGGGGAGATTTGACGTTCTTTTTCGCCGGAAACACAGGGTTCAACAACGTGAAATGGTGAAGGGGAATCTGCAGCAATAAAGTCCAAAAGTGCTACGATCCCCGAGTTTAGGATTGCTGAACCACAAAAAACAGGGACAAATTGATTTCTCGCTAAGCCTTGCCGTAGACCTTGCTTGATTTCGTCGTCACTAAGAGTGTCATTGGATGCATAGTGTTCAAGAAGCTCTTCGTCACCCTCGGCGGCTTCCTCGATAAGGTTGAGCCGGGCTTTCGAAGCTTCTTTTTGATACTCGGGAGGGATTTCGCCTGGGGTTTCGCCTTGACCTGAAGGGTCCAGAAAATAGGCGGAATTTTCAAGAAGGTTAATGACACCCCTATGTTCTTCGTCGTGCCCCATCGGGATACAAACTGGAACAAAAGGTACCGAAAACTTTTCTTGTAAATCGTCGAGGGTTCGCCAAAAGTCTGAGGCGGCTTTATCAACCTTGTTGATAAAAATCATGCGAGGCATGGAATGGGTATCAAGAAAGCGCCAAAGTTTAAGTGTTTCGATTTGAACGCCACTCCTGGCGCCTATAACTAGAACCGCAGATTCACTGGCGCGAAAAGCAGAAATAACTTCACCCGAAAAGTCGGAATCTCCCGGGGTGTCAAAAACGTTTATCTTGGTTCCCTTCCAGGTGATATTCGCTAATGCGGTGTGGATTGATAATCCTCGGGATATTTCTTCTTCTGCAAAGTCGCTGACCGTACGACCGCTTTCTACCCGTTCAGCTTTAGGAATGACTTTTCCTTGAAAGAGGATTTGTTCGAACAAGGAAGTTTTGCCTGTACCGCTATGCCCTACTAGGGAAAAATTTCGTAGCATTTGCGTCTCTGTGGCCATACACCCCACCTTTTAGTCGCTAAAAAAAAGCCTAGTACCGTGAAAACGTCCTGTCAAGAAAAAAACCTCCGCTGTAGAGCGGAGGTTTTTAAGAAATTACACGGCTTAAGGAAGAGGATTGTAGGTCTGTATATTGCTCGTGCTGTTAGCGGCTGTTCCTAGACCGTTGATCAAGTGATCAATCGTTCCGGTTCCCCCTAACGAGACAGTAGTAAGGTCTTGCATGCTACTTAACAGAGGTGAAGGAACTTCTATGGCGTTGGTCAATTGAACAGATGGGTTCACATTGAAGTAACAG